>CANJLU010000023.1 GCA_947475085.1 Coxiellaceae bacterium
AAAATCTTCATGCATCGCGGTTATCATGCGCTGTGTCAATGCTGACATGCTTTCATTATTTTCTTGTGCACGTTTGATAATTTTATCGTCAATATCAGTGATATTACGCACATAATTAACCTGATAACCTTGCATACTTAAGTAACGTAACATGACATCAAAGGCTACTAATACGCGCGCATGACCTATATGACACAAATCGTAGACTGTCATGCCGCACACATACAGTCCGACTTTCTTGGCGTGCAGCGGTGTAAATTTTTCTTTTTTTTGCGTTAGCGTATTATAAATTTTTAGCATGGAGTATTCTCTCGCGAATTTTTTCATTGCCTAACAGGCTAAATAATTTAGCCAACTCAGGACCATCATGACGTCCAGTCAATGCCAAACGTAATGGCGCAAATAAAGCTTTCCCTTTGAGATTTAATTTTTCTTGCACCTGTTTTATTAAGACTTTAAAATCAGAGTTTCCCTGCGCTGATAAATCTAAGACTGCCTGCCAATAAAGCGGATCGACTTTTCGCAAAAAAATCTTGGTTTCTACTGAAAAGTTTAAAGCGTTAGCTTCGCCAAATATAATACGAGCCCACTCAAGCGCCTCATCAGGAAAACAAATCGTCCCGCGCATTAATTCTATAAAGTCTACGCTTACCTCGTTCGGCACACTATTTTGTATTTTAGCATCCAGCCATGCGCCAAGCTTTTCATTAGACAAATGTAATAAAGCTTGCTTTTGCCAATACAATAATTGAGCTTGGTCATAGCGTGCGGGTGATTTACCGAGACGACTCAGTGAAAATTGTTTTGCCAAGGCGTGAATGTCCAGAAAATTCGGATCGGTATAAGTATGACCTAAGCGCGCCAAATAATTTTGTAAGGCTTCAGCAAAATAGCCGCTCTCGCGAAAACTTTTAATACTAAAACTGCCATGTCGCTTCGATAGCGGCGCGCCATCATCGCCGACAATTAAGGCCATGTGTCCATAAGCCGGAATAGTTAAACTTAACGCCTCTAATATCATCATCTGCCTGGGTGTATTGGTCAAATGATCTTCGCCGCGCAGTACATGCGTCACTTTCATTAAGGCATCATCAATGGCATTACAAAAGAAAAATGCGGCTGAGCCATCACTGCGCTGAATCACAAAATCGCCGATATCATCACTGGCGAAGCTTTGTTCACCTTTAACAAAATCATCAAAACGAATAACTTGTTTCGGCAGAACATGAAAACGCAAGCTAGCGAGTTGACCTTGAGCTTTTTTCTCGGCCACTTGCTCCGCCGTCAACAAACGACATTGACCACTGTAACGCGGTGGTTTGCCTAATGCCAACTGACGTTTACGCATCATGAGCAACTCTGCTTCGCTACAAAAACAGGGATAAGCACGCCCGATACCCACTAATTGTTCATAATAAAGTGTGTAAATCGCTTGCCTTTGCGATTGGTAATAAGGTCCCAGACCTTTTTCTTGACCAGGGCCTTCCTGCCAAGGTAAACCTAGCCAAAGCAAGTCTTCTTCTAATTCTTTAGCCAGTGTTAGCAGCGAGCGCGTTGCATCACTATCTTCTATGCGCAATAAAAAACAACCGGCTTGAGAGTGGGCAAATAAAAAATTAAATAAAGCGGTTCTAGCATTACCTAAATGGATATGACCGGTAGGACTAGGTGCAAAACGAGTTTTCATAATCAACTACTTGTTTAAAATTTTAATTTGTTCTGTGCCAAATGACGACACATCTTCCTGGACTGACGCGAAACGAGGATTTTAGACGAAGTGCAAGGCGCGGACTTGACGAGGAGCGGAGTTAACTTTAGTGTTAATGAGCACCGCAGACAAGTTCGCAACACAGCGATTCGTTTAAAGCCGATTTTTCGCGTCTGTCCAGCTAATTTACGCTATGATTGTGTCATATGTCGACCCTCTTTATATCCGATTTACATCTTAGTAGCGACCAGCCGGCAATGACGCAGTTGTTCCTAAATTTTTTGTGCCATCAAGCAAGAGAAGCAGAAGCTTTATATATATTAGGCGATCTATTTGAAACCTGGATCGGTGATGATAATTCAAGCCTGTACTATCAGACAATAATTACGGCACTCGCTGAATTAAAGGCCTATGGTGTCGCGACTTACTTCATGCCGGGGAATCGGGACTTTCTCATCGGTAAACATTTTATTCAGCAAACTGGCTGTCGCTATCTTGGTGATCCAACAGTGATTGATTTATATGGTAGCCCAACGCTACTCACCCATGGTGATAGTTGGTGCACGCTCGACAAAGATTACCAACGCTATCGACGCTGGACGCGCTATGCCTTTTGGCAATTTTTATTTTTACGTTTACCTTTAGCATGGCGACAAAAAATTGCTCATTACTTACGTGGTCAAGAACACTCTACTACGCCGGAAAATGCGGCGAAATATGATGTAGTCATGGAAGATTTGCTAGCTTGTTTAAAACACTATCCGGGAACACAACAGATTATTCATGGTCACACGCATTTACCGAGTATTCAATTAATAAGACAAACAGAAAGTATATACTCGCAGCAATTGGTTTTAGGGCAAGGCGCCATGAAAATAAGCAATCCGAATATATTCAAGATACATGAGGATTGCGAGTTGAGCGGCAACGCAGACAAAAGTTCAAGTGCGAAGAATATATGGATAAAACGTTTTGTATTAAGCGATTGGCAGCCCACAAAAGGCAATGTATTAGTGGCGTTACCGAATCAAACCTGCAAATTAATATATTTCGGTTAAATGTAAGGAAACTTTATCTATTCACTAGCCTTTTCTTTACTTTTTACAATTCGGTAATTTTTTTACCTCGACCTAGATTACTTTAAAGATGAATTTAGGACTAACCGGGCTTCATTACATATCACTATTTTGGCAAAAAGATGCATTTTTGTTTCGAAAGATGACAAGAAAATTAGCTTAAATGAAGATGTGCAAGATAAGCTTTTTAGCTATTTAACAATTAATGAACTAAAAAATACAGCAGGAGCGAGTTTAGAAAAAAAAGAAAAGAAAAAGCAAGAAAATACAATTGAAAAAACTAAAAGTCTGATTCCTATTAACACTAGTAGATTAACCGCTTCTTTATTGTTTTCAACACCACAACAAGAAGCACAAAAAGAAGTTTATGCAACTAAAACATCGATACTAGCTAAGAAATAAAAACCTGTTTAAACCTAAAAATGCTATCAGTACAAAGCAGGTCTCTACCAACCTCTTTCCTAGCAAGTTATGGGATCTAGTTAAATTGCATTATTTTTGAGTCATTCCATCTACCGCTATTTTGATTATATTAGAGAGGGGTTCAGTATTATCATCTAAAATTTGTTCAGATACTGAGGTTCCATCCTCTGATATAAAGAAAAAAGATCCATGCTTTGAGTTAAGAACATTTTTAGAGCTAAAATAACCTTTAAGTTTATCTAAAATTACCTGTAAAAATTCAGTCATTTTTTCAAAGACAGTTCTTTCATCTAAAATATCTTTATATTCATCTTTACATTCGAGTTTGGAGTCTACTAAATCAAACTGAGCTATCCAACCTGCTTTATTAATAGGTTTAATATTTACTTTATAGGTCGCTGCTCCTTTAACAAAAAAATCATCACCTGTTTTTTCTAATATTTCATTGATACTTGTATCGCAAACTTTTTGTGTAGAAAAATCAACTTGTATGAACAAACTCTCATCTGCGTAGGTTAAATTAAGTGTTCTTTTTTCAGGAGTAGAAAAAATATAGCGGCCCTTAGAGAGAATTTCGACATTAGGATAGATAAACCCCTGATGCAGATAGGTTCTTAAAAATTTTTCAAAGGACGTTTCTTGCAACATTTGTTTAGTTGGTTTGCGAGTAAGCTCTTCAAAAAATTCATCCGTAGTAAGGGCTGGATCAAGTTCTTCTATCGCTGGCTTACTTATTGGTTGTTTGCTTACAAGTACGTCAAAAATTGAATCTATAACTTGGCTTGACTGCATATCAGCAGCGGTCGATTTATTGGGTTGTTTTCTAAAAAGCGCTTCAAAAATTAAGCGCGCAGTAAACTCTATAGGAATCTCTTGCTGAGTATCCTTGTCGCGAAATTCAATAGATTCCCTTGCACTTTTAAGGATTGAATCCATTGATACTCCATTGATATGAAGCTCTCCATTGCTTCTTTCAAGATCTTTTATAAAAGACTCTTTATAGGTTGAATCTAAATCTTTAGTGATTTCTTTATCAGATTCTCTATCCTGTATATATTTCCATAACTTTTTTGTATTTTGAAAAGTTGCCATAGCTTTTTCTCAAAAATCTATCTATTTAAGACATTTTACAGATTTTTCATTAATGAAACATTAAGCGCCTCTAAACGCTTACTCTTACCCTTACTATAAGGCTAAATATTCCTCTGTTGTATTTAGGCTTAATCAAGCTATCTGGGGATAATTAGGCCTTTTTTAACGCTTAATATCTTAATCTGTTCAACCATGGCGTCTAAAACGATGGTCTTGACTGAAGAGGAGCGCCAGTAACAAGCTATCTGTCGCACCGGTCGCGGGGCATTAAACGGAATATAGGAAATCCCGTCATGCGCTTGTTGGGCAAGTTTAGGCATTAGTGTGACATCATTACCGGTTGCAACCATTTGACGGAGTGTTTCTAGACTGGTGGCACGAAAATTCTGAACTTCGTTCACATTCATTTTATGGCATAAATCCAAGGTTTGGCCGCGCATGCAATGGCCTTCTTCCAGTAAAAGTAGATTTTGCTGCTGAAGATCACAGGCATTAATGAATTTTCGTTGTGCCAAGACATGCTTGTTCGCTACCGCCAGTAAAAACTCTTCAGCAAATAAATCAGTAGCGCTAAAACTGGACTCTTCGATAGGATGCGCCATCAATGCAGCATCTAAGCTGCCGATTTTAAGTTTTTGTATCAATGCTGAAGTTTGCTCTTCAACCAGATAAAAATGCAGGTGGGGGAATTTTTTTGATAAAGCAGGCAAAATCAAAGGTAATAAATAAGGGCCTAAGGTCGGAATGACACCTATGGTTAATCTTCCGCTATAAGGATCTTTGGCTAATTTGGCGAGATCCCGGATTTCATTGATTTGCGCCAGAATCTGTTTGGCACGTTCAGTGATAGCTATGCCGATATCGGTTAATAACACCGATTTATTGCTGCGTTCTAATAATTTTACGCCTAAGCTCGCTTCCAGACGCTGGATTTGCATGCTCAATGCCGGCTGGCTGACAAAACAGGCTTCCGCTGCTTTACCAAAATGATGGTGTTCGCTTAGCGCAATTAGATATTCAAAATCACGGGTATTCATGGTCTTTATAATAAGTTATAATTATCAATATAATAATAACAATATATTATACTTATCGAGTGATCTCAAGTAATTTATGCCTTTTCAAGCACAAAAATTAGGAGAAAACCATGTTAACGATAGGCGATAAATTTCCAGAATTTTCGGTCAAAGCCGTGGTGTCCTCTAACGCAAAAGATGCGTTTATTGAGGTCCACAACAAAACTTACGCCAATAAATGGCAAATATTTTTCTTTTGGCCTAAGAATTTTACGTTCGTTTGCCCCACAGAAATTGCTGCTTTTGGCCAATTAAACAATGAATTTAAAGACCGGGACGCCATTTTATTAGGTGCCAGTACTGATTCAGAGTTTGCACATTTAGTCTGGCGACAGCAAAAAGATGAATTACATGACCTTCCCTTCCCGATGCTCGCTGACGTTAAACGAGAACTCGCTCAAGGCTTAGGTATACTCGATAAAAAAGAAGGTGTTGCGCAACGCGCCACATTTATTGTCGATCCAGAAGGCATCATCCGCTTTGTCATGGTGACGGATCTGAGTGTCGGCCGAAATGCCAAAGAAGTATTACGTATATTAGATGCCTTACAAACCGACGAGTTATGTCCTTGTAATTGGCAAAAAGGCGAAGCCACCATCGCTGTTGATTAAACCATAAGCTTTTTAGGAGAATATTATGAACATGACTATAGAAACATTCAAAAACAAACTGTTAGACAATGCGAAAGATATTAAATTAAATCTATCCAGCATTTTAACAGAAGCGGGTTCGCCAGATTTAAACAAACAACAAATCGGCGGTATTGCGTTGGCTTCGGCGTATAGCATTAAAAATTCAAATTTAGTCAACGCTGTTTTATCGGAGGTGAAGTCTGCATTATCTGATGCAGAAATAAATGCGGCCAAATCCGCAGCCACTATCATGGCGATGAATAATATTTATTATCGATTCATTCATTTGGTTAATGATAAAGACTTTTCGAGTATGCCCGCTAATTTACGCATGAGTGTCATTGGCAACCCAGGTATCGATAAAATAAATTATGAACTAAATTGTTTAGCGGTATCTGCGCTGAATGGTTGCGGCATGTGTATAGAAGCGCATACGCATGGCTTGATAAAAATGGGTGTGAGTAAACTTAGCATACAATCAAGTGTGCGCATTGTGTCGGTATTAAATGCCGCAGCATTAGCCTTCGACCTAGCTAGTATTTAGTAATGCCACTCGTCAATTGGCGAGCAGGTTAAGTATAAGTGTCATTGCGAGCGCGTTAAGTATAAGTCGTCATTGCGAGCGCGTAGCGCGCGGCAATCTAAACATTCGCTCGCCATGACGGTTTTTTTAATAGTGATCTTTCTGTAGTTCGAGATGACTATGCATAGACTCGGGCAAAAAACCACTTAACCAATCTTCTAAAGGTTGAAAATGCGGCACTAACACGGATTCTTGCCAAGACGATTCTTTCGCAAACGGTGTTAAGCTAACTAACATCATCAATAAGACCACGACTAAAATTCCGCGCGCGATCCCGAAAATAACTCCTAACACGCGATCCGTACCGCTTAAGCCGGTATTCGACACTAATTGGCCAATCAAATAATTAATCAGCATACCCAATACTAAAGTAACCAGGAATAAACCAACAAAACTCACCACCAAACGCACTGAATCGGAGTGAATAAAGTTCACCAGTAAATCAGCTATATAACGGTAAAAAATAAAACTCACCGCAATCGCAGCTACCCAGATAACCAAAGAGATGACTTCGCGCACAAAGCCACGCATGACGCTAATTAAAACGGAAAGCGCAATGATGGCGATAATGGTGTAATCGATCCAATTAAATGTAGACATTAGAAAACCTTAGAATAATGTGAAGAATTTTAAAAGCATAGATAGCGCCCAATTGGTCATATAGTATAAACTACTTTTTAAAGTAGTGATATTGAACGTTGGTAATATAGAAAGCCTATATTTAGGACAAAAAAAGACCGCAAGTTTTTTTACTCTACACTCATTAGCAAACAGCTAGCATTTCACTAATAATTCAATGACAAGGAAGAGTAGTCATGTTGCAAACTAAACCTAATCTTGACGCTGGAACTCAGTTACGTCGCGCCGCAGCGCAAGGCGATGCGAACAAAGTTAGGAATTTACTCGATAAAAATTTCATCAATCATAGAAGCACCAATGGCAATACCGCGTTACATTGGGCTATACAAAACCAACATTATGCCGTCATAAAACTCTTGTTAACTTGTCCTGCAATACAAATGGATGTGGCCAATCATTTAGGCCTAACACCCCTACATTTAGCCGCTAAGCAAGGCGATAAAAAAATTGTCTATCGATTATTAAAACTTGGTGCCGGTCATAAAAACGCTACAGACAAAGAAGGATATTCTGCCTTAGATTATGCCTTTTCTAAAAGCTGTAGTTTTATTGTCAGTAAATTAAAAGAAATGCTCCCTCATTTAACTTTTAAGGATGAAGATTCGCTTGCAAATCGAGCTTTTACCGCCTTCAAAATAAAAAACTTCAATCTGGTGTGCAATGCAAAAATTTTTGACTCTAATTATTTCTTTAACGACGACGTTGTACGTTTTTTTTTACCGGGCAATCGATTTAAATTAGCCGAGATACAAACCGCCATAAAAAAAGGTCAACTTAATCTGCATAAACTGTTTTGTTCGGGTAATTTACTGCAAAGTGCTGCGGTCTCACGAGTCGACACCATGGAGAAATTTCAATGGCTATTAGAACAAGGTGTCAATCCGAATCTACAAGCCAGTCATGAAATAAATCCTAGTTCTTACAAAAATACCGCTTTACATACGCTGATTGCTAACGAAGATGAAAAAGACGCAGTAAAGTTTATCGATCTGTTAATTACGCATGCCAAACCAAAATTTAATTTCAATCTCGTCGATAGCGAAGGAAAAACTTGTTTATGCTTAGCGGTCAAGGTAGGCCTCTTCGAAGTTGCAAAAAAACTAATTGGACTAAAAGTCGATATCAATCGGCCTGATGAAGACGGTAATTCACCGCTACATTACGCTTTTCTGTTAGGACATACGTCGATTGTCGATGAATTGCTGGCAAATCAAGCGAATAAAAATGCGAAAAATACACAACACCAAAGCCCCTATGAGTTACTCATCTCTACCGATATCGAAGATGTTAGAGACTGTTTAGAAATTATCTGGATTAATCCAGATAGAAAAATTAAAAAATCAAAAAAAACGTATATTCAGCAATGTATGGAAAATAGAGAAAATCTAGCGCATAAATTCAGATCATTGCGAACAGATAGCGCGCAGCGGTCTAGCCAAACCATGGTAACCCACTGCTTGGGATCAGCTGAAGAAATTTCTATCGCACAAAAAAGAAAAAGTATTAATTTTCTGATTGCTGCACAAACAGGAAATTTAGCCAAATTACAAGAAAACTGTGATGAATATACGCTTAATGCCTGTAATGCAAGAGGCAATACCGCACTATATTTAGCCTATGAGTATGGCCATGATGATATTGTAAAGTATCTTTTAGAACAACCTGGTATCGATCTTAATAAAGAAAATAATGAAAATAAAAAAGCGACCGATCTGAGTAGTCATACAAGTCTTACATCATTAACTAAGTTCGGGCCTTAGTAAGTTCATCTAAGGTATAGACACTGTGTAATTGATAGCCCGCCGCGTGCAACGCTTCTCTACCGCCTTGCTGTCTATCTACTAACACGACCATATCTCTTACTTGTAACTCATGTTTTTTTAAAATCTGTGCTATCTGTAACACACTGCCACCCGTGGTGACGACATCTTCAACGATTAAACAGGATTGGCCGGGTTTAAAAACACCTTCGATTTGTTTTTTAGTTCCATATTCTTTAATTTCCTTACGACACATTAGCATCGGTAGGTTTTGATCGAGTGAAATAGCTGTAGCTACAGGCAATGCGGTATACGGTACGCCACATAACAAATCCGGTTTAAGGTGTTTTACCTTATTCCATAAAACGTTGGCAATGGCGCGTAATAGCGGTGGATAGGAAATAATGCCACGGCAATCGATATAGATCGGCGAGATTTCGCCGCTACGTAAAGTAAATTCGCCCCATTTAATCACATCAATGTTAATTAGCGCTTCGAGTAATTTTTGCTTTTCCATCGAGGAACCTAATTAACATCGTTATCAGTTTTTTCGGCCGTTAAATTTATCAATGTATCGGTTTGTTCTGGACTTGCAGCGACCAAATCTTCTTCGATACGTTCTAAACCCACTAAGGTTTCACCTTCATTCAGGCGGATTAATCGCACACCTTGTGAATGTCGACCCGCTACGCGAATTTCAGCAACCCGTGTACGAACTAAAGTCGCTTTATTGGTAATTAACATCACTTCATCAGAAGGCAATACTTGCACCGCTGCCACAACATTCCCATTACGCTCGGTGGTTTTAATCGCCACTACACCACTACCACCACGACTCGTTAAACGATGTTCAGGAACAGGTGTGCGTTTACCATACCCATGCGTAGTTGCCGTTAAAATTAATCCTTCTGGTTTAGCAATGATTAAAGAAATAACTTGCTGTCCCGCTTGTAATTTAACGCCGCGCACACCGCAGGCGGTACGTCCCATACAACGCACCTTACTCTCATTAAAGCGTATGACCTTACCCGCATCGGTAAATAATAAAACATCTTGCTGTCCATCGGTTAATGCGACGCCCACTAAACGATCCCCTTCACGCAAATCAATGGCAATAATACCGTCATTACGGGGTCGTGAAAAATCAATTAAGCTGGTTTTTTTGGTCGTACCATTCGCGGTTGCCATGAAAATAAAATGCTCAGCACTATAATTCTGCACGGGTAATACCGCATTGATCCGTTCATTTTCGCTTAAAGGCAATAAATTAACGATGGGTCGACCTTTAGCGATGCGACTCCCTTCGGGTAATTTATAGACTTTAAGCCAATACACTTTACCCACACTAGAAAAACACAATAAGGTGGCGTGCGTATTAGCAATTAATAAATGCTCAATGAAGTCTTCTTCTTTAACATCACCTGAGGATTTTCCTCTACCGCCGCGACGTTGTGCTTGATAGACATCTAAGCTTTGTCTTTTGACATAGCCTTCATGTGACAATGTCACCACCACATCCTCGGCTGGAATCAAATCTTCTTCATTAATTTCAGCATCGACACTGATGATTTCAGTACGACGCGGGTCGGCAAATTCTTCTTTAATTGCCACCAGTTCATCGTGTATAACCTGACGTAAGCGCTCGGGTTGATTTAAGATATCGAGTAAATCAATAATAATATCCAACTGATCGCGATATTCTTTTAAAATTTTCTCTTGCTCGAGACCCGTTAAACGATGTAAACGCAGTTCTAAGATCGCTTGGGCTTGTTCGGGCGATAATCGATAACTATTCTCGCCTTTTTTTACACCATATTCATGCGCTGCATCTACGCTTAATTGCGTTTCTAGCAAATCGGTTTTAGTCAGCATTTCAGCCACTATACCTAGCTGCCAGGCTTGCGCTAACAGTTGCGATTTAGCATCCGCTGGATCCTTAGCCGCCTTAATCAAGGCAATCATCGGATCGATATTGACTAAGGCAATACCCAAGCCTTCTAAAATATGCGCGCGTTCTCTTGCTTTACGTAATTCAAAGATCGTGCGCCGTGTCACCACCTCACGTCGGTGTGCCAAAAATTCAGTAATTAATTGTTTGAGATTGAGTAAGACCGGTCTGCCATCAACCAAAGCCACCATATTAATACCAAACGTGACTTGTAATTGCGTTTGCGAAAATAAATTATTCAATAACACATCCACGTTTTCACCACGGCGGACTTCGATAACCATACGCATACCGTCTTTATCGGATTCATCGCGCAATGCCGTAATACCTTCAATACGTTTTTCCTTTACCAATTCAGCAATCTTTTCGATAAGTTTTGCTTTGTTTACTTGGTAAGGCAACTCGGTCACTATAATTCGTTGCTTATTCGATTTTTCGTCTAATTCAAGTTCGATACGCGCTCGAACAAATACTCGCCCACGACCATTGTGATACGCCTCAACGATGCCTTGTTTACCATAAATTAAACCAGCCGTAGGAAAATCAGGTCCTTTAATAAACTGCATTAAGCGTTCTATGGTCAATTCTGGATCGGCGAGTAAAGCGACACAAGCATCGATAACTTCAGCAAGATTATGCGGTGGGATATTAGTCGCCATACCAACGGCAATACCTGAAGAACCATTAACCAACAGGTTAGGCACGCGCGTCGGTAATACGGTAGGAATTTGTTCCGTTTCGTCGTAGTTGGGAGCAAAATCGACGGTTTCTTTGGCTAAATCCGCCAATAAGGCATGTGCCAATTTCGACATCCGAATTTCGGTATAACGCATCGAAGCTGCAGAATCACCATCAACCGAACCAAAGTTACCTTGTCCATCAATCAATACAGAGCGCATGGAAAAGGTTTGCGCCATACGCACGATGGTGTCATAAATCGCCCCATCACTGTGAGGATGATATTTACCAATAACATCACCCACCACACGGGCGGATTTTTTATGCGGCTTATTCCAATCATTGCCCAGCTCGCTCATGGCAAATAAAACCCGTCTATGTACGGGCTTTAAGCCATCTCGTACATCCGGCAATGCCCGACCCACTATGACACTCATAGCGTACGCCAGGTAGGATTGCTTTAGTTCCTTTTCAACTGTTACCGAAATGATTTCATTAGCCACTGATTCTGCCATAAAAGCTCAAAACCTATGATACGTAAAAAGAGTTAAATAGTACCATAAATAGGCACAAATTAGCAGCAAAAATTCGAGTAAGAAGAGTATCCTGTGCTGCATTTAAACAACACAGGATCGATTCAAGAAGCCTTTCACTCGTCGCTTGTTTTTAAACGAGTCTCAAAAAAGCAGGTGACCAATATCAATTGACTTATTGTGCCCCAGCCGCAGAATTAGCTGAATCACCATTATTAGCAGGTGCCGCCGGTGTAGTCGTATCGGTCGCTGCTCCATTGTTAGAAGATGTATCCGGTGTTGCTGGCGTAGCGGGTGTAGTGTTATCGGTAGGTGGTGTTTGCGTAGGCTCCACAGCATGCGGATTAACCGGTATTTGCTCATCCGAGCTAGATGAATTCGCTGGATTAACCATTTGGTCTTGAACCGGCATCGCGGTATCTGATTGATCTCCTTGCTTATCAGAAGGCTGATGATTACAGCCGACTAACGCCGCCGTCAGCAGCATTGAAACCAAAAACTTCTTATACATAAGCAAAATTCCCCATCTAAAAAGTAGTGCAAAAAAGCATTAAAGAACAAATTGTCAGCCAAGGGCTGACAAGCCCACTGACAAATCCATAGCCCATAGTAGAAGCCAACTTAAGCATAGCAAAACTTTCAAGTAAAACAAAATCTGATAAACATTAGGCTCGACCGTGCTTAAGTCCTGAGCATAACTCCCGCCCCCATGGGATTAGCCACCCCTGGTAAAACTGCTCTAAAGCCCTGTGCCCCAGGCCCTGTTTTGATTGCCAACCTACTAAATACTGTTATAATGAGTCCTAGATTTAGTTTCCCGTGTCAGCATATAGCTCGGTTAATCCCCTCTATTTAACTGACACAAAACAGAGCGAAATGATAAGAAATCAACGTTTTGTCTATAGAGCTAACTAAAGTAAAAAATTTTAATTTTTTATAAATTTAAATTGTTTTTGGTGATCAATTTAAATCCCAAAATCATAAAATTAGTCCGGCTTCTTAAGTTTGCAACCTTTTATTTGGAACGATATTCTTCCGGTGCGGATTTTATGGGCAGTATTATTGCTCGTAAAAAAGATATATTGAGAATATGCAAGCGTATAATCCGTGTTAAAAATCAGTTATTTGAAACCTATGCTATTTAGCTCAAAGGCAAAAAGAGCTTATGCAAAGAATCCTATTGATTCACTTACCCTTTTTAAATTCATTAAGTGGTCATTGTTTCAGGGTATAGCAACCGTTTTAATTTTTTTAACAGCGATTACCGCGTTTACAGATAAGCAAGCTTAGTTGAGCCTTCATACAAAATAGGATTCAACGATGCATAATGAAAAGAATCGAATATTAATCAATGCTAATCAACCCGGCGAAATCCGCGTTGCTTTGCTCGAAGAAAACAAACTGTCCGACCTAGATATTGAATATAGTGGTCAAGAACAAAAAAAATCCAATATCTATAAAGGAAAAATCAGCCGCATTGAGCCTAGCTTAGAGGCTGCATTCATCGACTATGGCGCTGATCGTCATGGTTTTTTACCCTTCAAAGAAATCGCCCCTACTTACTGCAAGGGGAGAAATCATGAGTCACACACCATTAAACATTCACTGAAAGTCGGCCAGGAAGTGATGGTGCAAATTGAAAAAGAAGAGCGTGGCAATAAAGGGGCCGCTTTAACGACTTATATAACCTTACCAGGTAGTTACTTAGTACTGATGCCAAATAATCCTGGCGCAGGTGGTATTTCCCGTCGCATCGAAGGAGAAGAACGTCGTGAAATGCAGGATTTACTCAGTCAAATGGAACTTTCTGGGGAAATGGGTCTTATTCTGCGTACCGCGGGCGTCGGTCGGGAATTCCATGAACTACAAAATGATTTGAATTTACTCCTGCAACAATGGAACGCCATCCAAAAAGCCTTTAACGAGCGTTCTGCTCCATTTCTAATTTTTCAAGAAGGCGATCTGATTACACGTTCGATACGTGATTATTTAAGACGTGATATTGACGAAATTATTATTGATGACAAAAAAATCTACGAAAAAATTAAGCATTACATCGAGCAAATTCGACCTGATTTTGTTTCCCGAATCACGCTGTATGAAAATACTATTCCTTTGTTTATGTATTTTGATATTGAAGAAGCAGTTGAATCTGCGTTTAAGCGCAAAATAGAACTTCCATCAGGCGCTACCATCGTTATCGATCGTACCGAAGCCTTGGTTTCCATTGATATTAACTCTGGTCGTTCTACCAAAAATGAAGATATTGAAGAAACGGCGGTTGCCACCAATCTTGAAGCCGCTAAAGAAATTGCCCATCAATTACGCGTACGTGATTTAGGTGGCTTGATTGTCATTGACTTTATCGATATGAGTTCAGAAGACAATCAACGCAAAGTTGAAAATTGTTTACGTTTAGCCACTAAAAAAGATCGCGCACGTATACAAATCGGTCGAATTTCCGCATTTGGATTGTTAGAAATGTCACGACAACGTTTGCGTCATTCCTTAGGAAAGGCCAATGAGACCCTATGTTCACGATGCAATGGTGAAGGCACCATACGAACTATCGAGTCATTAACCTTATCCCTACTGCGTGCAGTAGAAAAAGAAGCGTTAAAGAAATCAACTCAACAAATACGCGTCGAAATACCCGTCGATATGGCTACTTATCTCATTAATGAAAAACGTCTGGCCATACAGCAAATTGAGCAACGCTATAAAATAAACATATTGTTAATTCCTAACCCGTATTGGCAATCTCCACAATATAAAATTACGGGTCTAGGCCAGAACATTAATCTACAGGCCAGCGAAAACGCTAGCTATCAAATGCTTGATAAATCTTGCACCGAATCGCCGCTACCCTATAACGCACCTAACCTTAAACCTATAGAAACCCCGGCTGTAAAACCACTGACTTTTGCACTGAGCAAACATAAAACTAAAACCCAATTAGGCTTATTAAGTCGATTGCTAGGCATGTTAAAAGATTTAGGCAAAACAACTAAAGTTGAGCCTAGTAATAAACCCCTGAAAAAGGAGACCGGCAACGCGTTTACACACAGTCATCCCAAAGATGCCCCCCATAGACACTCTTCAGAACGACGTTATTCGAAACCAAATCGTAATAATCGCCTGCGCAATCACCGCCGCGATGACAGACGTGACAAAGACGGAGAACATGGCAGCGAAAGCAATGGTGGACAGCACCATCATAACCGCAGCAAACCATCACAGCATCGTTATAATAAACATCATCAGCCACGTAATGAGTCACCCCATCAACAACAAAACCCGCAACATACGACTAAACCTGTTGCTGTCCCTGTTGCTGCGCCCGTAGAAAGAAAACCATTACCTAATAAAAGGAAACCCGCTGAAAGAACAATCAGTAAACACGAAAATAAATCAAACCAGCAAGCACATCGAGCAGAGCAGATAACACCTAAACCTGCGTTCAATACCACGGAAAGAAAAATCATTCCACAAGTGGAGGAATCTACTGCGCCTACTTTAGAAAAAAAACCAGTCGCTGAAGCGGTAGCTAACAACGCTAGCAATCCTACTACCCCTACTAATACGAGCAATCCAACTTCACAACGTCGCAATACACGACGCTATGGCGGCGAACCCAAATTACGTCATCGTAGTTATAGTCATTATGAAGATCAAAAAACTAAAAATTAATCCTTGATAAGCATTGAGATATTCATCCACTCCTCCCTCGGTACCGATTATCGAGGGCTTGCTTAAGCCTACTCTCCCTTTAGCTATTTAATTTTGAAAAATTAAATATTGCAAATAATTTTCATAAAATTTATTATTTTTTATTTAAAAAATTTATTGTATGATATGTGCTGAAAAGGATATAAACCATCAATAATAAGGAAATAATATGCAGCGCTATTATTACATATTGGATCAATTAAATTTACCCAGCGTCCACCAACTTAAAACTTATCTAATCAATAATACAGAAAAATTAAGTGCATTTAACCAACCCGGCAACACAGATAAATCAACTGCTGAGCTCTCCGCTGAGTTATTCAAACTATTTCTAACCGGTCTTGAATTAAAAACCTTTAAAGGCTGGGATTTACGTGCAGTCAATTTTACAAAAATTAATGCAGAATTTTCCAGGAATAATAATCAAACGAATGATGCTACGAGTCTCTTCAAAAATTTAGATTTGTCGAATGCCAATTTAGAAAATGTAGAATTATCTTATCTAGATTTTTCAGAATCGAACTTTATCGGTACCAATTTAAAATACTCAACGTTAAAATCCATGCGCTTAGTAGGCTCAGACATGACGCGCGCGGACTTAACCCAGGCCGATTTAAGTCAAGCAACGTTGAACGAGGTGATTTTAAAAAAAAGTATTTTAAAAAGAGCCAATCTGAAAAATTGCCAATTAAGAAAAGCTAATCTAGAAAAAGCAGATTTGCAACGCTGTCAGCTTGATAATGCTGATTTACATGAAGCTAATTTTTCTGATTGCGATTTAGGAGATGCTAGTTTAGCGGGAACTAATGCACAAGACGTCAATTTTTCTCGAGCCATTTTAAAAAACGCTTCGTTATATTTTGCTAATTTAAGTCGCGCTAATTTTAGAGGGGCTAATCTTGATCAGGCTAATCTGAGTGGTAGTAATAAAACCGATATTAACATAGAAGGCACTTCAATCAATCAAGTAAGCATCCCCTATGATCAAACCGCTTATTTCGAATGGGAAGATATTAAATCACTCAGCTATCGAAAGTATCCTGCCAGATATACCTTAAGTCCGCAGCAATCGACTCAAGACAAAAGTATAGGACTGGCGTTGATGGAACGCTGTTTACCGGTGGATAAACCTAGAGCAATTGCCTGCAAAATTTCTTGGGCTGATGTCGATATTTTCACTTTTGACGGTCAATACACCTGCGATGTTAAGGAAATAGTGATTGATGGGCAATCGTTTCTTTGGCATTTAAAATTTAAAGATGAAGCGACACAAAACCAGTGGTTATATTTAGCAGACGTCGTAAATGTCACTACTCAGGCACAAACTACGATAAAAGATTTAATTCATTTTCAAAAATTAAGTCCTATGCTGAGTACGGCGATGCTAGAAATTGAAAGCAAAGCGCGAGATTTAAAAAATAGCTCGTCGGTGGATAATTTGTCAGTCAGCACGCCCTCTTCACTCGAATTTGAATATTTTAGTGAATCACAAAACTTAACACACCTAAACCCAATTTATGTTTCATTAAATAGTACACTTTTTAATGTGAATACGGTCACTACCCAAAAAAATGCAGCTATTGCCAACCGTACTTTAAGTTACGATGTCAGTTTTGATTTTCTTTCAACTGAAATTCAAGCGTTATTAGGCATAATTAAATCAATTTCAATGTATAAATGGCCTTCAGCGCCGGAGACTATTTTTTTCTATCATTTAAAACCAAATACCCGTTTTAATGAGCAACAAATTGCTAGCTTAACGGGCACGCTGAATAGGACTCAATACACGCCACTCTTGCAAAAATTTCCAGATGTTTTTAGTCGCTGCGAGCAAAGCTGTTGGAACGTTACTTTATCCGACAACGATGTCCTACGTCATACGCTGATACAGCTCGTCAATTCAGTAAGTTCCACTAAAGCCATGGTAAGTTTTTCACAAAATTTAAGCTCTATTTTACCTAATCGGCATATTTTACAGTTCACTGATAATACTAAAATGATGTTCGCTAAAGAAAAAAACTGGCTGGCAGAAACGATCAATAATCAAACGTTAGCGGCGCTCACTCCGGCCTACACTAAACTAGCAAAACGTCTTAATATTAGTATGACCATGCTTAATCCTGT
>CANJLU010000024.1 GCA_947475085.1 Coxiellaceae bacterium
ACCATCTCTAACTATAAAGCTCTATATGAAGCGTATCATTCGATTGGTTTATAGTATTACCCTTATTTTAGCACTGCTATTTGTCGATCAAGCGGATGCCAAAACACAGATTATCAATTTAACGGTAGCCTATAAGCAGGTCAATTTTACCGGAACACCGGCAGTAGCGATTGCCGTTAATAATCAAATTCCTGGCCCTATTCTACATTTCAAAGAAGGTCAGGCAGTCATCATCAATGTTTATAACCGACTCAGTGTAGGTACGAGTATTCATTGGCATGGTTTGTTGGTTCCTTGGCAAATGGATGGTGTCAGCGGCGTGAGCCAACAACCGATACCACCGGGTGGTGTTTTCCACTACCGTTTTACGCCTCAACAATCTGGTAGCTATTGGTATCATGCACACACCGGTCTGCAGGAACAGCAAGGTTTGTATGGTGGCATTATCATTAAGCCTAAAACACCCATACCTTATTATTACAATAAAGACTTTGTCATCGTGTTATCTGACTGGAGTAATACACTTCCAGAACAAATTTATGCCAATCTTAAAAAGGTCGACGGCTATTATGATTCCCGTTTCCCTTTACAACCTTCACTGTTAAAGTTTATTCGCGATTATAGAAATGCTACACCTTTAAAACGCCAACAATTACTGCGTAGTTACAAAATGATGCAAACAAGTCGTATGAATATTTATGACTTTAGTGACATCGCTTACGATGCTTATTTACTGAATGGACAGGTGAATCAACACCCTTGGACACGACAGGTGCAGGTAGGGGATAAAGTTCGCTTACGTTTTATTGGTGCAGGGGCGAGTACTAATTACAATGTGAAACTTAATCAAGGCAAGATGGAATTGGTTCAAGTTGATGGAAATAATATTAAACCTTATTTCGTCGATCATTTCAAAATTGAGCCCGGTGAAACCTATGATGTTTTAGTCAGGATTAAACAGCCTGGCAACACGATTATTTATGCTGAATCAATAGATACCTTAGGGCGAGCGATTGGAGTACTCACTACGACGCCGTATTCGTCGGTCAATATTCAAAACGTCAAACTTTTTCCGGAACCTGCCCCAATGATGATGGGCAACATGAAAATGCAGGCATCAGTCTCAATGCCCGCTATGAACACCGCTGAGAATATGCCCGGCATGAACATGGAGAATACACATTCCATGTCGGGTATGAAAAGTTTAACGATGGGTTCTTCTTATCAAAAAATGATGGCTGCCGTTAAGACTAATAATCCCGATAAACCTATAGAAAAAACCATACACATGGATTTATCCGGTTATATGAACCGTTATATTTGGTTTATTAATGGCGTGACCTTAAATAATGCTCAACCGATTTTATTTAAACCAGGTAAACGTTATCGCGTGGTTTTTACCAATCATTCGATGATGGATCATCCCATGCACATTCATGGACACTGGTTTATTTTACGTAACGGTCATGGTGCTTACGATCCTTTATTGCATACGGTTGTTGTTCCGCCAATGGCAACGGTGGTGGTGGATATTGATACCGATGCGAGTGGGCAATGGTTTTTTCATTGTCATCAGCTTTATCATATGGCAGCGGGCATGGCGCGGGTTTTTCAATACACGACGTTAGTTGACGTGACACCAGCAAACCAACGTCCGCAAACTATCGTCCAACCCTTAGCTTATACCAATCAAGCGATAGTCCGTGTCCAGCATCTACCTGTCGATCAAAACTTAATCGATCACCCTTCGGATCATGCGCCACGTTTTTTTACAGCGAATCTACTGGATGTTAATCAAAATCTAATTAATAACGATCAAGAAATTACTTATAAAGGTATGTTTGGCGGGGATAATAATAAACTGCAACTGTATTTGGAAAAAGCTGAAATCAACCAAGGTGTTATTGACAATGCAAATCTAGATATCTTTTATTGGCATGCCATTAGTCAATTCTGGGCGATTAAGGGCGGTGTGAATTATATGTATCGCCCCACCATGACGCCGTATTTTCAGCCAGGTATCGGTATTGAAGGCTTAACACCCTATTTTATTCAAACCGATATTCGTGCTTATTATCATAATGGCAGCAGTAAACTGAATGTGGATTTAACCCGCGATACGCAAATTGCACATAATTTCTTTATCCAAACGGAAATAGAAGCTTTATTTGCGAATAAAACCGTCGCACATGATTTAGTAGGTAGTGGAGTCAATGAGTTACAGTTAACGTTAAGACCCTATTATCAAATTAATCCTACGCTGGCGGTGTATGTACAATATCAACATACCGGTAATTACGGCAATACCAAGCAGTTGTTTCAAGAAAATAATCTTCCCACCAGTGATAATACCTACAGCTTAGGATTGTCGTTATTGTTTTAGTTTGAAAAAAACACTGCCAAAAAAAATTATTGCTACCATTCGCAAATTCCTGTCTTATAGGTATAATTCATCAATAAATTTGTTGAGATGGCTTGTGGATTTTTCATTTAAACGCGCTAGTTTTATTACTATTATTGTTATTGCCGCCTTGTTGGTTATTTTTGTGCCGCTGTGGATGAAAGATTATCGTGCGGAAAACGTACTATCGTTTACTATTCCCACCGTACCTGTCGCGCCTACTGCAGCGTTATTACGCTTCACTTCCAGTAAAGCCAGTATGAAAAGTTTGCTGAACTTTCCTTTAACGCCGGCAAAAGCCTGGGTAGTTGAATTGCCCGATATTAAAGATCCCGTAGAGGCTGAGAATCTGGTGCAAACCTTACGCCGTAAAGGCTTTAATGCCTATAGTCGTCCCTACAAAAGTTTATTGGGCGTATTGACACGTGTTTTTGTAGGTCCAGAAATTAAACCGGAACAAATGAAGCATGTGGCCGAGCAACTCAATACCGAGCTGCATCTGACGACGCAGATTGTTGCATTTGATCCTTTACTTAACCCATAAATGTCAAAAAAAATTAAAAAATTAAGTTTTGCTGAGCGCGCGACTGTTTGCTTAAACCCAAGCGCGCAACGTTTGTGTCAATTGATAGCGGAAAAACAAACGAATCTTTGCTTATCCGCCGATGTTAATCTTACGTCTGATTTGCTGAATTTAGCGGATATAGTAGGGGATGAAATTTGTCTATTAAAAACGCATGTCGATATTCTGTCTGATTTCAGTGTCGATTTTATCCAGCAACTTAATTATTTAGCGGATAAACATCAGTTTTTAATCTTTGAAGATCGTAAATTTGCTGATATTGGTCATACCGTCAAACAACAATATGCTGGGGGTATCTACCAAATCGCTCATTGGGCCGATATTGTTAATGCACACACGGTACCTGGCCCCGGCGTTATTCAAGGTTTGCGAGAAGTAGGCTTGGCTAAAAAAAGGGGTTTATTATTGCTTGCAGAAATGAGTTCAGCAGGTTCCTTAGCTAAGGGGGCTTACACGCAAGCGAGTCTTGCTATGGCTGAAGAATATCCCGATTTTGTCATGGGCTTTATTGCGCAGCATCAATTAACAGAAAACCCAGGTTTGCTACACATGACGCCAGGCGTGCAGTTCGATGCGAGTGGTGCTGATGATGGCCTCGGTCAACACTATATTTCCCCTGAACAAGCCATTACACAAAACGGCACGGACATCATTATTGTGGGGCGTGGTATTTATCAAGCGGCCGATCCGGCGGCGAGCGCCCATCATTACCGAAAATCAGCTTGGAAGGCTTACTTATCATGCTGTTAGGTACAGAAAAAACAGCGCTTGTTCCGGTGATCACTATCGATGGTCCGAGTGGTTCAGGCAAGGGTACCATTAGTCATTTATTAGCCCAAGAATTGGCTTGGCATTTCCTTGATAGTGGTGCCATTTATCGTGCTGCCGCCTGGATCGCAACAACGACGCAGACACCTTTTGATGAAGATAAATTACTTCCTTTAGTGGCGGACTTAGATCTTAATTTCAGTGTACGGGCGTCCGATCAAATGCTGAGGATTTTTTGGCAGCAGCGCGATATCACCGATAGCCTACGCACGCAAGAAATCGGCCAATTAGCCTCACAATTAGGGGCTTATCCCAAGATTAGACAGGCCTTACTCGCCTACCAGCGAGCATTTCGCCGCGCCCCGGGCTTGGTGGCCGACGGCCGAGATATGGGTAGTGTGGTTTTCCCGGATGCGGAGCTTAAAATCTTCCTGGAAGCAAGCCTAGAAGAACGTGCTAAACGACGTTATTTACAGTTGAAGGCAAAGGGGAAGCATGTTAGCCTTGACGCTGTGCGAGCAGAGCTTGAACAGCGGGATCGTCAAGATAGACAGCGTCCAATAGCGCCACTCATAGCGCCCAGGGGAGCTATTACTATCGATACGACGCACTTAAGCATTCAAGAAGTGTTGCAGCTTATCAAAGGTAAGTTGTTACAGGCTAGCACGAAAAAACGTAACAAGGGGCATTAGACTAGAAATTGGCCTAATGCTGGATGTGTTGTCATTCGCTGAATGATGCGCACCCAAATTTTAACCGCGCGTATTGCGCCATAACCATGGTTCTCTAAAAAAGAACAAGCGATAAACACTATGAGTGAGAGTTTTGCACAGTTACTGGAGGAGAATTTCTCCGAGCGTATTTTTTACACCGGGATGATTATTACCGGAACCGTAGTCCGCATCGAAAAAGACCGTGTTGTTGTTAATGCGAATTTAAAATCAGAAGGCTTGATTCCCATTGAGCAATTCTATAATGAAGCCGGTGAATTAGAAGTCAAAGTGGGCGACCAAATTGACGTCAGTATAGAATCTTTAGAAGATGGTTTTGGTGAAACACGTTTATCACGTGAAAAAGCCAAGCGTGCAGAAATGTGGACCGCTTTACAGCGTGCACACGATGCCGATACGGTAGTGACCGGGAAAGTGACAGGAAAAGTGAAAGGTGGGTTTACGGTGGAAATCGGTAATCTACGTGCCTTCTTACCTGGCTCTTTAGTTGATGTACGTCCAGTACGTGATTCTAGTATTATCGAAGGTAAAGATCTGGAATTTAAAGTTATTAAGCTTGATCCTAAGCGCAATAATATCGTTTTATCACGGCGTGCGGTGCTTGAATCAGAAGGTCAAGCCGGACGCGAACAGTTATTAACTGAATTAGAAGAAGGTCAAGTCATTAAAGGTATCGTAAAAAACCTAGCGGATTACGGTGCATTTATCGACTTAGGTGGCATCGACGGTTTATTACACGTGACCGATATTTCGTGGAAACGCGTCAAGCAACCCAGTGAAGTATTAACCATAGGCGATGAAATTGAAGTCGTGGTATTGAAAATCGAAAGAGACAGAGGCCGTGTTTCATTAGGGCTTAAACAATTAGTCGGCGATCCTTGGGAAGACTTAGTCAAACGTTACCCTGTCGGTACACGCTTAAAAGGTAAAGTAACTAATGTCACTGATTATGGTTGTTTTGTCGAAATAGAAGAAGGTGTTGAAGGCTTAGTCCACGTTTCAGAAATGGATTGGACCAACAAAAACATTAATCCAAATAAAATCGTTCAAGCAGGCATGGAAATTGAGGTCGTCGTATTAGATATTGATTCGGATCGACGTCGTATTTCTTTAGGTATTAAGCAGTGTAAGTCTAACCCTTGGGAAGATTTTGCGAATACGCATGCTAAAGGCGAACGTATTACCGGTAAAATAAAATCGATCACTGATTTCGGTCTTTTCATCGGCTTACCCGGTAACATCGATGGTTTAGTCCACTTATCGGATATCGCATGGAATATATCGGGCGAAGAAGCGGTGCGTAAATACAAAAAAGGTGATGAATTAGAAACGATCATTTTATCCATCGATCCTGAACGCGAACGTATTTCGCTGGGTATTAAACAATTGGATACCGAATCATCGCATCCTTTTGATAAATATACTAAAGATCAAATGGTCAAAGGAAAAATAACCGAAATTAACGACGAAGGAATGAAAGTTGATTTAGGTAATAATATCGAAGCTCAACTTAAAACGACTGAGTGCGGTGAAGAGGGGAAAAATTTTGAAGTGGGACAAGAAATCGAAGCAAGAATTTTAAATCTTGATCGAAAAAATCGTCACATTTCACTTTCTTTACTTCCTTTAGAAGAAAAAGTAGTCACTAAATAAGCTTTTTCTTAAGCAAATCAGCATGGGGCTAGAAGGTGTCTTTTATTGAAGACACCTTCTAATTAGTAGGTAAGTCTATGCGATGCATAACATATTTGTTCCTGATAGTATTATTCATATTGGGGCTGATTTTTGCCGGTCTGAATGCCGATCTAGTCAGTGTTAATTATTATTTGGGTACTAAGCGATTACCGCTGTCTTTATTAACCATACTTAGTTTTATTGTAGGCGGTTTATTAGGCTTATTAACGGCTTTTATTACGTATATAAAACTTAAATATGTTAATCGGCGTTTACGACATCGGTTAAATTTAGTCGAAAAAGAACTAAGCAATCTAAGAGCTTTACCGTTTAAAGATCAACATTAATACCATCGTCATGGCGAGCGAGTGTAATGAGCGTGGCCATCCACAATTAATCGGTATTTTTCCTGGATTGCTGCGCACCCGCGGCGCTCGCAATGACGATTAATGCTCTTTGCGCTAGCAATGACAGGGTGTATCCTATTGAGCGTAATTATGCTGGAGTTACTGTTTTTATTGCTGCCTATTGCCGCCGCTTCCGGTTGGTATGCTGCTTTTTGTAAATTTTCCAATTCAAATTCAAGTAAAAAAAACGAATGCAATCGTGAGTATTTACGCGGTTTAAATTATTTGCTCAATGAGCAGTCAGATAAAGCGGTGGATACCTTTATTAAGATACTCGAAGTAGATACAGAAACCGTGGAAACCCATTTAGCCTTAGGTGTGTTATTTCGTCGGCGTGGTGAAATCGATCGCGCTATCCGGCTTCATCAAAATTTGATTGCCAGACCTAATCTCGCGCATGCACAAAAATTACAAGCCTTGTTAGCCCTAGGCAGAGATTATTATTGCGCAGGTTTATTAGATAGGGCAGAGCGCTTATTTTTTGAAGTGATCCATCATGACGATAGCGAGTACGCGCGTATTGCTGTGCGTTATCTATTAGAAATCTACCAACAACAAAAGCGTTGGGAAATCGCCATAAAACAAGCAAAAAAAATTTCGAAATGGGATAACAAAATTTTTAAAAATATTGCGCATTATCATTGCGAATTAGCGCAGAATTTACTCAATACCCATGCCAGCCAAAAAGAAGTTATTAAACTCTTAGAGCAGGCGCTAAAATATGATGTGAACTGTGTTCGAGCTAATCTTATAAAAGGAAAATTGGCCATTGCTGCCGAAAAATGGGAAGAAGCGATTACTATTTATCAAGCAATAAAAAAACAAGATCCGGATTATATTACTGAAACGTTAGCACCACTTAATCAATGTTATTTACAACATCATTCAGGAACGATAGGGTTATTAGGTTATTTGCATGAAACACTCAACGAGCATGCACAGACACCCATTTCACTGGCTATCGTTAAATTAATCCAAGAAAATGATAATGATAAAGCACTTCAATTTTTGACGCGGCAATTACAAGCTAAGCCTTCATTGCCTGGCTTATATCAATTAGTTGATTTACATTTAGCACAAGAAAATTGTTTTCTGACGGATAAAAGTAATTTAACTAGCTTAAAAGATCTGATTAAAAAATTGATGGAAAATAAACCGGTCTATCGTTGTTTAAGCTGTGGTTTTAATAGCAAAATGCTTGATTGGCTATGCCCGGCGTGTCGTAGTTGGAGTACAATAAAACCACTATGAAAAGATATAAAAAAAATGACTCACACTCAATTTGACTCAACAAAAAAGTTTACGATACGTCCGGCATTAGCCGATGATCTTCCTATTATTGGCGATTTATGGCTGAAGGGGAGTTTTGAGGCACATCCTTTTGTTGCAGCGACTTATTGGCAGGAACAACTACGTACGATGTTAAATGATTATTTACCGATTTGTGAATGTTGGGTATTGGAAGTCGATCATGAAGTACTTGGATTTAGCGCTTTGCATGCCGATGAATTATCGGCCTTATTTGTTCGCTCTGACAAACAAGGCCAAGGTTATGGTGTTGCTTTGCTTAATCATGCCAAACAATTAAGACCTGCACTTTGGATGGCTGTCTATGAACAAAACCAGCGTACCTTGTTATTTTATCAACAACATGGCTTCAGGAAAGAAAAACGCCGACGTTGTGAAAACACCCAAGTATGGGAATGGGTAATGCGAAGAGAGAATAAAAATGCGATTAAGCTAAATTAATCGCATCTAATCGTTTAACATCTTGTAACTTCTTTTCATGTGAAATGAATAAGATGCGATCCGCTATTTTATTGATGAAATGTCGATCGTGGCTCACGAAGAGTAATGTGCCAGGATAATTGCGTAAGGCACTCGCCAGCGCTTCAGTTGCTTCAATATCGAGATGGTTGGTGGGTTCATCCAGGATTAAGACATTCGCCGATTCTAATACCATTTTTGCCAATAATAAGCGGGCCGCTTCGCCGCCGCTTAGGGCTAAAATATCTTTGAGAACATCTTCTTTATTAAACAAGACTTGCGCTAGGGTTTTACGTATCGATTGCTCACTGATGCCAGCGGAATATTGTTCTAACCAGGCTAAAACGGTTGCATGTTTATTCAGTAAATCATGATGGTCCTGTGAAAAATAACTGGTATGCGTTTCATAACCCCACTCAACACTGCCTTGGTCAGATGGAATTGTGTTGAGTAATATTTTAATTAAGGTTGATTTACCAATACCATTTTCACCCATAATCGCTACTTTTTCGCCACGCTTTATCTCGAAGTTCAGCTGCTGGAAAAGTTTTTTCTCTTGAAAGTTTTTCGCTAATGCTTTAACGCGTAGCACCCATTTTCCAGAAGGGCGTATCGATTTGAATTGAAATGTTGGGGATAATCGCGAAGATTGTTTAATATCTGGAATTTCCATTTTGGCGATCATTTTCACACGTGATTGGGCCATTTTCGCTCGGTTAGCACTGGCGCGAAATCTATCCACAAAACTTTGCATGCTCGCTATTTTAAGTTCTACACTACGTTTTTCTTGGAGTTTTTGCTCAATAATTAATTGTTTTTCCGCAAGAAATTTTTCATAGTTGCCGCTATATTGGCGTATTTCACCGTAATCGACATCCAGGATCTGATCCGCCAAGCGATTGATGAATTCGACATCGTGCGAGATAAACAGTAATAAACCTGAAAATTCATTTTTTAAATATTTTTCCAACCAGACGATGGAGATAAAATCCAAATGATTAGTCGGCTCATCCAATAATAAAATGTCGGGCTCTTGGAATAACGCTTGCGCCAGCAACACACGTAGTTTAAAACCACCCGATAGCGTGCTTAACGGTTTTTCATGGTATTCAAGCTGTATCCCTAAACCCATTAAAAGCTTGGCCGCTAGGGCATAAGCGCTGTAACCATTCAGACGCGCAATTTCCTCTTCGAGTTTACCTAAGCGATTGATGTTTTTTGGGTTATGCAGATCACTGTGTAGCAATTTATCTTTTTCTTGCATGGCTTGCCATAAGGCAGGTTTGCCTTGTAACACGATATCGATAATCAGTGTATTCTCGTAGCGAAATTGATCTTGTTTCAACCATCCCACACTAGCGGTCTTAGGGATGGATAATGTACCGTCGATGGCTTGCTCTGCACCGGTAAGTAATTTTAAAAAAGTAGACTTACCCGCGCCATTCGCACCGACTAAGGCATAACGACTGTGTGACGATAAAATGAGATTAACGTCATAAAATAGCAGTTTTTCGCCATACGCCATGCTGAGTTGATTAATCGATATCATACTTTATTGCTCGAAAATTTAATTTTTGCCGATAGTATACGGGTCTTACTGAAAAGGCGAATTTTCTGTGAGTAAGCCTTTAAAAATGTCAGTCTTATGACCCTATACACACGACTAATAATGCATCGATAATAGGCTCGCAGTTTGGATTATCTTTATTTATAAGGATTTAACATGAATGCAGTAGGAAATCAGGATTATGCTTTACCGATAAGATATAGGGAAGGGTGCAAGCGTATCGGTATCTTTTCTCTCCTTTCCTCCGATAGTGCTACCGCCACGCATTTTAAGCTAAGTATAAAATTATCACTCGTATCTGAACATTATAATTTTGAATTGATTGAAAATAGTTTAGAGATACTGCAAAGATCAAACGATGATTTGAGTGATTATGATCAACAAAGATTATTTAATCTTCTGATCAACTATCTATGCAAAATACAAGAACAACAAAGCCTTTATTTTTATATGGCTTATGCCAGCTTAGGCTCCATCTTCACGGGTTGGGTGATAATGGCAGCAATACCCAATCTAAGTATTATTTTGGGCGGAGCATTATTAAGTATATTATTGATTATCGGTGTTGAGATGCTGATTGCTATCAGTATCGGTATATTAGTGGGCTATTTTTTATATAAAAACATTAATCATAAAGTTCAATTGCAATTGGAAAACAAATTATTAGATGCCTTTATTATTTATAAGGATTATTTAGATACGATTGATTCTTTCATCCAACCCACTACCACTCAAGCAAATAAGCAGGTGACACAATTTTTTACTCTCCAAAATCGTAGACGCATTTGTTCAGCTGAGAATGCTGAACAAATTAATTTTATAAATCCGCTAGTTTCGGCTCATCCTGCTTAAAAAAAATCTAAACGCCATGATTATATTTTTTAAAAAACAGATTGGAATCATCAAAAAATTATGCTAGATTAATTTCTAAATAAGCTACGATTGTATACAGTCAATTCACATTGAATAGAAATATTAATTTTACTAAATTAATATTTTTTAACCTAATAATATATAATTAATATAGGGAAATTATTTCACCCATTAATCGTCTAAATTAGTTTCAGCCTAAAACTTATTGACTTAGATTTTAAGTTGAAAATTGTTTTAAACAGTAAAATTAAAAAAAACCTCTCAATAAAATATAAAAAAATAATCTTAAAAAGGAGATGGATATGCAATTATCAATTAACGGTGAAACGGATAGAGAACTCGAGAATTCCCTCCTTATTAATATAGAGGAAGACAATAATGCATTAAATGCGATTACTAAATATTACCTGGACGGGGAAGGGCATAGTCGCTTAACCGATGAAGTATTTAAACAATCCGGCTTAGTTGTCATCGCTTTTTTTGGTGTAATATTCTATTACGTTCCTGCGAAAGCGTATGCCGAATCTATTTGCGCTGATCCAACCTATAAGGACATCCCCTGTAATGTTATTCTTATAAATCATTTGACAGGTACGATGCTGGTAGCAGGGGGGATATTAATATCAGCAACGAATGCATTTTTTGACCGACAAAAGGCAGAATACATTCCAATTAAGTTAAAGGATTATTTAAAATATCCTTTAAGTGTCAAACAAAAACTAGCAGAAAATGCAGTGACCTTCGCAGGTTCGTTTATTGCTTCTATCCCTTTTATGATAATCACTTGTGTTAACCCAATACCCGGTTTACCTAAGCTATTAATCATTTCCCAAGCCTTTATTGTGGGGGTCACGAATACCTTATTACATTTATTACCCTTCAAGTTGGCGTTAAAAAATTCGTTATATCGCGCACCTTTTTTACCTTTAGAATTTATTTATCATGTCATATCTAATGCGCTACAAACTGAAGAAAAAAAACAAGAAAAAAAATTAGCAGCGCAAATACATTTATCCTATCAAAAGATTAAGCAACGCTTGATTGATCATTTAGCTCTAGGACAAAGGCTGTTAAGTATTTATGGCTTTAGCTTTGCAGGGTGTAGTTATAATAATGAAGTAAAAAACGACATTCGCGATATTAAAGAAACAGAGCAGGCACCCTTAGAGTTGTTAACCCAACTACTCGATCGTTTACATGCGATGTCTTTGAATCGAAGTATTTCTTCATCCGGCAGCATCAATAATTTTTTTAGAAAAGCAGTTTATATACCAGGTGCATCTTGGGTGATATTAGCTTGCGCGGGGTTTTGGGGTGGTACCTATAACGAAATGACTGGATTGACTGGCAATCCAGTATCCGGCGCGGTCATTTCAGCACCTTCTATTTATTGTTTAGGTGTGTTATTAGCATTTTTTGGCGGAAATGCTTTACAAAATAGTTATGATTATTTGACTGCCTGGAAAGATGATACCGTTAAAATCCCTATGGCTTTTAAACTTTATCCAAAAACATCAGTCTTATTGATTATGCTTTCGATGTATTTGTCAGCTTTTTCTTATGCAGCAGGGGCGCAATTAATTAATGATAATTTTAATGATAAATTAGAATTTTTACGTCCTTATCTGCTCGATTTAGCTAAAACCGGTTTAACTTTTTTAGGCTTTAATGCCACCATGGATTTTTTTAGCCATGTGCTAAGTAAATTTGCACAATATGGCGGTGCTGAAGACACACAAACAGTGGCTAGGCTTTATGAAGCGTTAAGCCAAATGCAAGATAGTATCCAACTGATACAAAACCCACTATTATTAGATTCCTTAGCGCAAGCATCTACCGAACAGTTAAAAAGTATTTTGAATATTAAAGACAAACACGATCTGGAAAATTTCGGTGTAACACTTATTCAACTTACAGACAGCTTTAAAATAAAAATACGCAAAGAAGTAGCAACCCTGGAAAATGTCGATGAAATTAGCCTATTGAAACTATTAGATAAATTAGAAGACAAAAATTATAGCCTCGAGCATATCGAAGCATTGATAAATTATTTAGATACAGAACCGGAATTAATTTTATCTTTTAGCTTGAAAGAAGTTTGTCAGGAATATAAGGCGGTTTGTGAAATTATACAAAAGCTAGATATTGTAAACTTAATGAAAGAGCGTGATGCTAATCTAATAAATGACGCTGAGTTAGCGGGACCTTCTTCAGAAACGACGCGTTTGCTCCCTCCAAGAGCTTTAGGAGGCTCGATTCAAAGTAGATTTTTTCATCCACCGCGACCCTTTGATTATTATGATGGTAGAGGTTCGAGTCTTTCACCGGCCTTTTCAAGCTCGAATAACGTAGGTGTATAGCAGACATTTTATGGGAACAATTGCCTGTGATTGATGCGTATTAGATGAAGTTGTTGATAGATTTTTGAACATTAGAACTCAATCGATCCTGAATCCACGTATATAAATAATTTAGGGAATAAAATATGTTAGAGAATAACTCGCACGATGAGGAGCTTTTACTACGTAAACACGCCGCAAAAGGGGAGTTTGAAAAAGTTCAAGAAATTTTAGATGGAAATAGGAATAATGGAAGTTCAAGGTTTAATATAGATAGTCAAAGTTCTAACGGAAATACAGCCTTGCATTGGGCTTGTTTTAAGGCAGTGGAAATATATAAAGGTAATTCTGCAGATTATAGTAAAACTATTCAGCTGTTAATCCAATATGGCGCGAACTATCTTTCTGTAAACAAAATAAAAAAAAAGCCGTGTGATTTATTTAGAGAAAGTGATGAATATTTAAACTCTCTTCATGCAGGCTTAATCAAAGAAGGTTCTTGTTATTTTAGTTTAATGCATTCTATATTAAAAAAAGAATGCAAAAAAATTACTTTACCCTCGGAACTTGAGGGTGAATCAGCAATAGCAACGGGTTTATATTCAATTATAGATGGATTAAAACTGATTGAGTTTTTTCCAAAAAAAGAACACGAAGATAGTTTTACAATTCTTAGTTTGGCTTGTGGCATCTCTAATGAGATCCTACCTTTAATCCTCTATTTTCAACATCATAATAAGAAAATTAATTATATTGGCATAGATAATAACAACGCTATAATTGAAGACAACAGAGCTAGGTATAAAGCGTATGAAAATGTGAGATTCTTTTGTGCGGATGCCTCTAACTCCAGTGAAATGAGCGTAATTATACCGTCGCACGCTATTGATTTTGGGATAATGCGTAATGGAGATTTCACCGAGAGCAACGGTAGACAGCATATATTTTGCCAAATAGTAAATCAGGTATTTCCAAAGCTAATTAAACCTGACTGCCCTATATTAATGACATTTCAAACTGAATATGAACTGAATATATGCAATATAAAGACTCAGCTCAATCATAATTTTAGAAAATTTAGAAAAGGTAATTTTTTTGATAATGGTAAAAGATGTTCTTTCTCTACTCAACGTGGCAATGAAAGTATCCTGACTTATCCCGATAGGTATAGTTTTATTTTAAATTTAGATCCAAAGCCGGCTAATCAAAATCAATTAAGTCATAGCATGCAAAAGTTACGCATGTAGTGAAACAAGGTTACTTATTTCATTGTTTATTTTATCCCTTAATCTGAATGCGCGTAAAAGAGGCTTCTATATATCCGATAACTTTTATTATCGGATGTTACATAAAGACGCTTAACGATTATTTAACTATTAACTATAATCAAAAAAAATTAACAAGCTGTTGGAACACCATTCAACAGGCAAGTTACTCCGCTCAATGTAATATTTGGACCTTGCGTAAGCACAGTGGTCGCACCTGTACCGGATACTGATAAATTTCCACCTGTCATTTGTTGAGTTGCAGCGCTTCCATCCGTGTTTAAACCGATTGAAGAACCCTGTACACCTGTTAGGTTAGTAGTTATCGTGCTTCCATTAATAGACGAAATTGTCGAATTATTTAGCGCGTTAATACCAATGACATTTCCGCTCGCGCTACCCGGTGCGGTGGCAAATATTTGGCTGTTATTAATATTACTAGTGGAATTTGATAAGCTAATCCCTGTTGTTCCTCCCGAAGTACTCGTACTATCAATTTGACTATTTTGAATTAATAAGGAAGAATTAGTTTCAGCTCTAATTCCTCGAGTAGAACCAAAAATACTGCTATTAATGATATTAAGCTGGCTGCTATTTATCATAACTCCCGTGTTATAACGATTTCCTGCACTACCAATTTGACTTCCGGTCATGACATTATTGGTACCGCCCGTAATCACGACTCCATTGGCAATGGTTGCAGAAGTCGGTAACAGAATAATATTGTTAAGCGTATTATTATTGTTAAGAATAAATGCTCCATTAAAGGTCGAGCGTCCTGCCCCTGTTGCGGGTTGACTGTAATCTGCAGTACGCGAAGAGACGCTTTGACCCGACTGTAATGTAACTCCACTTGTTCCTCCAAGCACATTTAAAGCGTCATAGGCACCGCCATTAAAATACATTTGCGTATTGGGGAGTAGACTATTTAATGTGCTTGCACCTAAATCAGTTAGATCGGTTGGTCCACAAGGATTTTCGAACGTACAATTTGCCAAGGTTAAACCTGTCCCGCCATTATTAGGACCACCGGTTTGACTAAAGAAAGCAATATTGTTTGATATAACGATTTGACCTAATCCCAGTGTTTCAGCTTTTCTAGCACGAAGAAACAATTTATTAGATTTGCTTATTTAAATAAAAAAATCTCCTTCGGTGTTGCAAAACCTAGTGTTTTATTATATAAATTTCCGCCCTTTCATTTATCTTTCAATATATAAATGATGCAAAGACTTCCTTACATTGTATTTTATAATTTTTGAATTGATTTTCTGTGAAATAAATTTCTTCTAACATGGCTAGTTTCTCTTGTTATAAATTTAGTTTTTTAATTAATTAAAATTGTTTAATTAAGTGTTAATAATATTAATTTATACTAAACTTAAATAAGAAGAAAAATATAAAAAATCTTCTTAAAGGAGTTTGATATGCATTCTTCTTTAGGTTTCTTTCGAAAAGATGCTTCCGAATTAAACAAAGTTGTACAGCACAAAGATCAAGGAATTCCTGCAAAGGATTTGCTTGCTTTATTGCACTATGTGCAAAAAAAAAGAGCCATCGTAATTTTTAGACCGGTCGAGGTGAATGCTAAAAGCCTACACGAAGCTGGATACTATCCTACAAAAGATTTTAATATTAAAGGTAAATCTTCCTCATGGGGACCTTGGTCGGGCTTTATACCTATCGATCAGGCTTATAGTAAATTAGTTGGCGCGAAACCTGAAAAAATCGAAACAGCTAACAAAGATGTTCAAGATTGTATTCAGCATGGACATGCAATAGCTACACATTTAAAAATAACTGAAGAGCGCTTTATGGAATTATTGGCCCGAGGAATTATTAAATTGCAAGAACTACAAGGAGAATTTATATTACTTGAATACTTTAACCCACATACTAAGACATCTGCATTATGTTATGCTAAAAAAGTAAATACGGAATCAGGAATAGAATACGCTATCTTCACGGATAAAAAAACGCCTTTCCAAGTTTTAGCCCATACTCATTTAGAAAGAGCTTTTATACCCGATTTCGATTTACTCGCAGTTATTGTACATTGGTCTGATTTTGGACCCGCTCATCTTCGCCCTAATGGGGATATTATCCGGGAGGTACGTTTACGAAAGCTATCTCCTAGAGCGCGGTGCCTTTCCATCGAAAATGAAATAAATTTTTTAAATAGGGAAACCCCTAACTTAGGTAATGTTACACCTGAAACTAAAGAAAAAATTGCTGAAATGAATAAAGTCTTAGATAAAGGCCTGTATCTAGATTGCATCCATCATAGTGACGATGTAGGTTCACCTTTTAGTGATCCTTCAGCAAATTATCCTATGACAGCATTGCTGCCAGAGCTTGAAGGCTTTGATTCAAACCTTTTATTTATACGAACTAAAAAAGAATTTGTCGATTTCATAAGAAAAATTATCCGATTAGGCTATTTGGTTCCAGCCAATCCACTTTGGGAACCAGACGTGCAACTGATTGCAAAAATAGATTTTTTATGGAACATGTTTTTAGTGAATTACCATATGGATAAAAAAAGCCTAGAAAGTACTGTTAAAAAAATCTTAGAATGTATTAGTTACTCAAAAACAGCTACTACAGATTTATTAGATTCGACATTAATAAAAGAAATATCGCATGTATTATCATTAATAATGAAATCTGGCATTGAGGTTGAAATAGAAATCTTTTTTGATACACTTCAGTCTTGTTTATCAGTCAATTCTAATTTGATTACTCGATGTTGTACTACTTTAGAAGCATTATTAAATAAAAAATTATTAACAAACCAAACTTTTCAACAGATTCTTGAGTATATGAATCTCTTTAAAGAAAGCATAGTTGGATTTACGCAGATAACAGAACCTTTAATTAACTCAGAAAAATTAAACTTAGAAATTATGGAGAGATTATTTAATCTTACTAAAACATGTATTCAGGGTGGTAAGCTCAATAATTTAAAGTTTAGAACTTCATGGAAAAATTTGCAGGATGAATTAAATTCAAAATCTGAAATGCAAGAAATCATGAGACCGGCTTTTAAGCGGTAATAAGCTTTGTGTACTTTTTTTTAATTATGCATGTTATAATATATTGTACATGCATAAAAATAAGCTAAAATAGTAGAAATTTTATGGAGAATGAAATTAGTTCATTTTGCTGTCCCATTACACAGAAGATTTTTTTTGAT
>CANJLU010000025.1 GCA_947475085.1 Coxiellaceae bacterium
TACTAGAAGTGTGTCGAAATTATTTCAAAGGAGATAATAGAAGACGTATTACTATGGAATATGTCATGTTAGAAGGAATTAATGATCAACCCGAACATGCCCGACAGCTAATAAAAATTTTAGAAGGTATTCCTGTTAAGGTAAATTTAATTCCTTTTAATCCCTTTCCTAATACGATTTATCGACGTTCTTCCCCACCGATAATTGAAAATTTTAAAAATATTTTAATGAAATCTGGACTTAACGCGATAACACGAAAAACCAGAGGCGAAGATATTGATGCAGCATGTGGTCAATTAGTAGGGCGAGTTCAAGATAGAAGTTATCGTAGTAAAGAGCGTCAAAAAGTGATTCCTCTTTTAATTGAATCATCGATTGGGATTTGATGGAATTAAAAAATATACACATAGCAATTGGATTTTGGCAAGGCTGCTAAAAAGAAGCAACCTTATCTCTTCAAGATACATGAGGATTGAGAATTGAGCGGCAACATAGACCAAAATTTAAGTGCGCAGAGGATAATGGGAGAGCAAATGATATCAATATTAAAACAATTCATCATCATTTTTTTAATAGGGATTCTTTCGGCATGTAGTATTTTTTCTAAATCAAAAACTCAGGTATCTGGTCCACAAGCGTCCGATGTTAATGTGCAATTAGGCTTAGCTTATTTACAAAATGGCGATGTACAACGTGCGCACCAAAAATTATTGCTTGCTGAACAACAATCACCAGGATCTTTGCAGGCACAAGGTGCAATGGGTTACTTCCTAGAAAGTACCGGAAGCTTGCCTTCTGCTGATGCATACTATCGAAGGGCGACAGCGCTTAATCCAAAATCCGGTGCTGCACAAAATAATTATGGTACTTTTCTGTGTCGCCGAGGTCGTTATTCTGAAGCGGATCAGCATTTTTTACTGGCATTACAAGATCCCACTTATCTTAATACGGCACAAGTCTATGAAAATGCTGGTTTATGTGCTATGCAGATACCTGATACTAAAAAAGCCATGGGTTATTTTACACAAGCAATTACTCAAGACCCTAAACGTGCGATGTCTTGGCTGGAATTAGGAAGGATTAGTTATCAAGCAAAAGATTACCAACAAGCTCAGCAATATTTAGAACATTATATGAAGCTTGTTAAAGAGCCTAGTGCCAATGCTTTATGGTTGGGTGCTGTTTTAGCTAGAGCTTTGGGGAATCAAACAGCAGCAGGTAGTTATACTTTAATGTTACAAACAAGATTTCCTCTCTCTGACGCCTATAAGGCATTAATACACACACCTAAAACCAAACAAAAAAGTAAACAACTCTACTATTAATTATGGCAGAAAAAATACAAGCAATACGTGGCATGAATGATATTCTGCCGATGGAAACTTTTACTTGGCAGAAAGTTGAAAATATTTTGCGTAAACTGGCTAAACAATATGGATATCAAGAAGTTCGTTTACCTATTCTTGAAAAAACAGAATTGTTTAAACGTTGTATCGGCAACGTAACTGATATTGTTGAAAAGGAGATGTACACCTTTATAGATCGTAATGGGGATAGCTTATCTTTAAGACCTGAAGGGACTGCCGGCTGCGTCCGGGCTGGTATAGAGCAAGGCTTACTTTACAATCAAATTCAACGCTGGTGGTATTTGGGCCCTATGTTTCGGCATGAAAGACCTCAAAAAGGTCGTTATAGACAGTTTCATCAATTTGGCGTGGAAGTGTTTGGCATAGCTCAACCTTATATCGATGCTGAATTAATTTTGATGTCAGCACGCCTTTGGGATGAATTAGGTTTAAAACATCAATTAAGTTTACAAATTAATTCATTAGGATCGTCAACAGCACGCAAGTCACACAAAGAGAGTTTAATTAATTATTTTACTGAACATCTAAAGTATTTAGATGAAGACTCTCAGCGGCGATTACAAACTAACCCATTACGTATCTTGGATAGTAAAAACCCCGGCATGCAGGAGTTGATTGAAAATGCACCAAAATTGCTTGATTACCTTGATACAGACTCTCAACAGGATTTTCGTATTTTACAAGAAATACTCACTAACGCAGATATTTGTTTCACCATAAATCCCCGTTTGGTTAGGGGCTTAGATTATTATAATAAAACAGTTTTTGAATGGGTTATTGCAGATGAGCAGCAAGCCGCGCAAAATACAGTTTGTGCAGGAGGTCGTTACGATAAGCTAGTAGAACAATTAGGTGGGCATGCAACCCCAGCTGTTGGTTTTGCGATAGGTTTAGAGCGCTTAATTCACTTATTACCTAACTTAAATTCCGCAAGATCCCTCTCAATTCCTGATATATATTTTATGACGATAGGTGACATTGCTATACAAAAGGGATTAATTTTTGCAGAATATTTGCGTACAGAGTTGCCAGTTATCAGTGTGATACTTGATGTGAGCGGAGATGGAATAAAATCTCAATTTAAACGTGCGGATAAAAGCGAAGCACGTTTTGCTTTAATATTAGGGGATGATGAAGTAAAGTCGGGCACTTTTGTTATTAAAAACTTAAGAAAAAAAAATCCTCAAGAAATCATACCCCAAGCTGAAATTGTCCAGAGAATTGCAGGAATGTTAAGTGTATGAATGAACTAATTGCACTAGAGCAAGCTGAATATGTAAAAAAATGGTGCCGAGAATATGGTTTTGGAATTTTAATAGGTGTCATTTTCGCTGTATTTATTAGTTGGGGCTGGAATTATTGGCGTCAAGCAAAAGAAAATAATCTGCTTATAGCATCCATACAATATGAACATTTATTAGCGTCAATAGCTACAAATGAAAATATTTCTATGGTAAATAGATTAGCAGATGGATTGTTGAAAAATTATCCTTACACCCCTTATGCTGCTTTAGCGGAGTTACAATTAGCAAAACTTGCGGTTAATCAAAATAATTTTACTGAGGCTGCGAATAAATTAGTTTGGATTATCGATCATGGTCATGATCAAGCCTTACAATCTATCGCACGTTTACGTTTAGCGAGAATTTTTTTAACTCAAAATCAAGCAAAAAAAGCATTAGATGTACTATCTAAAAATGAAGATAAAGCATATATTCCAATTTTTCTGGAAGAGAAAGGAGACATTCTTAATAATTTAGGCCATAAAAAACAGGCATTGCAAAGTTATTTAGCAGCTAAGCAAGCTTTGGGCAATATTATTGAGCAACCTCTGTTAGAAATGAAAATTAATAATCTGGCTTATCTTTGATGAGAAATCTAATGAATAAAATTTATGCGCTCAGTATTTTTGTTTGCTTGTTATTTTTAACGGCTTGTGCTGGTTTAGGTGAAGATAATACACCTATGCCAGCACCTTTGACTGCATATCCTTTCCAATTTCAACCGGTGTTACTATGGTCTGTAGCCACCGGCAGAGGGATGGGCGAGGACTATTTACGCTTAAGCCCTGTTATTCAAGAGGACCAAATTTTTGTGGCAAGTAAAGCCGGCCTTGTAACTACTTTGGAATTAGCGCATGGCCATAAATTATGGCAAAAAAATATTAAGCAAATTATAACGAGTGGACCAGCGGTTGGTGAAGGGAAAGTTATCGTTGTTACCAAGCAACCTCAAGTGATAGCTTTAGCGGCGGATACAGGAGATGTGTTATGGAGAGCACAATTACCCAATCAAGTTTTAGCTCCTCCCACAATTGGACAAGGTCAAATTATTTTTAAAACGGTAGATGGGCAAGTACTCGCATTAGAATTACAAACAGGTGAATTATTATGGTCTTATGAGCATGGTTCACCACTGTTAATCCTAAGACCAAGTAGTGCACCACAAATTATAGGCAATAAGGTTGTAATTGGTTTTTCTGATGGTAAATTAGCTGCGTTGAATCTAAGAAATGGTAGTTTATTGTGGGAGCGAAATATTGCGTTTCCACTAGGCGTGACTGCCGCCGATCAACTAATTGATATAGCGGCTGATCCGCTATTATCGTGCGATGTAATTTATGTAGTTACTTATAAAGGTCAACTCGCTGCGGTCTCTTTAAGATCCGGACAAATTTTATGGCAAAGAAATTTTTCAAGTTATTCAGGTCTTACCATAGGAAATAGTTTATATATAACAGATACGGAAGGAGGGGTCTGGGCTTTCGATCGTGCTACCGGTGAATTACTTTGGCAGCAACAGTTGTTAAGACATCGAGGCTTAACTGCACCAGCTATTTTTGGCAATAGTTTAGTTATAGGTGACCGAGAAGGTTATATTCATTGGCTTGCTCAATCTGATGGGCATCCTTTAGCGAGGGATCTGGTCCATGATAATGCCAGTATTATAGCTAATCCAGTTGTGGATTATCCCCTAGTATGTATTCTTACCAGGGAAGGTGGTTTATCTGCTTGGACTCATACGACCTTACCTGTATGAGCACTTCCGCTTTGCCAAGTATTGTTCTTGTAGGTCGACCGAACGTAGGAAAGTCGAGTTTATTTAATTCCTTAACTAAAACTCGCCATGCCTTAGTTGCAGATATTCCCGGTTTAACCCGAGATCGACTTTATGGCAAAGGGGCTGTGGGAGATCAACCCTATATTGTCGTAGATACCGGAGGGTTAACGGGTAGTAAAGAAAGAGATATTGCTTTCTTAATGGAACAGCAAACCCAACGTGCTATCACTGAAGCTGATCATGTTTTATTCTTGGTTAATGCAAGGGAAGGGCTATCAGCATTGGATCAGCAATTAGCACAACTTTTACGTCGACTAAATAAGAAAATTACATTGGTGATTAATAAAAGTGAAGGGTTAGATCCTGATTTATTACAAAGTGAGTTTTCGCTATTGGGTTTTGATCCGACATCATTTTCAATTATTTCTGCAATTCATGGTCAAGGTATTCAAGGATTAATGGAAAAAGTATTAAACAATTTTCCTAATATCCAGGCATCGCCTTCCGAAATCTCCGAGCATGCATTATCAAAAGAAGATGTTATTCCAAGAATAAAGGTATCTATTATAGGGAAACCCAATGCCGGTAAATCAACCTTATTAAATAGAATTTTAGGTGAAGAGCGAGCTATCGTTTTTGATCAACCGGGTACTACTCGTGATAGCATTGCAAATGATGTTGAATATCGGGGTAAGTTATATACATTCATTGATACTGCAGGCATTCGTCGAAAATCTAAAACAGTACAAGAGATAGAAAAATTTTCCGTAATTAAAAGTTTACAGGCTATTGAAGCAAGTAATGTTGTTCTACTAGTAATTGATGCTCAGGAAGGTATTAGTGAGCAAGATTTACATCTTTTAGGATTTATCCTTGAAAGTGGAAGAGCGCTTATCATAGCTGTAAACAAATGGGATGGCTTATCCAACGAACAAAGAGCGCAAGTTAAAAAAGATTTGGATCGACGTTTACAATTTGTACCCTTTGCTAAACTTATCTTTATTTCGGCTCTTCATGGGACGGGTGTTGGCAATTTATTTGCATTGATTCAACAGGCATATCGATCTGCAACACAAAGTTTATCGACGTCACGCTTAACTCGTTTATTAGAACAAGCGGTTAGTGCTCATCAGCCTCCATTGAGTCGTGGACGGACTGTTAAATTACGTTACGCTCATCCTGGCGGATATAATCCTCCAGTCATTCTTATCCATGGACAGCACGCTAGTTTCTTACCAGAATCTTATCGTCGATATCTTGAAAATTTTTACCGTAAGGCGCTGAAAATTATTGGCAGTCCCATTCGTATAGAGCTTAGAGATAAATGAATTAAAAATATCAAAAGGTTAGGAGAAAATTGCTAGAAGTTCTTTGGCTTTTTTCCGTTCTGATCCTTTACTACTAATATTTCGCTGTACTATGAATGAAACAATGGTTGCATCTTTATAAATATCGCGTGTAAATTCTGTATCGTGATTGGAAATTATCACCTGAATCCCTTTAGCAGCCAAGTTTTTAGCAGTGTTCGCCAAGCATATTTGTTGTGAATGGCTAAAACCCGCTGCTGTATAGTGCGTAAAATTTGCGGTTTTAGATAATCCAACATAGGGAGGATCGCAATATATTATATCTCCCTGCTTTACATGCTCTAGAGTGGTTAAAAAATCTCCATGGATAAATTCAGCTTTTCTAGCATGAATATAAAAATATTGCATTTCTTTCTCAGGGAAATAGGGAGTTTTATAGTAACTAAAAGGGGTATTAAATTCGCCTTTTTGATTAAAGCGTGCTAACCCATTGAAGCAATGTTTATTTAAGTATAATAATAATGCGGCCCTTTTGCGATATTCATTGCTATCATTAAATAAACGACGTAAACGATAGAACTCCTCTGCAGTATTATAATTTTCATGAAAAAATAATCGACAATAATCAATAAAAAACTGACCTTCTTGCTGCAGAAATTTATATAATCTGATCAAATCGAGATTGCTATCACCGAGTAGATAGGCAGAGTAAGAAGTGTTAAGAAAAACTGTCGCTGAACCTAAAAAAGGTTCTATTAAGCGATCGGTTTTAGGTAAATAGGCCTTAAGTTTATCAAGAATTCGGTGTTTATTTCCTGCCCATTTTAAAAAAGATTTCATATACAACAAAGTGTAAACGAAATCGACAATTAAAAAAAGTTTCAAATTTAATTATAAATGCTAAAAAAATTTTGTTTTTTTTAATTATAATAATTATATTTTTAATAAACTAATATATACTAAAGATAAAAAAATAATTATAAAACCTTATAATTGTAATCTACCAAATTCCCAAAGGAGCTCTTATGGACCCACAAGATTCCATTGTAAAAAAAGAATCTGCTCAGGAAAAAGGAGTAACATCTGAAGTTGGTGGGGAAAACTCTAGTAAAATAGTAAGAGAAGAAAGGAAAAGACGTTTATCAGGACCAGGCTCAGAGGGAGAAAAATCACTATTAAAAAAGAATCCAGTTTGGTTAGCTAGCCCCAAAGCACAAATTCCGGTTTTTAATAGTTGCCTTTGTTCTTTAGATGAAGTTGTTGCTACGCCTTCTTTCAATGTGGGTGTTATTGAAGGCGCTTGCGATAAAGATTTTAAGTTTTTTGATGTTATTAATGAAAGTAAATATGTAGCATTTATAGATGGGGCATTGGCAAGCCTCGGTTTTTTTGCAGTTTCGATAGGCATTTATGTTATTAAATACTGTAAATTGCGTGATATAGAGCGGAATAGTAATTATTTTTATTTTAGTCGCTTATTCAAAGCATGTGATGAGCAAAATATTAAAGATAAAATGGGTACAATCGCTCAGGATTGGCCAATTAACGGTGCTATTACTTACGAGTATTTACAAGCCGCAGCCTATTTTTATCCTCCAGATATATCCAAAATTGCGTGCTGGAGGCGTCGTTTTTTTGCTTCAGGAAAAGAGCGAGTACAACTTAAAGCTTTAAATGAATTTTTGAAAAAAAATTCAAAAGAAAAAATGCTCAGAAGATTGCATAAAAACATTACAGAAAAGGTATGTCTATTATTAAATAAGGAAGCAAATAAGGAAGCAAATAAGGAAGCGGAACTAATTAATTTTCAAATTATTCGATGTAAAAAAAAATGGACTATTGGTTTAACAAATAATTATGCCAAAAAAATTTTTAATGATGTACAGCATTTAATCAATAATAATTCCGAAAATACGTTAGAGGAAAATAAGGATAAAAAAAATAGAAAATTTATACCATCTATTTTGGCGGCTTTAGGGCAAGCCAGTTTTATTTATTGGATTTTAATGTTTATTTTTTATTTTATCCCTATTGCTCCCGTTGTTACTGCTGCAATGATTTCGGTTATTCCATTGGGTATAGCCTTAATGGTTGCATTGCCCGCATTATTAATTTTTAAAATTAGAAATGCTCACCAGACATATAATAACAATAAAAATATGAATAAGGATGACATAGAAACTCAACATAAACGAATTATTGAAAAAAAAATAGTTGCTTTAAATAAACAGAATATCTTTTTAAAATTTTTGCAAAGTAAAGATGAAAGTTCGTCAGTAGAATTAAAAAATTCACCTTTAATGAAAGATTTACATTCTGTTGTTAAAAATCGTCGTTTTAGCAAATATCATGCCATATGTATGGGTTTTCTTGATGGTTGCTTTTTACCGTTATTTGCAGGTTGGTTGCTCTTAGATGGGGCTAAAGTCATCCTTACTTATTTGCTTTGTCCCGCGACAGTCGCATTTACTAGCTTTACGCCCATAGGTCTCTTAGCAACGGCTATTATTGCTGGAGTGACTCTTTTATTAGGTGTTAGTTATGGTGTTTATACGGCGTATAAGGCGAATATAGCCCATGAAGTTAGGTTCGATGAGTTACAAATAAAGATTAAAGTGTTAGTAGATGAAAGAGGTCATAAAAAAATATTACAAAAAGACTATGATCGGATACTACGTCGGTTTAGTGATGAACAACCGATCTGGACCAATTGTAAGAAAAAATTAAATCGGTTCGTTGTTGTTATCAAACGCTTAGGCACAGGAAGTTTGGTTTTTCGTCTCGTTATATGGGGACCTATTTCGGCGACAGTTGCAGCTTCTACAGCAGTAGTGCCAGCTTTTTTTCCGATTATATTAATTATAGGTACAGCGATAGGTGCATTTGTTTTAGCAGCTTGGTATTTATATGCTTATAACCTTGAAAGTAAGACTACACAAATAGAAAGAATAATGGAGTACTTTGTTCAAAGTGAACAATTAGCTGACATTGATGAAAGGTTGCCAAGTTCAACAGGTGTTGAGGGTTTAGATGTACAAACTTCAAACACTAAACAAATGGTAACATTAGAAAATTTGGCTAAATCTGAAAACGATCAGTTTATCAGCCCTGAATCTTCGGATAAGAAAGTTTCAACTCCTGTCGTCAGCACTAAGGCTGATGCTAATACAACTCAGGCTGAAATTAATACACAAAGAAATAATAGTAATTCTAGTTGTGCGTTATTTAAAAATACTCAAGATATCGGAGCTAGAGATGAAAATATGGGTCGGGGGGGGTTGTTTAACGGCTGTGTTTAGCTGTTAAGGAAATGAGTTAAATATACATCTAATCGGTGCTGTTTGCCGAATATACTATGATGAGGTTTTATTTCTGCTAAATAAGGGGATAACCGCGGTCTTTTTACTACAACACGGTGTTTTGCACATGTGATTGCTAATTTTAATAAATTAGGCGCATCATTATCGTCACCCACAAGTCGTCGAAGAAAGCGCATTTCCTTCTTTACTAATGCAGATTTAGTAGAATGTGGGTACATTGGATCTAGATAAATAACTTCGGGATATGATTGCTTACAGGCAATTACTTGCTTTAAATAGGTAAGTGCTTCGGTTTTTATTAGTTTAACTGGCGGTAAAAATTTTGAGTGGCTTAAAGCACGTTTTAAAGCGTCTTCCAATAAAAGAAAAATGATCGTCGAACGTTCTAATAAGGTGATTGAGCAACCCAACTGGGCTAAGACCAAGCTATCGCATCCAAAACCAGCTGTTGCATCTAAAACTATAGGTTTAAAATTAGGTTTTAATCCAATTGCTTTAGCCAATAAATGCTTTTGATTTTGAATATAATGTAATCGATAAGCTAACTTTCCCTGAGTAAAATCGATTTTTAAAGAACCGAGTTCTTTTCTGACATCCTCAAGATATAAACCTGTCGAGCTTAAAGTTAAGATATAATCACAGCTTTCTCTTTCAAGGTAATCTATATATGGCAAGGAGTTTTTTTTTGCTAACTCCTGTGCAGTAGATAATAAAGAAATTTCACGGCAGCTTACTGCAATAGAAAAAGGAATATTCATTCGTGACGAAATACGTCAATACGAGCTGGAGGTAAATTTTGCCATACCCATAGTTGGTGGATTAATTTTAGCTTTGGTGAGGGGCATAAAGGTTTTCCCCATAAACTATAGGTATACTGAATATATAAACCTCCTTTTATTAAGACGTGATTAATCTCAGATCCAATTTTTTTTACAATTGCAGGTGATAAGCTGCGTAAAGGTAAACTAGAAACAATAGCTTGTATGGGGGCAGGGCTAGATTGATGAATTAATTTATGTAACTGACGGGCATCTCCTTGGATAATTCTCAATTCAGGAAAACGCTGTGTTAAATGATTAGAAAGTTTTGCTGATCGCTCGATAACAATAAGTTGATGAAAAAGGTTTTTTTGATCTACCAGCGCAGCTGTGATAGCTCCTGTTCCTGCTCCTAGCTCAATTACTAGCCCAGGTGGATTGGTGGATATTTGTTGCGCCAAACTGTAAGCAAGCCTTTTTGAGCTAGGAAATAATGCCCCAACCATACTAGGATGCATGACAGCTTCGTAAAGAAATAGGGTAAGCGCCCTCATTATTTTTGTCCGAAGTCTATTATTTTTAATTATCTAAACCCTATTTTAAATGAAAAATACCTACCAAGATAGCTTTAAGGAGCACTTGTTCTAACTAGAGACTCGATTTAATTAATATTTTTTCCAAGGTTTTTAAAAAGTATTGGTTTTGCATATCTGTTCCGATAGAAACGCGTAAAAACCTAGCTAAACTATAGTCATATAAGGGCCTTACGGATATGCCATATAACAAAAGCTGTTGATAGATGGGCCAGCTGGGCGACTTCAAATCTATACATAGAAAGTTAGCATATGAAGGTAATGCCTCTAAACCTAAATTTTGTAAGCCTTTGGAGAGTTGAAGATACCCTAGTCGATTCAATAAACGGGTTGAATTAACATGTTTTTGATCTTTGAGACTAGCTTCTGCTGCGGCTAATGCAACTGCGTTAACCCTGAAGGGTAAGGACCCAATATTTAACGAAGCAGCTATTTCTAGCCCGCTAATGGCATAGCCTAGTCTTAATCCTGCTAAACCATAAATTTTGGAAAAGGTTCTAAGAATGATTAAATTAGGAGACTGCTTCAGCAACTGGATGCTGTCGGGATAGTCGTCAGTTTCGACGTATTCAGCATAGGCCTCATCTATAACTACGAATATATTCTGGGGGAGGCGTCTCAATAGATAATGCAACTCCAACTTATTCATATAGTTGCCAGTAGGATTGTTAGGGTTAACAATGAAAACTGCTGTGGTCATAGGTTCAATCGCTTCTAGCAAGCTAACAGCTGAGAGATATGAATGTGAATTTTTGGCTATTTTAACTGCTATATTGGCTTTTTTTAAGATTTTCGAGATACCTGTAAAACAAAAGCTGGGGATAACAGCTGAATTTGACGGTCCTAAAGTATTTTTGACAATGAGTTCTAATAAACTTTCTGAGCCATTACCTAATGTAATATTTTCAGGAAGAATACTTAAATGTGCAGATAAAAATTTCTTTAAAGAAAATCCATCGTTATCGGGGTATCGGTGGCAATTAAGCATGGCCTGTTGACCCGCAGTTATTGCAAGGGGGCTTGCGCCTAAGGGGTTTTCATTTAGATCGAGTTTTATAATTTCAGCAGGTTTTTCTGCGTTAAAATTAGAATTTTTCTTTGAAGAGATTGTCATTGGGCAGGCATTTTAAGTATAGTGTGATTGATTATTTATACCTTTTGGGTCAATTATGTTGTTATGTTTGGATGTAGGCAATACACACATGCTATGTGGAGTATTCGCTAAAGAAAAACTTATTTTACGTTTTCGCTACGCGACCCCTCTACTAGGAACAGCCGATCAATTCGGAATTTTTTTAATAAATATACTCAAGCATAATAAACTGGAACCTTCGGAAATTAAAGCGATTGCTATCTCTTCCGTGGTTCCAAATTATGATTATACGTTGCGGCATAGTTTTTTCCAGTACTTTAAAAATGCTGATTATTTTGTGTTACAGCCTGGCGTCAAAACTGGTTTAAATATCCGCTGTAAAAATCCTAATGAAGTAGGTGCAGACAGGATTGCGAATGCCATAGGAGCAATAGCCACTTTTCCTGAACAAGCATTGATAGTCGTTGATATGGGGACGGCTACTACCTTATGTGCAATTACTCGGGATCGAAATTATTTGGGTGGCGCCATTTTGCCTGGATTAAGACTTTGTATGGAAGCGCTAAAAAATAATACCGCAAAATTGATGGCTGTGGATATAGAAACACCTAACAGTTATATGGGGAGGACAACCCGTGAAAGTATACAAAGTGGTCTTTATTATGGGCATTTAGGAGCGCTTAAAGAAATTATTTTAGGATTTAAAAAAGAAGTTTTTAATGGTGAAGTTGTTAAAGTCATCGGTACAGGTGGATTTGCGCAGCTTTATGAAGAAACTGGCCTATTCGATACGCTAATCTCAGATTTGGTTTTGCAAGGTTTGCGAAAAGCATATGAATATACTCAAGCAGAAAAATAATTAGCTTGGCATACTCTCCCACTTGAATAAGTGGCCGACCAATCACAATCCTCATGTATCTTGCATGCATTCCCGCAGCTAACAACGCGGCTCATTAAAATCCAATTGCTATGAGTATAAATTTGATCTTTTAGCTAGAATTATTTTTTATTCCATCCCAAAAAATTATAAATATAAAAACGGATTATCCCTATATATTCGTGAATTGCAAAATCATTCATAGCAAAGTTGTAACCTAATGGGAATTTATAAATTGGGATAGTGATAAAATCTGAAGCGATAGGCTTAGGATGTATATTAAAAAAGGAAAAGTATAAAAGAGCACGTTTAAGAGCTAACCCAGAACTAACTAATAAAAGTTGTTTGTTATATTGTTTTTTTAAGAGAGAACTTGAAAACTTAGCGTTTTGATAAGTATTTTTACTTTCAGTCTCCAATCGAATATCTTTGGACTCAATTCCTAAAGATAATAAACTTTCTTGATAGGTCTCTGCTTCTGATTTCCCATTATTCAATGGGTCCCCGCCACTTATTAGAATATGACAGAGAGCATGAGTTTTTTTACAATCATAATAAAGCATTGCAGTTTGGGTAATTCTTGAAAATGCCAATATGCTGGGTTTTATTTTATTAGAACTCAAATCTCTACTAGTGCCTGCACCCAATAAAATAATGGTGTTAGTTTTCTCCCAGTTGATAGGAGTAGATAGACTATAAGGCATTTGTAAATTGTGTAATAAATAAGCAGGGAAAAAGCCGTCACCTATAGCAAGAAAACTTACAATTAAAATTGATCCAGTTATTAAGCTGGCTTTTTTATAATTGAATAGATTTAATAGAATACATATTAGTAATAAGATGAATATAAAAAATGTTGACATATTTAATTTTTACTTACTCAAGAAATAATTTAAAGCATATATTAAAAAGGAAAAAACAAAATAGTTCAATTGGAATTCTTGACTCAACTCTAAAACCATGAATAATAGCTACCTTAAATATATATCAATAGACATTTAGTAGTTAGATACTACTCAGATAATCTGATTTGGATTCTAAGGAAAGAATTATGCATGTGATAGACAGGATATCCGCTCAAGAAATAAACTTCAGTGAACAATACAAACTTTATTCAAATACCTTTAGTTTTTCAATCAATGAATGTATTTCCGAAGTCAATAAACATTCTCTAAAACAACTGTTACTAGCATTTTTGCGGGAAGGTATTTTACCCTACCATTACCAAAACGCTACAGTGATTTTTGATTTACAACGATCAAATTATTTTATGTATGTCACACGAGTAAAATTATTTTCTTTACTAAGATTCACTCAATTCGACAGCCTAATTTTGAAGCATAAAGCAACGTCCTTAAAACAAACTATAACTGATCCATTGAAATTGTTAGATATCGTCAAAAACGAACTAGAAAGTATTTTGAATATGGATCAGTGGTTAAAATTTTATAAAGAAATAGCTAATCATTTACAAAATGCATTACTTTCAACTTGGAAAAAATACAGCGTAAATAAATTGATTGATCGGAGTAAAAAAAACTCGCATCATCAACTGAATAATTTATTAAAATCACCGCAAAGAACCGATAATGGTTCTTTGCAATTTGAACAATCTGTATTTAGCGGACATCCTTACCATCCCTGTGCTAAAACCAAACTAGGCTTTACTATTGAGGATACTATTAATTATTCGCCCGAATTTCAATCTAAAGTAGGTATTTACATAGCAGCAGTACGAAAAAAATTTGTCCATATTGAATCTATGCAGCAAAATACGAATTTTACGGAATGGTTTAGTGAATGTTACCCAGTCGCATGGATAAGTTGGTTAGAGGAGTTGAAAAAAAATAATTTGGAAGCCAGGAATTATATTCCATTTCCGGTTCATCCCTGGCAAGTTTATTATTTTACATTTGTATCACCTTTATTTAAAGATTATATCGAAAATAAAATCATAGTTATTTTTGATAAAGCTAAAATTATAGCGAGTCCAACTTTATCATTTCGTACTCTTTTACCTATAGAGAATACTAATTCTCCTTATATTAAACTGCCCGTTGCGGTGCAAGCTACGAGTATCGTACGAACATTATCACCTATATCAACAAAAAATATGCCGAGAATTAGCAATATTCTAAAAAAAATTCTGGAAACAGAGGATTACTTTTCTAGGCGTTTAGGGTTATTACCCGAGTCTTACGGTTTGCATTTAAAGGAGTTAAATATAGATGAGGCAAAACATTTTACCGCTATTTTTCGTGAAAATATTACCAGTCATCTAGCTACGAATGAGGTAGCTATCGTCGTAGCTGCTTTTTTTGAAAAATCTTCGTTGAGTGAAACAAATTTATTTATCGAAATAATGCAGCTATCTGGTTGTTTAACTTATCAGGATGCATTAGGGTATTTTCTTCATTATACGGATTTGGTATTAGGTAGTTATTTGGATCTTTTTTTGCTGTATGGTATTGCTTTAGAAGGCCATCAGCAAAACACTTTAGCTATTCTTAGAGATGGAAAAATTAAAAGATTTATAGCTAGAGATTTTGATGGTATAGAAATTCATGGCGAAAGTCTGCAGTTGATGGGTATCGACTTAGATCTAACTGAAAACTCCCCCTATTTACAAAAAAATAAAGAAACAGTAAGAAATCAGCTTTTGTATACGGTATACCAGTTACACTTAGGTGAAATAGTACTGCTCTTAGCGAATTATTTCAATTGTGAAGAAAAGCCTTTTTGGAAAATTGTTAGAGAAGTGACAGAGCAAAGGTTTTATGCGTTAAAAAATCGAATGTGCCCAATTACTTGGAAAAAAGAATTTAATACGATCTTAAATTCTCATTGGCCAGTAAAAGCATTGCTTCGCATGCGCTTGGAAAAAAATTACTTACGAGATGGTTTATTTTCTCAGATAGTGAACCCATTAAGCACGTAGTATGAAGATTGGTGCACCAGATTCTGCCTGGTGTCAGCAGACACGTTATATAATTCTTAGCCAGCTAATAATTATTGCCATGCTTGATATGAGTGATCCTTATTGGCCATTAATTCTGTCTTCTTACCATTCTTTTGACGCTAAAACATTACAATATTGGACTGGAGCCATTTATATGGCTCCAATGCTGACCACTATTTTTACAACCTTGTTTTGGACTAAAATAGGTGAGAACATCGGATATAAAAAAATGATACTCCGAGCGGGGTTTGCATTGGCCATTACCCAATGGGCATTAATTTCTTTTAAAAATCCATGGTGGATTTTAGCGATTAGGTTATTACAAGGGGCCTTAGCAGGTTTTACGGCAGCTGCGCAAGCATGGTCATTAAAAATTTCCCCCATTAATGCACACAGTCGGATAGTTGGTCGTTTACAATCGGCTACAGCATTAGGTAGCATTGTGGGTCCTATCTGCGGTGGATTTTTAGCTAATTATTACGGATATTCATCTATTTTTGCGACTTCCGGGTTTATTTGTATAGTAGTTTCAATTTTATTAGCTAAGTTTCTAATTGAAAATCCAATTAACAAAGAAAATATAATAAACACCATAAAAAAAATAAAAAAAATTTATCCGGGTGAAAATTTTTTACTTTTTCTAATTTGCTTTACTCAAGCTGCACGATGGATGTCAACACCTTTTTTTTCTTTATATGTCGTCGAACAATTACATTCAGGTAACATAACAGTGGGAATCATTTATGCATTAATGGCGTTGATGATGTCCTTAACTACACCTAATCTTGGTCGATTCCTTGATAATAAGAAAGGGTATATGACTTGGGGAAAGCGGATTCTGGTTACCGCTTTGTTAATGAGCGGCTTAGTCTACTGCGGCTTTGCTTTTGTTACCAAAGCTTATTTAGCGTTTGTACTAAGTTTATTTCTCGGTATAAGTCTGGGCGCTATTTCTTTAATACTTTTTACCTTTTTATTAAAA
>CANJLU010000026.1 GCA_947475085.1 Coxiellaceae bacterium
AAAATAAATACTAGATAGGTTATCAAAGCCGATAATAAATAAAGTCCCATTAATTGAACTATCAATACTTTATGCACTACAAAAATAGTCTTTAAAGGAAATTTTTCTATTAAACATCGAGTATGTAAACGCTGAAATTCCGGTGTCTCTGCAGTTCGTGTCCGTATATAATAAGCGATTAAACCGCTAATAGCGGCTAACATAAAAGGCAAACGCCAGGCAAAACGATACAGTAAAGGCCCATGAAAACTAACGAATAAAACAAAAACCATGAGTGATCCAAATAACAATCCGATCACGGAACTGGCCCAAATTAATGAGGAAAAAAAACCGGTTTTATTAGAGGGTATCGATTCTACAATAAAACACGCAGAACCAAACGCTTCGCCTCCTACTGCTATACCTTGTAGTAATCGAAAGAAAAGTAATAAAAATGCAGCACTTATTCCGATCGTTGCATAATCTGGAAGCAAGCCTATACCACAAGTCGCTATCGCCATTAGTAAAACGCTTAGGCTTAAGGCTTTTCTTCTACCTTGCGTATCGCCTAGATAACCAAATAGCGCTGCACCCAAAGGACGTGCCAAATAGCCCATTGCAAAAACACTATAGCTCAGTAATAAACCCGTGCTACGTAGACTATGAAAAAAAATCTGCGCAAACATACCGGCTAAATACGCATAAAGACTAAAATCATACCATTCTAAAATAGTCCCTATACAAGCTGAAAAAATGAGCTTTTTTTGATCCTTGGTCAGAATTTTTTCCTTGAGGAGCTTATTGAGTTTGATACCAATCTAAAAATTTCTGCAATGCTTGTTGACGAAAAGAAAAATGAAAAAAATCCTCTGTGTAACGTAATTGCGCCAAGGTTTTATCAGAACCATCGGGTTTAAAGATGGCTGTAAATGGAAGTTTAGGATGCGAAGATAAATCTTCAGGCATGATGATCCTACCCTGACAAATACCTTCAAATAATTGCGTTTGCAGTCCATCGGTGTAGGCTAGCTGTAAAATAAAAGAGGCACGATTGTCTTCCTCTACCAATTTGAATAAGCCTTTAAAGCCTAATCCTTGGAATACAAATTTCGATAAAGTTCCAGGAAATTGATTATAAGCAGCAAAAAATAATCCTCCATCATCAAGCAACAAAGGTTGCTTAACCACGTCAAATGCTTTTTTTACCTTATCTGACACCACTATTTTTTGATCTAAACTCTGAATTTCATCAATTTCGATAGCGTATTGTTCAACCTGGAAAGACGAAGCAGTCTTATCAAAGAAATCGCGAACCTCTTCGAATTTACCTGCATTATTGGTGACATAATAAATTTTTTTGTTCAATTTCATTTCCAAAAGTTATTTTAAATACAATGATTCAACCACACGATCGGCATTATCTGCAACAAAACCGGTAAAATAATCATGCCAGCGTATTTTTTCTTCGGCTTTTTCTGTTTTGGGATAACGCCAAACAAATTCGATAAATCGATCCGATAAATCTATGACTCCATCAGCAAGTTTTATGGATTTAAGAGTGGGTTGGGTAGCGCTTTGTTCTATACCCTTATTAATATTGCCTTTTATCAAACCACCTTTTTGATTCAAAGGAATATTTAAAGTAGAACTCAAAAATTGATTAAATTCTTTTAATTGAGCAAAACTTTTAGATAAATGAATTCCCCAAGCGAAATGATTAACCTGACGACCCATCACTAACACCCACGCTAACAATTCATTTTGATTTTTTACTATTGCATATTCTTGCAGAGTAGGTAAGGGCCAATCTCTAGATTGAAGATAATTCAAAATGAATTTCGCTAGTTGCTTAGCGGCCTGTTCATCTTGTTGTAAAGTACGCTGATGTAACAATTTTAATTGCTCATGATCTAATGCTTGTGCAAACCCGGCATAACGATCAATAATTTTTAATACTTGGGGCGCTAACGCTTCGCGGCGAAAATCTGCAACTACTATTTGCGGTGATACCTCAGTGGCCAAAGTCTCAGGACTTACTTCTTCGGACAACCATCTAAAATTATTTTGTTTTTCAGCCAAATAGTCCTGTCCGCGTATCCTATAACCGAGATAAGAGAATAAACAAGAAAGCGTATCCATGCCCGTAAAAGGCCCCGGCAAATCAATGATTGCAAAATGATCTAGAATTAATTCTTCCTGAAAATGCTCCTGAATATAACTTTGAATCGTAGTTAACTCGGTTAAATGAGAGCTATAATTCTCCCATAATTGACTGAAAACAATGTTCTTAACGCGATTTATCATAGACAATCTTAGCTCACTCGCAAATTTAATCTCAAATACTATATACTAATATCCATGTATAAAATTTCAGTCTATATTCCTAGTGATCATCTTGAAGCAGTCAAACTAGCAATGTTTGATCAGGGTGGCGGTCGACTAGGGAATTATGATCACTGTGCTTGGCAATTATTAGGACGAGGTCAATTTCGCCCCTTGGCACAGTCTAACCCTTTTAAAGGTCAAAAAGGAAACGTAGAAACGCTCGACGAATATTTAGTTGAAATGCTTTGTGATGAAAAAAATATTAAGCCGGTCATAGCAGCTTTAAAAAAATCTCACCCCTATGAAGAACCTGCTTACGCGATAGTCCGTTTAGAAGATTTTTGAGGAAATAAAACCCCATGTCTAAGATATTTCGTATTTTTATTACTTTTATTGGCGCTGTTATATTACTAGCCCTAGTCTCTTTGATTGGATTAGTGGTGTTCGTGAATCCCAACGATCTTAAACCACAGATTAGTCAAGCCGTCACCAAGTTTACTGGGCGTCAGCTGCAATTAGGTGGTGATATTCAATGGTCTATTTTCCCTTGGTTAGGATTACAATTAAATGATGCCAAACTGACTAATAGCCCGGGCTTTGGTAGTAATCCCTTCGCACAAATTAAAAAGTTAGACATTCAAGTTCGTTTACTCCCCTTATTACATAAGCAGTTGGAAATTGGTAAGTTACAAGTAAATGGACTCACACTCTATTTGGTAAAAAATGCTAAGGGTCAGGTCAATTGGGAAGGTCCGCTGACCTCGTCTAACAAAACTTCTAGTAGCTCAGAAAATAACCGTTTAGATCGTTTAAAACCAATAGGATTTATCGTAACCGGTTTAGGCATTCGTGACGGCCATATTATTTATGCTGACCAACAAAAAAATAAACATATTGAGATAACTGGACTACAGCTTAAAAGTGCAAATCTTGCTATTAATAAAACTTCCCCTTTTGACATTCAGTTTAACTTAAATTCTAACGTACCTAATATTAATGCTGCAGTTAAGTTGCGCTCAGATATCTTGCTCAGTGCCGATAGAAGCCATCTAGAATTTAATCATCTTAATTTAAATACTTATTTAAAAGGGCCTAATTATCCTAAAGGCGAACTTCCTCTTTCTCTAAAAGGACATATCAATTTCGATTTAAATAAACAAGATATTACCGTTGATGACCTCATTGCCTTTATTAATCAAATTAAACTAAACGGACAGATTACAGGACAACATATTTTAAATAATCCTAGCTTTGCGGGTCGCTTAAACAGCCCTCAAATTAAAACAGGACAATTAACTTTTCAACAAATACAGCTTGGCTTTCAATTTTCAAATAATTTGCTTACACTTAATCCTATTAATGCCCAATTTTATCGAGGCAATTATCAGGGAAAAGCCACTGTCAATCTTAATCCAAAAGTACCCTTCATTACTGCGCAAAATCAATTTAATCAAATTAACACTGCATTATTGTTGCAAGATCTAATTAATAAAAGTCAGATACAATTAGCCGGTTTAGCGACATTGAACCTTAATGTAACCACGACCGGTAATACCACTGATGCACTCATAAAAAATTTAAGCGGACAAGGCCACTTTAATTTAGATCAAGGTGCACTAAAAGGAATTAATTTATCCTATTGGATAGCATTAGGAAAAGCACTACTTAAACACGAAGTCACGCCTAAGAACACAGGTTCGGATACACCATTCGATAAATTTAATGGTAGTTTTAATATTAATCAGGGTATCGTCAGTAACAATGATTTAATCATTAGCAGCGGTCGTTTGCGTGTCAATGGTAAAGGCTTGTTGAATTTACCATTGCAACAAATCAATTATGAATTACAAGCCCAACCGATTTTAGCCGACGGTAGCCCTGAAGGAATTGCCATACCGATTCGGATCTCAGGACCTTTAGAACACATTTCTATCAGTCCCATTCTGGATCAACTCAGTGTGGACATCATCAAAGAAAAACTCAAAGGGAAATTAGGCGATACATTAAAAAAATTAGATTTAAACAAACTATTTCATTAATTACTAAAGCAAAACATCAGTAACTAATTTGTTATAAAGCGTCCCGTGACACTAACAGCTAAACAATTTCAACAAAAAATATTAACCTGGTTCAGTAGCTCGGGCCGCAAACATCTCCCCTGGCAGCAAGCAAAATCACCCTATCTTATTTGGCTTTCGGAAATCATGCTGCAACAGACCCAAGTTGCCACAGTGATTCCTTATTTTGAACGTTTTGTTCAACATTTTCCCACACTTTTCTCACTCGCTAAAGCAGATATCGATGAGGTTATTATGCTTTGGGCAGGCTTAGGTTATTATGCTCGGGCTCGCAATTTACACCGCTGTGCGCAATCCATTGAAAAAGAATATTCAGGAAAATTTCCACAAGATTTATTGTTACTACAAAACCTACCTGGCATCGGCCGATCAACAGCCGGCGCCATACTTGCCTTAGCATTTAGCCAGCCTGCGACTATACTCGATGGGAATGTAAAACGAGTATTGGCACGGTTTCATGCTATCTCAGGCTGGTCTGGTTTAAGCACAGTAAGTAAACAATTATGGGCTTTAGCGGAACATTATACGCCCAAAAATAAATACATCGGTGAATATACGCAAGCGATGATGGATCTGGGCGCACTCGTTTGCACACGCACGCAACCCAAATGTACAGAATGCCCTTTACAAAGCCATTGCCAAGCTTATATTGAAAATAACACTACAGATTACCCCTCACCCAAACCACGTGAAACCATCCCTTGCCGTACAATCAAGATGCTAATCTTAATCAATGATCAGCAAGAAATTTTACTAGAAAAACGGCCGCCGTTCGGAATTTGGGGGGGATTATGGAGTTTGCCGGAATGTTCAATAACAGAAAATATGAAAAAATTTTGCAAAAAACACTATTATTGTGAAATAGAGAAACCTATCAAAAAATATCATTTTTTAAAACATACGTTTAGTCATTTTCAACTGGAAATTAGGCCTGTCGTCATACCTGTAAAACAATGGTGCCCGCGACTAATGGAATCTGAGCGCCTAGTCTGGTATAACAAGCAACAATTAGCCACGAAAGGTCTTGCCGCACCAGTCAGAAAATTATTAAGCCACATACACTCATAGCAATGGTGCTTTTGGCAAATACCGCAAAGTTAAGTGACAGACAACAATTCAAATGCGAAGAGTATACTCGCAGCAGTTGGATTTTTGACAAGGCGCCGCGAGAATGAAGCAACCGGATTGTATTCAAGATACATGAGGATTGCGAGTTGAGCGGCAACACAGACAACAATTCAAATGCGAAGAGTATTTATGAGCCGAACTATTTATTGCATTAAACTACATACCCAAGCAGAAGGACTTGATTATCTTCCTTACCCCGGAGAATTAGGTCAACACATTTATCAATCGATTAGTAAACCCGCTTGGCAACAATGGGTAAACCATCAAACTATGCTCATTAACGAATATCGCTTAAGCACATTCGAGCCTCAAGCACGTGAATTTTTGAAAAAAGAAATGGAAAAATTTTTATTTGGATCGGATGAAGTAGCGAGCACTCCTCCACCGGGGTATAGTGACCCTCATTAAAATCATATAAAAGACGAGTTTATCTCACTAAAAGGTGATTCATGACAGCCCATTTTTCCCCACAACAGCTTGCTCAATCTATTTTGAAACGTCGAACTGATTTCCAACCTAAGATTGGAATTATTTTAGGCTCTGGTTTAGCAGATATTGCCGATAAGCTTACTGACAGCATCTCAATTCCCTATGCTGAACTTCCTGGTTTTCCAGTGAGTAGCGTAATAGGACATCATGGAAAAATGATACTTGGCTATCTCAACAAAATACCTGTTGTATGTTGCCAAGGGCGTGTTCATCCCTATGAAGGGATGCAAGGTAAAGACTTTAAAACATTTATCCGCACCTTAAAATGTTTGGGCTGCCATACCTTGCTAATGACAAATGCGGTAGGATCTTTACATAAAAATGTGGAATTAGGTCAACTGGTTTTAATTTCCGATCATATTAATTTTCATCCAATGAATCCTCTTGCTGGGCCTAATGATGAAGAATTTGGACCACGTTTTTTCGCTATGGATGAAGCTTACGATAAAGACATACGACTTACCCTTCAACAAACCGCAAAAAAACTTTCTATTCCGTTAATTGAAGGAATTTACATTAGTATTTTAGGACCCAATTTTGAAACTCCCGCAGAAATCCGTGCTTTTCGACAATTAGGTGCTGATGTAGTAGGGATGTCGACGGTTCCTGAAGTGATAGTGGCTAGACATTGTGGTTTAAAAGTAGCGGTCATTTCAGTAGTAACTAATCTGGCTGCTGGACTCAGTGATGAACCGATTACACATGAAGGAACGGTACATTTTGCGGCTAAAGCCAGCGATAATCTAGGCCGATTGCTCGAATCCGCAGTCGTACAGATTCCCCATTGATGTAACAAGAATTCAAGTGCGAAGAGTATTTTATTGTATGGTGTAGCCACCATCAATATTAACTAATGCACCCGTCATAAACGAAGCGGAATCACTACATAAGAAACCGACCAGCTGCGCCACTTCCTCAGGTTTTCCTACGCGCTTCAGCGGTAATTTTTCAGCCACTTGTGCTTGAATAGAAGAAAGTGTTGCGCCTGTTTTTTGCCGAAAATTTTCTAAAACAGCTTGATACATCGGTGTATCGATAGTACCGGGGCAAACACAATTAACTCGAATTCCATAAGCGGCATAATCTAATGCCGTACTTTTAGCTAATTGTGCAATAGCTGCTTTACTTGCACCATAAATGGCGCATTGTTCTTTGGCGATAAAAGCTTGATCCGAAGCCATTAAAACGATTGTTCCGAATCCTTGCTGTTTCATGCAAGGTAATACTTGCTGCAAACAATAAATCGTACCCATTAAATTGGTTGCAAAGACTTTTTGTATAGCTTCATCAGAACTTTCTTCTATGTTAGCAAATAAATGTATACCCGCATTACAAAAAAGATAATCAATCGTTGGGTTTTTCTGAAGAATGGTATGCATCGCTGATTTAACTTGATCAGCTTTCGAAACATCACACGCTAAGTAATGAATCGACTGAGATGCGACATTTGCCAATTTTTTTTTATCGAGTATGTAAACGGTTGCTCCTGCACCACTGAATAACGCGACAGTTGCTGCGCCAATTCCTGATGATCCACCGGTTATTATAATTGTTTTATTTTGAAACATTAGATTCCTCGCACTTCAATCTCTCCAAAAGGGTCGGCTTGCGAAAGTTCAACTAAGGATTGGCGCCATAATTCTAACAAAGCCATAAAAGTCACTACGACACCCATACGACCTTCATCGAGTTTAAACAGCTCAGTAAATTTTAACTGAGATTGCGTGGTTATTTTATGCAAAATTTGCGCCATACGATCCTTAATCGACAACGGTTCTTCGGCAATGGCATGATGCGTTCTTAAAGCAGCCCTAGATAAAACCGCTTGAAAAGCTTCCACTAACTCCTCTAAAGCCAAAGGCGGAAGTTGTCTGGGATTTTCTGCCGAAACAGACGGCAGAACGGCTTCCGCCATCGCTAAAAAAACATCGCGTCCTAAACGCGGCAATTGCTCTAAAGTCTGCGCGGCTTGTTTGGTTCTTTCGTACTCTTGTAAACGACGTATTAATTCAGCCCGAGGATCGGTCTCATCATTCGTTTGCGCCTCGACGGGCTTAGGCAAAAGCAGACGTGATTTAATTTCAGTGAGTATGGCCGCCATGACCAGATATTCGGCGGCTAATTCAATTTCCAATACCTGCATCAACTCAATATATTGCATATATTGGCGCGTTATTTCTGCAACCGGAATATCCAAAATATCAAAATTTTGCTTTTTTATCAGATAGAGCAGCAGATCTAAAGGTCCTGTAAAGGCTTCTAGCAGTACTTCTAAGGCCTGAGGAGGAATATACAGATCACTAGGCATTTGGGCCAAGGGTTGACCACGTATAGTGGCAATAGGCGTATCGGCTGGTGTCGTAGCAAGTAGGTTTTCAGTCATAGCGCCAGTGTAATGGTTATAAGCCAAAAAATCTAAAAAAAACCGATAATAGCCCCTGCAACAGCGGACCTAAGATTCTGGCCAGAACACCACTGGCTAATAACAGCACTAAAATAAAAAATCCATACACCTCTAATTTATTAAACTGATAAGCCATCGCCGGTGACAAAAAACTAGCCACTACGCGACTACCATCTAAAGGTGGGATCGGAATTAGATTTAATAGCATTAATACCAAATTAATCGACACGCCGATCTGGGCCATATAAATAATCGGCGCATTATCAAATAACATCGCTATTTTGGCGATACCCACCCACAAAAAAGCCATCGCGAGATTCGCCATAGGGCCCGCGGCGGCGACTAAAGCCATATCACGTCTGGGGTTTTTAAGATTTTGCCAAGTAACCGGTACCGGTTTCGCCCAACCAAATACGAACCCACCCAGGAAAAAAAGAATGGCCGGTACAATAATGGTGCCGATGGGGTCAATATGCTTCAATGGATTCAGCGTTAAACGGCCCAATACTTTAGCCGTGGGATCGCCGCATTTTGAAGCTACCCAGCCATGTGCGGTTTCATGGACGGTAATAGCAAACAATAAGGGTATCACCCAAAGTATTATTTTTTGGCCTAAAGAAAAATCACCTATCATCTCTTAACCCAATAACCCCATTAAACTAAAGTATATACTCATCCAAACTAAATTGGCGAATAGACGGATTCGAAAGCTTGCCAAAAATGCCCTGATTTACGCTAAAAACCTAACAATATTTCTCATTACTGATGACATCCATATTTTTTTAGCTTTCTGAAAGCAGAATTAGGCTGACCTTTAATTTAATAATGCGTTAAGGAAAGTTAATTACAGTAGTTTAAAAATTACAAATTAATCTTGAGACCAAAAAATGCCCGCAAAAAATACCCAGTCGATTTTGATGCATGAAGATACATTTCTTAGTGCAAAAAATGCAAATAATGAAAAAGATCTAGAGAAACACTTAACGGAAATTATGACGGTTGCCAACGGGCATTATAACACCGTATATCGTATGTATAAAAATAACCCCAATATAGAAAAATTTAGCTTTTGTAAGGAAAATTTCCAAAAAATTAAGTCTATTATTGAATCAAAAGGAAATTCTACAGCATTAATTAATAAAATTTATCTGGAAGCATGGATATCAACGCTCTATTCTGATGTGCATGCCTTAAATTTGGATCCAGAAACAGAAGAGGAACTAATTAAATTAAACGAAAAGATTCTAGCTATTGGAATTGATTTCATAAAATTACAAACGAAAAAAGTAAGTTTAGATTCAAAAGATGAAAACTCGGTTACACTGCTAGAGTATATCGATGATTTTGAACAGACCTGGAAAACTAAGGAAAAAAGACTTCTAGCAGATAGTCATTATAATTTTGCAGAAACTTTAGTCGAAAAATCTAAAATAGAATTAGAAGATAAAGCAAATGGCCAGATAAATCAGGCAGAAGCTGCAATGAAGTTTTTAGCAAAAGCCGTTAATTTTTATAAACAGGCTAATCTATCAAAATCCGCAGATCAAACAGAGCAGCGCATAAAAGAACTTGAAATAACAGCACAAAAATTACAGAATTCATCCAAGAATAATCATTTTACTTCTAAAGAACTCGTCGTAGTTTTAAGGAGAACATCTCCCCCGTTAAAACATGCAGCAATAACATGGACCGCATCCTATAAAGAAACTCCTAAGGAAACATCGGATAAATTGCCTAAAGTGGTTGATCAATCCATACTTCCTATAGTAACGCAAAAAATAGCAGCATCAGATGCGATCAAACCAACTCAGCGTAAAAGAAAATCATTTGACAATGACATCAAGCCAGCTAAAAAAGTAAAAATAGATCCTGCTATCGCCCCCCATCATAAAATAAAGTCCCAATGGAAAAAAGAGTGTGAACATTTATTAAACGAGTTCTCACAAATGAGAATAAACGATAAGCTTGAAGGTATCCTCAATCCTTTCCATAAGAAATCATTTAACGAACGTCGCGCTATCGCTTGCAACAATTATGCAATAACCATAATAATGGATTTAATCAACTCAAAAAAGAATGCAGCTGACTCTGAAAAACTGGAACTTTTAGAAAAAGCCAAAAAGCAATTTTTAAATTCCTCAAATTTTTATACTCAGACTAATCTTTTAAAAGAAAAAGATAAAGCAAAGCAATGCATAAATATACTTACATTAAGCATAAAAAAATTAGCTTCTATCGCATCCACTAATGAAAAAACTACCTTCGATAAACCAGTAGTTAGTGATAAAAAACTTGTTTTACCTATTCGAGACACTCGAACTTTCTTTAAAAACTTATCATGCCCGGAAAACAATGCTATAAAAGTTGAAAATCAGGAAAACTTGTCTATTCGCCTTTATCACTGCGTTAACATTAACAAAGTAAACTCGCTCAAGTAAACAAAATCCTGTAAAATTGGATCGAAATTTTTCTATCCCAAAAAAAAGCGGAGAGCGTAATGTCTTACCAGCATATTCAGATTCCAAGTTCCGGCGAAAAAATATCGGTTAATTCAGATTATTCTTTAAATGTGCCGAATCAACCAATAATTCCTTTTATTGAAGGTGATGGTATCGGTGTTGATATCACGCCAGCGATGCGACTCGTGGTTGATGCCGCTGTCAGCAAGGCTTATGGCGATAAACGTCGAATTGCTTGGATGGAAATCTATGCCGGAGAAAAAGCCACACAGATTTACGGTTCTGATGTTTGGTTGCCCGAAGAAACACTCGCTGCAGTGCGTGATTATGTGGTTTCGATCAAGGGGCCGCTCACCACGCCAGTAGGTGGAGGTATTCGTTCGTTAAATGTGGCATTGCGCCAACAACTAGATTTATATGTTTGCCTACGCCCAGTCCGTTATTTTAAAGGCGTGCCTAGCCCGGTTCGTGAACCGGAAAAAACCAACATGGTCATCTTTCGGGAAAACTCTGAAGATATTTATGCCGGAATCGAATGGGAAGCCGACAGTAAAGAAGCCAAAAAATTGATCGCTTTCTTACAACATGACATGGGCGTTAAAAAAATTCGTTTTCCTGAGCATTGTGGCATCGGTATTAAACCGGTATCGAAAGAAGGCACACAACGTTTAGTCAAACGCGCAATTCAATATGCTATAGACCAAGATTTGCCCTCGGTAACCTTAGTGCATAAAGGCAATATCATGAAATTCACCGAAGGTGCCTTTAAAGATTGGGGTTATGCAGTGGCTAAAGCGCAATTTGGTGCAGAGTTGCTTGATGGCGGGCCATGGATGCGCTTAAAAAATCCGAAAACTGCTAAAGAAATCATTATTAAAGATTTCATTGCCGATGCCTTCTTACAACAAATTCTACTCCGTCCCGCCGAATATAGCGTAATTGCAACATTAAATTTGAATGGTGATTATATTTCAGATGCTTTAGCCGCACAGGTCGGCGGCATCGGCATTGCCCCTGGCGCAAATCTGAGTGACAAAGTGGCCATGTTTGAAGCAACTCATGGCACAGCACCCAAATATGCCGGACAAAATAAGGTCAATCCCGGATCGTTGACCCTATCCGCAGAAATGATGTTACGGCATTTGGGGTGGAATGAAGCAGCCGATCACATCATTACCGGTGTGGAAGGCGCTATCCTAGCAAAAACCGTGACCTATGACTTTGCCCGTTTAATGAACGATGCCAAAGAAGTAAGTTGCTCTGATTTTGCTCAAGCTATTGTCGATCATATGTGCAATAAACAAACACTTGCCTCGGCTACTGCATCATAAAAATTATCATTTTATAATCCTTTACTAAGTTAAGAGGAAAATTTCAATTTTCCTCTTAAAATCATCCGTCTGAGTGCTCTTCCTTACTACAAAAGCGCTAGCAAACTATTTAAAAAATACGCTATTCCCTTTTCCTGTATTCAAAAGGCTTAAAATTACGCAAACTCGCAAATCCTTAAATTTCGACTAGGCTTAAAAATAAAGGGAAATAATTTTTTCAACATGGACTACCCAGCTTGTATAACAACAGTGAAACTCGCCTTTATGCGGGAAGTCACGGATTTTATACAATTCGAAAAGGAGGGCTACCATGTTTAGCAAAGAGCTTGAAGTTAGTTTAAATTCAATATTTAAACAAGCTCGTGAAAAACGTTATGAATATTTAACGGTTGAACATCTATTGTTAGCACTTTTAGATGAACCTTCCGCCGTTGCTGCATTAAAAGCATGCGGAGCGAATTTAAATCGGCTTAAGAACGAGATAAGTAATTTTATTGCAGCAACCACACCTTTGTTTCCTTCGGCTGATCCTAATCTCGATATACAACCTACATTAGGTTTTCAACGGGTTTTGCAACGCGCCATTTTTCAAGTACAGTCCAGTGGAAAAACCCAAGTACATGGCGTTAATATTTTAGCTGCTATTTTTGGAGAGCAAGATAGCCAAGCTATTTATTTTTTGCGTCGCGAAAATGTGACGCGCTCCGATGTATCGAATTACATATCTCAAGGACTGCCTAAATTACAAGATAATTTGGAGCCTAAATTAAATCAGTTTGTGACTGAAGAAGAAGTCACTATCGAGGGCCCTGGAAATAGTCCATTAGAGCTTTATGCCATTAATTTAAATAGCAAAGCGCGTCTTGGAAAAATTGATCCTTTAATTGGTCGTGAAGAAGAATTAGCGCGCGTGATTCAAATTCTTTGCCGCCGTCGTAAAAATAATCCTTTATTAGTCGGTGAAGCCGGCGTCGGTAAAACGGCAATTGTGGAAGGACTCGCTAAAGCCATTATTGAAAAAAAGGTTCCCTCTGTTCTCGCTAACAGCACCATATATTCTTTAGACCTAGGTAGTTTATTAGCTGGAACCAAATATCGAGGGGATTTTGAAAAAAGATTTAAGGCTTTATTAGCACAACTTAAACAAGAACCTCAATCCGTACTCTTCATTGATGAGATTCATGTTGTCATTGGTGCGGGTGCTGCCTCAGGCGGTGTGATGGATGCTTCTAACTTAATTAAACCGTTACTCACGACCGGCGAATTAAAATGCATCGGTGCTACCACTTACCAAGAATATCGTAGCATTTTTGAAAAAGATCGTGCTTTAGCAAGACGTTTCCAAAAAATCGATGTTCCTGAACCTAATTTAGAAGAAACTATTGCCATTTTACGCGGATTACGCGATAGACTGGAAGAACATCACCACGTCAAATATCGTATGACAGCCTTACGTGCTAGCGTCGAGCTTGCCGCACGTTATTTACCGGATCGATTCTTACCCGATAAAGCGATTGACATTGTTGACGAAGCTGGCGCCTATCAGGCCTTACGACCTAGCCATAAAAGAAAACATATCATCGGTATCCATGAAATCGAAGCCATTGTCGCTAAGATGGTACGCATACCCACGCGAAATGTTTCTGCCTCAGATAAGAGTCGTTTACGTCACTTAGAAGCAAAATTAAAAGCTCTCGTATTCGGCCAAGATATAGCCATCGAAAATCTTTGCGCTGCGATGAAATTGACACGTTCTGGTTTAAGAGAAACCAATAAAACTATAGGATCTTTTCTTTTCGCCGGACCAACGGGTGTGGGGAAAACCGAGGTTACACGTCAACTCGCAGAACTCATGGGCATCGAACTACTACGTTTCGATATGTCTGAATATATGGAAAGACATAGTGTGTCTCGTCTAATCGGAGCTCCTCCAGGATATATTGGTTATGATCAAGGTGGCTTATTAACCGAAGCAGTGACTAAACATCCACATGCCGTTTTATTGTTAGATGAAATTGAAAAAGCTCATCCGGATATTTTTAATCTTTTATTGCAAGTGATGGATAACGGTAACTTAACCGATACGAATGGTCGAAAAACCGATTTTAGTCACATTATTTTAGTCATGACCAGTAATGCAGGAGCTGAACAGTTTAGTCGTCAAGAGATAGGTTTTACACCTAGTTTGAATCATGCTGAAAATTCAGAAGCTATCAAACGCGTATTTTCTCCTGAATTTCGTAATCGTTTGGATGCCACTATTTACTTTAATTATTTAAATGCAAACATCGTTTCTCAAGTAGTTGACAAATACTTACTCGAGTTAGAAGCACAACTCGAAAAGAAACACGTTAGCATGCAGGTCGAAAAACCTGCCCGTATCTGGTTAGCTAAACATGGTTATGATAGAAGCATGGGGGCACGTCCCATGATGCGCCTCATACAAGAGCGAATCAAAAAGCCGATAGCGGATGAATTACTCTTTGGACGTTTAGTACACGGTGGTCATTTAATATTAACGTGTAGCAGCGATGAGTTACAATTAATTATTTCGGAAAAAAGAGGAATTATTATTCCCCCTGAAGAACAAAATAAAAATCTAACTCAAGCGCCTATCAGCTAACCAGCAGCAGCAGGAGGCGGCTTAGACTTATCTGGCTCGGAGCCTTTACCGCGAAATATGATACGACCCTTGCTTAGATCATACGGTGTCATTTCGACTTTCACCTTATCGCCGGTAAGGACTCGGATATAACTTTTTCGCATACGTCCGGATATATGGGCATTAATAACATGCCCATTTTCTAATTCCACCTTAAATAAGGTATTTGGTAAGGTCTCAATGACTGTACCTTCCATCACTATCTGATCTTCTTTGGCCATAAATTACCTAGCAATTAACTCTATCACATCTCTAATAAGAGGCTATGTTGCCGTAAATGCCATGCGTTTACAATAACCTTTTTTTACACCAGCCGTTATACTCTTAAATAGGAAGCCATTATAGGAAGCTAAACAACTGATGAGCCACCCATTATCCCAAGTGCATTGCGATGCAAAAAAGTTAGGCGATAAACTCAAACAACAGAAGTTACAGCTAGTAACCGCTGAATCATGCACAGGAGGACAATTAGCACAAACCATTACCAGTGTTCCTGGCGCTTCAACGTGGTTTGAACGTGGATTCATTACTTACTCTAATTTGTCTAAACAGCAAATACTAGGAGTAGACGAATCACTCATAAAGCGATACGGACCTGTGAGTGAGGAAGTCGTACTCGCAATGGCTATGGGTGCCTTAAACAAAAGTCCAGCCAGCGTCAGCATTGCCATTACCGGCATCGCAGGGCCTGATGGTGGCACAGAACAATTGCCAGTAGGTACGATATGGACAGCTTGGGTGAGTAAAAATGCTTTTAGCAAAACCGAATGCCAGCATTATACCGGTGATCGATTAATTATTCGTTATGCAGCAGTAGAATTTGCATTACAAACATTGTTAAATTTAATAAAATAAAATATTATTCAAACCCTGAGGATATAGAGACTACAATAATACTATTGATTTTGTTATGCTGAGTCTTAGGGATAATGACTATAGAAAAAACCTTTCTTGCATTATCGATAATAATTTTTATTGGGTAATATCGCCGGTTGCCGATGGAAATTGCGGGCTTTATGCCTTTGCTTGCGGATTAATTGATGCTATTACTCGAGATCAACTCACTTTAGATAGTAATTTATTTGAAGACTTTAGGAAAAAGGTATTAAACAATCTACTTTCCTGCCCTCTCAAAAAACTGTTAAAAAATCCTGCACTCAATTTTATTGAATTTAAAGCCTTTCTACATCAACAAAGTTCACGCCAAGGACTTATTAACTTAACTGCATTACTTTCCAATTCCTTACGTAAAATCGGATATGCGGGTTATCTTGCGCTTTTAAATCAAGAAACTCAATTGACCGATCTTGAACCAGAAGATAAAAAATTAAATCAAGATGGAAATTA
>CANJLU010000027.1 GCA_947475085.1 Coxiellaceae bacterium
ACACCTACATTGCTTAGCGTTTGACTATCAAAAACATTGACATTCACATAGTCCCAACATTCCGAATGAGTCATATACACACCCTGCAACCCCATTAAAAAAGGTGCAAATTGGTGTTTTATCCGATAAGTTTTCATGCTTTCCTCCTTGCATTAGATTGCCGCGCGCTCCGCGCTCGCAATGACGTCAATATTCTGTGTGCTCGCAATGACGATCTATATTCTACCCACTCGCTGAAGATCTATTCTACCCACTCGCAATGACAATTATTTTACATGCTTGGAATGAAGATTTCCGCCACTTTCGAAATTCCTGTTAAATAGAATAACATCTTTTTTCTCTTGGATCAGTCTCATTATTACTATCATTGCAATCATTATTAAGCGTAAGATAAAAAAAATTCGAAACCCTTGGAAATACAGTAGGCATTGCATATCTTTCAACACCACTCATGGAATCTTCCAATAATATATCCTCTTGTACATTCTCATAAGGAGGAGGTATGGATTCAGCAGATCCATAAAAATATTCAGCCATTGGCGGTAAACTTGAAGAAAGTGATCTCAGAAAGCTTATTTTTTCCTTGAGCTTATCTTCTAGAGCAGTTAAGTTTTGTTCATGTCGGATCAATGACCACACTGAAAATATCCAAAAACCTAAGGCATAAAGATCAGCGACTAAACTACAATAAATTAATGCGGTGTTGGCAGGAAAAAATACTTGCATAAGATGTAAAACAATAAAAAGTCCCGTCATCATCCCCGGCGTCACTGTATAATAAGTACGCTCCGTATCTATTTGTTTTAATAAACGCAAATACTGTCTAAGTATCCTGCCAATACTCATTAGCTCTTCTCGATCGATGAGATCTTTTTCTAATTCTTCAAATAAGGACTCAATGATGGAATGTTGAGTATAACGAGGCAATCGACAACACGATCTAGAAAAATAAGCTAAAGAATTCTGTTGCAGAGATTGATTAAGCGTTACAGTGACAAAATCGGCCGCTTCGCAGTCGATTATTCTGAATCCGGGCAAGCCTTTTAAAAAGGCGACAAATTCTAATTTAATGCGGTAATTATTTTCATTGTTTGGCATTTTTTTCCCTAAAACATTTCATTTAAAATGCAGTGCTATTATTTACGCACCAAAAAGTTTATTCCTTTTATAAGAATGCCAACTAAAAAGTGTAGCGCCTGGTTGAAGTTTCTCCATTATCAATATCAACAATTTCAGATGACGAAGACGATGAAATATAAAATCTTGGAATGCTAGCGTTGGAAGAATTAGGTGTAGGATAAGGAGTGGGTGGCATCGATACCTGCTCTTCCCTTTCTTGCTGTGTATGCTCTTGCTCAGAATCTAAAAATACTTTGTCTAATGAAGCAGAAGTATTAACGGAAAAAATACTCGAAAATGACTGCGATAGGTACCTTGGCCAATTATTTTCTTGTTTTTTCAGGCGGTCATGTAAGTCTGGATCGGTAAGGGTTCTTATTAAGCAAACTCGGCATTTGCCTTCAATAGTGGATGTTTCTGAGCTGGTTTTATTATTTGGCATTTTTCTTCCTTAAATAACCAATAGCGCCGTCATTTTATACTCAAATAAAAAAATAATATATTATTTTTTTCAAGCGCTCGCCATGACATTAATCTAGTCATCACCGCGAGCACGTAAATAACCGTCACTGCGAGCACCGTAAAATAATCGTCATTGCGAGCGCCGCAGGCGCGTGGCAATCCAGGACTCAAATTAATCTGTTTTTTCCTTGGGCATATACAAATCAGTAATCGTCCCCTCAAAGATTTCACTGGCTAACATCACCGTCTCAGAGAGTGTCGGATGTGGGTGTATCGTCAACGCAATATCTTCGGCTTCACAACCCATTTCTATAGCTAATGCCATTTCAGCAATCAATTCTCCAGCATTAGGGCCGACTATGCCTGCCCCTAAAATACGCTGGGTTTTAGGATCAAATAACAATTTGGTCAGACCTTCATCGCGCCCTTGCCCTAAAGAGCGGCCACTAGCTCTCCATGGAAAAATGGCTTTTCCATAGGGAGTTTTTTCTTCTTTAGCAACAATTTCCGTTAAGCCAACCCAAGCAATTTCCGGATCGGTATAAGCCACAGAAGGAATGCAACGCGGTTCGAAAAAGTGTTTTTTACCCGCGATCACTTCGGCTGCAACACGGCCTTCAGCTACCGCTTTATGTGCCAACATAGGATTACCAATAACATCACCGATAGCAAAGATATGTGGAATGTTGGTTCTCAGTTGTTTATCGACCGGAATAAAACCTTGTTCGGTGACGTTGATACCTAACGCTTCAGCACCGATGAGTTTGCCATTCGGTTTACGCCCTACAGCAGACAAAATTCGATCAAATCGTTGTGGTTTAGCATCTCCCTCACCTGCAAAGCTAACCCAAAGTCCATCTTTCTTAGCTTCGACTTTGGTTACTTTAGTTTTTAATAAGAACTTGTAATGTTTTTGCAAGCGCTTATAGAGAGGCATGACTATATCTTTATCAGCGCCATTAATAATCATTTCACCCGCTTCTACTACAGTAATTTCACTGCCCAGCGCATGATAAACCGTGGCCATTTCCATACCGATAATGCCACCACCTAGCACCAAGAGACTACCTTTGACTTCGTTTAATTCGAGCGCGCCAGTTGAATCGAAAATCCGCGGATCATCCGGTAAAAAAGGCAAGCGTATCGGTTGTGAACCCACGGCAATGATCGCTTGCTCGAAAATAATTTTTTGTTTGCCAACCGTTAACTCATTTTTACCGGTAAATTTTCCTTCACCAACGATGCATTCAACTTTACGTTGTTTAGCCAGCATGGATAAGCCGCCGGTTAATTTTTTCACTATACCGTCTTTCCAGGTACGTAACTGTTTGATATCAATTTTAGGTTTACCAAAACTCACGCCAAACTCCGCCATGGCGCTAGCATCTTCTATCACTTTAGCAGCATGTAATAATGCCTTAGAGGGAATACATCCAACATTTAAACAAACCCCACCTAACGTCGATTCTCTTTCTACTAATATCACTTTTTTGCCTAGATCGGCGGCGCGAAACGCTGCACTATAACCTCCTGGCCCGCTACCTAAGACGAGTACTTCGGTTTTTTTAATTTCTAATTCAGCCATAGTTTCCTCAATAATTTTATATAAATAAACGTACCACTCGTTGAGCCTATAGTAACCAACGGCGAATATCGGATAAACAACCCGTCAAATGCATAATAAAACGTGCTCCTTCCGCACCATCGATGACACGGTGATCATACGATAAAGATAAAGGTAACATTAAGCGCGGAACGAACTCACCGTCTTGATAAATGGGTTTAAACTGCGCTTTGGATACACCTAAAATAGCGACATCCGGTACATTCACGATAGGCGTAAATGCCGTGCCGCCGATGCCACCTAAACTTGAGATGGTAAACGAGCTGCCTTGTAAATCAGCGCCTGTCAGTTGTTTGGCGCGCGCTTTTTGACTCACCGTTCCCAATTCTTGCGCTAATTCTAAAAGACTTTTTTTATCTACATCGCGTATCACCGGAACCACTAAACCTTCAGGCGTATCGACGGCAATACCGATATGATAATATTTTTTCAGGATTAGTTCCTCGCCGTCAGCCGACAAAGAAGCATTAAACGATGGAAACGCTTTTAAACTGGTTACCACCGCCTTCATAATAAACACTAATGGTGTTAATTTAATATTTTGCTTAGCAGCAAACCCTGCTTGTGCTTTGCGAAAAACTTCCAGCTCAGTAATATCCGCGTCGTTAAATTGTGTGACGTGCGGCACCAACAACCAATTACGATGTAGATATTGCGCGGTTAATTTTTTAATCCGAGATAAAGCCTGTTTTTCTGTTTTACCAAATTGGCTAAAATCAATCTCCGGCGCCGAGGGTAAACCCATTTGGCCATGAGCACTTTGACTGAGATGTGCTTTAACAAATTTTTGTAAATCTTCCTTAATGATGCGACCTTTTTGTCCGCTACCGCTAATTTTATTCAAATCGAGTCCAAACTCTCGTGCTAAACGTCGAACACCAGGCCCGGCATGGACATCTTCTTGTTCTTCGTCATTGTCTTCATCACCTTCCTCTTTCAATTCTGCTGACCGAGAAGAAATTTCTACCTTGGTTAATTCTGGCGCAGCCGTGGCAGTGCTTGCATCTGGGATGGATATTTTTTCTGTGCTGGCTGGAGCAGCAGAAGTAGTCTGTGATTTTTCATCAGAAGTACTAGATTCTTCTGTTTCTAAAATAGCAATCAAATCACCTTTAGAAACTTTATCACCCACTTTAACTTTTAATTCTTTCAGCTTTCCGGCTAAAGGCGAAGGAATATCCATCGATGCCTTATCACTTTCTAACGTAATTAAGGCATCTTCTACATCGATAACTTGGCCCACTTTAACGGGGATTTCAATAATAGCCGCCGCGGCCACATTACCTAAATCTGGAACATAGATTTCTTTTAAACTAGACAAACGTTTTCTCCTCGATACTCTTCGCACTTGAATTTTTGGCTGTGTTGCCGCTCAATTCGCAATCCTCATGTATACTCAATACATTCCGGTCGCTTCATTCTCGCGGCGCCTTGCCAAAAACCCAATTGCTGCGAGTATATTCATACAAAGTTAAATGGTAAAAGGGTTAGGTTTTTTAGGATCGATAGCATACTTTTTAAATGCTTGTTCGATCTCGGCCGCACTCACTAAACCTTCCGTCATTAAGGCATGTAAACTAGCGATGACGACATAATGGCGATTCACTTCAAAAAACTGACGTAATTGCTCGCGCGTATCGCTACGTCCGTAACCATCAGTTCCAAGCACCACATAAGGCGCTTTAACAAATCCGCGAATTTGGTCGGCATTTAAACGGATATAATCAGTGGCTGCAATCACCGGGCCTAATCGATTCTGTAAACATTGTGACACATAACTTTGTTGCTCGGTTTTATCAGAATTTAATAAATTTTGTCGCTCAACATTCAACGCTTGTTTACGTAATTCTGAAAAACTTGTCACACTCCAAATATCCGCGGTCACGCCAAAATCTGTTTTTAATAATTCCGCAGCGGCTATCACTTCATTTAATATCGTGCCTGAACCTAATAATTGTACGTGTCGTTTACTCGGTTTAGTTTCGGATAAACAATACATCCCCTTAAGGATGCCTTCTTTATTAACCTCGCTTAAGGCAGGATGCGCATAGTTTTCATTCATTAAGGTCAGATAATAAAATACATTTTCTTGCTCTTGCATCATGCGCCGCAAGCCATCTTGAATAATCACCGCTAATTCATAACCAAAACACGGATCATAAGCCACACAATTAGGCACTACCGAAAAAAATAATAGATTATGTCCGTCTTGATGTTGTAAACCTTCGCCGGCTAAGGTTGTTCTACCTGCGGTTGCGCCTAAAACAAATCCTCGCGCTTGCATATCACCTGCCGCCCAAACAAAATCGCCTACGCGTTGATAACCAAACATCGAATAATAAATGTAAAAAGGAATCATGCTTAAATTATTCGTACTATAAGAAGTCGCAGCTGCCATCCATGAACAAAATGCACCGCCTTCATTAATTCCTTCTTCTAATAATTGGCCTTTCTTATCTTCACGGTAATACATCAATTGACCCGCGTCGACCGGATCATAAAGTTGGCCCACGGGAGAATAAATACCGATCTGACGGAATAATCCTTCCATACCAAACGTACGTGACTCATCGGGTACTATCGGCACAATACGCGGGCCTAAGGTTTTATCTTTTAGTAAATGTCGCAAAACTTCCACAAAGATCATCGTTGTAGAGATTTCGCGTCCTTTAGATCCTTGCAATATATTGTCAAAATTGCTTAATGGCGGCGCTGCTAAACTTTCATCAGACCGTGTACGACGCGCGGGTAAATAACCGCCCAGTTTTTTACGCTGTTCTTTTAAATACTTAATTTCTAGACTTTTTTCATCGGGGAGATAAAAACTTAAATTTTCAACTTCAGCATCGCTCATCGAGAGTTTAAAACGATCGCGAAACGCCAGTAATTGTTCTTGCGTCATCTTTTTTTGTTGATGCGTGATATTTTGCCCTTCGCCCGCCGTGCCCATACCATAACCTTTAATGGTTTTTGCTAAGATAACCGTAGGTTGACCTTTATGTTCAACGGCGGCTTTATAAGAGGCATAGACTTTTTTAATATCATGACCACCGCGCTTTAAAAGCCATAGTTGCTCGTCAGTCATGTCGGCAACCATCGCTTTTAATTCTGGATATTTTGCAAAAAAATGTTCGCGAATATAAGCACCATCTTTAGCACGGAAATTTTGATATTCACCATCTATGGTTTCCATCATTAATTGCGGTAGCAAGCCTTGCTTATCTTTTTTAAATAATGGATCCCAAGCACTGCCCCATAAAACTTTATTCACGTTCCAACCGGAACCGCGAAACACGCCTTCTAACTCTTGGACTATCTTGCCATTGCCACGTACCGGTCCATCCAGTCGTTGTAGATTACAATTAATAACAAAAATCAGATTATCCAATTTTTCCCGTGCGGCAATACAAAGTGCACCCAGCGATTCCGGTTCATCCATTTCTCCATCGCCACAAAACATCCATACTTTTCTATCCTTACTGTCCAAAAGGCCACGATTTTGTAAATATTTCAAAAAACGCGCTTGATAAATGGCCTGCATGGGACCTAATCCCATAGAAACCGTAGGGAATTGCCAAAATTCTGGCATTAGCCAGGGATGAGGATAAGAAGAAAGACCTTTACCGCCGATTTCTTGGCGAAAATGCGCTAGTTGTTCTTTTGTGAGGCGTCCTTCTAAAAATGCTCGCGCATAAATACCCGGTGAAGAATGTCCCTGGATGTACAATAAATCGCCAGGATGCCCTTCATTAGCGGCATGAAAAAAATGATTAAAACCCACTTCATACAGCGTCGCCGCCGAAGCATAGGTCGCTATGTGACCACCTAACTCTGAAGAAACTTTCCCGGCTTGTAATACCATCATCACCGCATTCCAACGAATTAAGGCGGCAATCCGTTTTTCTAACTTTTCATCCCCAGGAAAAGCCGGTTCTAATTCGACAGGAATGGTATTCACATAAGGTGTGTGTAGACCAGCCGTTATATCTAAACCCCGTTGACGCGCCTTATTGATCAGTTGTTGAATAAGGAATTGTGCCCTATCTGCACCTTCCATCTTTAAAACAGATAAAAGTGCATCTATCCACTCTTTGGTTTCAAGCGGATCCTTATCTAAATAAGGGGTTTGCTGTGTCATAGGAGGCTTACCTTTAGAAATTCTTCTATTGATTGATTGTTATTTAAGCTAATTATTTAGTGAGCCAATTATAACAGCACACCCAGTGTCACGGCGAATACGATAATTAAAAACAGGACTAAATCACGGTCTATGAGTTTTAAAGCAGAGCCATAGTTCTCATCGGTAAACTCAGTAGTTTCATCAAGTCCTAATGCGATACGTCCACTTTTTTCAATCAGTTCGCGATTAAATGAAACATCTCTTAGCAAATAATCTAAACAAAATTGGCTGGTTTGCACAAAATTACCCGCTAAGGCGAACAATATTGAAAATAACCGCACCGGCAACCAATCCAGTAACGCTCGAATTTGTTGTGCCGACTTCCCCAAAGCGGGATAACTGGCATGAATGTGAGCAGAACGTTCAACTAAACGATAAATTAATGCTGCGATGGGACCTAATAAAGCCATCCAAAAAATCACAGCAAACAAGGATTCATTAGCTTGCCAAAATATCGGCTGATGTATACCCTTCGCACTTGAGTTTTTGTCGGCGTTGCCGCTCAACTCGCCATCCTCATGTTTATTAGATACATTCCGGTTGCTCGTTTTCTCGGCGCCTTGACCAAAACTCCATTGCTGTGGGTATATTTTCTTAGTATCAAAAATATTGATAGGACCCAAGCAATAAAAAAGCACCACAGCGCCAATTAAAAAAGCTAATAAGCCTTGAATAAAAGCAGCACTTAAAAAATAAACTACTGCCACGGGTATAACGATAGGTAATACCACTAGTATTAAAGGAATAAAATATTGCTGTGCCCAAGTTTTATTTTTAGTGACGTCGTTAATCTTGCTGACATATTGCTCAAACCAATTAAAACGAGCTAAAAAATTACCTCGATGTAAGAAACGTTCCAGTCCTAAGCACAATAACAGTGTAATAAATGTCATGATATTCCTCCGGGCATCCAGCCCTAATATTTAAAAATTATTATTCGTTCGATTTTTACTCTTCGCACAGCAGAGTATATATTATCTCAGCACAGTACAAAAATTAATACGTCCGTCATGGCGAGGCCGAAGCGTTGTAGCCATCCATGGATTGCCACGCACCTACGGTGCTCGCAATGACGATTAATATTTTTCGTGCTCGTGACGAAAATGCTTTGCTAAGGCTGAAACCAAAATATGAGTATATATTGAAAAACCTTAGTTTAGTCTACTCGCATCTTTTCATTCAAGGCCAAAGGTGTAGGATAACGTAATACCACCCAATAAGATGAACCCACAAATGTCAAAATAGTGACCGCTTGGATCAGATAGTTTGCTTTATCACCAATTAAGGCAGGTGTAGATTCAGCGGCTAGATAAGCAATTAATAGAGAGAACTCACTGGCTTGCCCTAAACGCACACCGACTTCTCGCGCTATAACTTTTTTTTCACCTGACATCTGCAATAATACTTGAAACAACCAAGGTTTAATTAACAGCACCAGTCCGGCTAATAAGAAGGCGGGTACAAAGACCATCGGTAAATAACGTAAATCAAAACTTGCGCCAATGGCAAAGAAAAACATAATTAAACAAAAATCACGCAGTGGTTTCAAATTATCAGCAATGAAAACCGCAATTGGTCCTTCTGCTATCGATACACCGGCTAAAAAAGCACCTATTTCTGCGGACAGACCGAGTGCGCGGGATAATTCCGCTAATCCTAAACACCAACCTAAAGCGACTAAAAAAAGATATTCTTGTACCCTGTCAAAACGAATAAATAATTTACTAATGAAATAACGTTGTACCACAAAAGCAAAACCGAGCAAGGTAGGGAAAGTAATCAAGGTTAAACCGAGATCAGCTAATTTAGAACCGGTTAAATGTGCACCATGCACAAACAACAGCATACCTATCGCTAATAAGTCTTGCAGCAACAATACGCTGATCATGGTTTCGCCGAGTGGCTTATGATGCAACGCTAAGGTCGGCAATAATTTAAGACCGATAATGGTACTGGAAAAGATTAGACTGGCACCGATTAATAGGCTTTCTAAGAGCGTAAAACTAAATAGATAACCGACGGCAAAACCTATGGTAGTAAATAACGCACTGAATACCAACGTCACTAAAGCGGTTTTACGTAAGCTTCGATAAAATTCTTGTGGTGTTAGATCCAGACCCACTAAAAATAACAAAAAGATAATGCCGACATCGCCAATGCCGCGTGCCAAACCTATGTTAGGTACTAACTTCAGACAACTAGGACCTAAGATCAAACCTAATAAAATATAAGCTACTAGTAAAGATTGACGAGTATATAGGGCTATCGTCGCTAATACGGCAGCGCCGGTAAAAATGATAAAAATAGAAAAAACAAAACTATGGTCCATTATTCCGCTATTCCTCCAGGCAAAGCAAAGAGGCATTACCTCCAGCCGCCGTCGTATTGATGGACAATGAGCGTTCTAAACATAGACGAGGTAAATAATGCGGCCCGCCTGCTTTAGGTCCCGTTCCAGAAAGACCCTCGCCACCAAAAGGTTGTACGCCTACTACCGCGCCTATCATAGAACGGTTAACATATTGATTTCCGACGTGAACCTGACGTGAAATCGACTCGACGGTATGTTGAATTCGACTTTGTATCCCTAAGGTCAAACCATATCCGGTATGATTGATAGCGTGGATCACCTGTTCACGATCTTTCGCCGCATAACGAATAAGATGTAAGATAGGACCAAAAACTTCACGTTTTAAAAGATCTAAACTCGGTAATTCAAACAGACTAGGCGCAAAGAAATTCGTTAGATCCAATCCATTCGGTAGCTTGCATTGATAGAGCAATTTAGCTTCTTTCGACATGCGATCAAAATGTTCCTGTAAAGTTTGCTTGGCCGCACTATCGATCACCGGACCGACATCGGTAAATAGCTCGCTAGGATCACCTAATTTAAGTTCGGCCATCGCACCACACAGCATTTCAATTAACGAATCTGCCATTTCCTCTTGTACAAACAATACACGTAACGCAGAACAACGTTGTCCAGCACTACCAAAAGCTGAATTCAATACGTCAACTACCACTTGTTCCTTAAGCGCTGAACTATCAACGATCATGGCATTCTGTCCACCGGTCTCCGCAATAAAAGGTAAAATCCCACCCTCGCGACTTGCTAAACCTTGATTAATTTCACGTGCGGTTTCAGTTGAACCCGTAAATACGATTCCCTTAATACGCGGATCGAAGGTTATTTTTGGCCCAATAACCGCACCGCTTGCAGGTAAAAGCTGGAGTACATCGCCAGGAATTCCTGCTTCATGCAAAAGCTGTACGGCCGCGGCCGCGATTAACGGGGTTTGGCTGGCAGGCTTAGCAATCACGGTATTACCCGTCACTAAAGCGGCTGTCACTTGGCCAATAAAGATAGCTAAAGGAAAATTCCAGGGACTAATACAGGCGATAACCCCTCGGCCCTGGAAGCTTAACCAATTTTCCTCACCGGTCGGTCCCGGTAATAATTGCGGCATTAAATCTAAGCGAGCGCGCATGGCGTAATAACGACAAAAATCAACCGCCTCTCTGACTTCAGCGAGTGCATCATTGAGTGTTTTACCACCCTCTTTGATGGCTAAAGCCATAAATTCACTTAAGCGTTGTTCAAAGAGATCCGCCGCGCGTTCTAAACAAGCTGCACGTGTCTCTATCGGTGTGTTTGCCCAAGTAAAGTTCATGTGATGAGCATTACTTATTGCCTGCTCTAATTGTTCACTATTTGCCAAACTGACATGGCCAACAATTTGTTGTGGATTGGCGGGATTGCTAATAGCACGTGTTTTTTCGCCAGCTGCTAAAACACCTTTAATTAACGGTCCGGCGATGTAAGTTTTTTTAGCAGCACTCTCTATTTGACTAGCGAGTGGTTCCCAAGTTTCACTATCCGCAAAATCGAAACCCCGAGAATTTTTCCGACCGGGTCCATAAATATCTCTCGGTAGGGGAATTTTAGGATGTGGAATCGTATTCAATTGATATAATTTTTGCACCGGATCTTCTAGCATTTCTTCGATAGGGATGTTCGGATCAATAATTCGATTAACAAACGAAGTATTGGCACCATTTTCTAACAAACGTCTCACCAAATAAGCGAGCAGGTCTTCATGCCCGCCAACCGGTGCATAAACACGGCAAGGAATGTTAAGCTGCTTAGGGCCTACGATATGATCGTACAAGGTATATCCCATACCATGTAAACATTGCATTTCGAAGTCTCGATTCTTTCCCGCCAATTCGAGTACGGTTGCTAAGGTATAGGCATTATGTGTAGCAAACTGCGGATAGATTTGCGCAGAATGGGCCAATAATTTTTTTGCACAAGCCACAAAACAAACATCGGTTGCTGCTTTACGCGTAAACACTGGATAGGCTTGTAAACCTTTTATTTGGGCATTTTTAATTTCAGTATCCCAATAAGCCCCTTTAATTAAGCGCACCATCCAACGTTTATTTTGTTGCTTAGCCAAATCAATCAACCAATCGATCACATAAGGTGCGCGTTTTTGATAAGCTTGCACGGCCAAACCAAATCCTTCCCAATCCGCTAAATCAGCATCACAAAATACCGCACCGATAATATCTAAGGAAATATCCAAACGATCCGCTTCTTCGGCATCGACGGTTAGCGTAATGTTATTGGCTTTCGCCGCTAAAGCTAATATTTTTAATTGCTTAATTAAAAAAGGAACCACAACTTCTTTTTTAGCAAACTCATAACGCGGATGCAACGCGGATAACTTGACTGAAATACCCGGCGCATCATTCAGTGATTTGCCTGATGCCGCTTTACCAATGGCAATGATGGCGGTTTGATAAGCTTGAAAATAGCGCTCAGCATCCTTCTCGGTACGTGCCGCCTCACCTAACATATCATAAGAAAAACGATAGCCTTTAGTTTCATAAGTTTTAGCCCGTTTTAAGGCTTCATCAATTCCTTGACCCATCACAAATTGGCGACCTAGCATCTGCATGGCTTGTTTAACTGCCTTACGGATAATAGGTGCACTGGTTTTACCGACAAAGCGGCGGAATGCATTCGTAAAACCACTGGTTTGATCCGACTGTAATAATTTCCCAGTTAACACTAAGCCCCAGGTACTGGCATTAACAAAAAAAGAAGCACTTTGACCGAGATGAGCAGCCCAATCGGCATTGGTAATTTTATCTTTTAATAAAGCGTCGATGGTATCGCTGTCCGGTATACGTAATAGTGCTTCTGCCAAACACATCAATGCAATACCTTCTTCACTGGATAAATCATATTCATATAAAAACGCGTCTAAGCCGCCTTTGGATAAACGCTGTGCTCGAATCTGCTCAATTAATTTAGCTGCACGTTGGGCAATTTTTTCGGTCACTTGACGAGGTAAAGCAGCTTGCTGCAATAAATGTTTAACGCACGACGTTTCATCAGCATAATAAGCTTGCGCTATAGCTAACCTTAACGGATTTTTCTTAACTGATATTAAGGGAAACGACATTCGGGCCTCTATAAAAATTCCAAAAAATTATTTTTTTTAATACTCTTCGCACTAGTTTTTGTCTGCGTTGCTGCTCAACCCGCAATCCTCATATATGTTTATAGACTAAGGTTGTTCCTTTTCGCAGCGCTTTGACAGCAATCCAATTGCTGTGAGTATATTTCTAAACTGAACTAATATTCTATAGAATAATTCATGGTGATTGTCTTTTAAATGTTGTACTAGTCGTACATGAGTTCATCAAGCGGGGTTTGTGCAGTTGAGCCTCCATTTTGCATCAACTCACATAATACATCTGTAATACAAAGATAGCGTAAGATATTAGGTGTGACCTCATCAAAATTTGCCTTCACACCTAGCAACGATTGTTCTATCTCATCAAAACTAACACCAATTCCATAACCTAAACAAAGCGAGCACAGCTGATCGGCACGACGGGCAATAGCAGGCAACAATCCTACCTCCGAAAAAACCTCATCGTAGGTAATGGGCCTACCCTTCAAAGTAAAATTGACCCGTAAGGCTTTAGCAATGGAGTGTAAGGCTTTTTTTAATTCCATGGGGTCTTACTCCTTCCACCATGGAATAGCCATCTTACGCGGCCCAGCCAATACGGTGCGCAACCAACGTAAAAAAACCGTAACAGAAAAACCATAGCGTTCCAATAAGCCAAAAAACGCCATGGCTACTAACGCCAATACAAAGCTCCAAACGCGAATATGTAATAAAAACAAGAGTAACGGGAAAGCGGCACGCGCATCGATTAAAAAAAATCGCGGTATGCGTGCCGAGTCACGCCAATGTGCTGCTGTAGGAACCCGTGCCATAAAATAGTCCCATGACCTAATTTGGTTAATATTCTATCATTTATGGCGGGAATCATACAGCAACTGATTATAAATTTAAAGCTGAGAAATAGCATCTAGGATATGCGTTTCAGCACTCATGCCCACTCTTCTATCCAGGTGTTTTAAAATACCGTCTTGTACTCATATTGACTAATAAATTTTATGATTCGCTTGACTCAACTTTAACTAAACGCTTTAATACGCAACCTGGCGTCAGGTTTAAAAAAAACGTAATCTGCACGAGAAAATGTAAACCTGGTCTAGTTTACAAAAAAAAGTAATACGCGCGAAAAAACGTCAATTTGGCCGAATAGCTCAGTCGGTAGAGCAGAAGACTGAAAATCTTTGTGTCGGTGGTTCGATTCCACCTTCGGCCACCAGATAAATCAAACACTTACATCCTCATTAACCCAGTATAAAAAATCCCTTGCGTGACTTTTGCGGGAGCTGTCACTTTTCATTTCAGATGCAAGTAATCGACGACCTATCTTGAGCTTGATTTCTTTGCAATCAAAAAGAATGTTCGAGCATATTCTGATTTCAGAGCCGTCGGTCTATTTTAAGCATACTTCTATTATTAAATTTGGAACAAAATGTCATACCAATGAGAGCAACGATGAAAATTAGAGTAAATGCATAGTAAAATGGTGAAGAACCAACTTTGTATGTAGTTTGATTTAATGGTTTAACAAATTTACTGAACTAATGTCTTTGACAACCGGAAGAACATCAACGATTGGCTTGGCATAAATATTGGTATAGCTGTACTGCCCAGTATGATGAATTTGGAGACAGTTTTCTTTGAGAATAGATTTAATTTCATTTGTAGCAACTGCAAATATATTTACCCATTGGGATTATATTTTGTTAATTCAACGAGTTTAATTTTTTCGTTAGGATCAATCATATTGCGCTTATTATTTAAACGAACAATTTAAAAGCACAGGGTAAATACAATGAAATCCAAATCAAAAAAGTTTGGCTCAAGGGCTTTTGTATGGTAATTGTAATGGACGCCATAAATAAAATATTTTTTCAATTACTTAATAGTTTAAGCACCTGATTTTAATCTCTCTACTTTGAAAAATGATTATGGGGAATGTTTTTAGGTTCAATAACAATATGCATTCCCATAGCGGAAAGAATTTCACTAGTATTTTTAAAATAAGGATTGCCTTTGGGAGAAAGTGTTTTATATAAGCTAGTTCGGCTTTTATGCGCTTTATTTGCTAATTTGTTAACCCCACCTTGAGCCTTAACAACATTAGACAAGGCTAACAAAAAAACTTTGATGTCACCTTCGCTCAAAGCAGCATTTAAATAACCGGCGGCTTCTTCAGGCTTTTTGAGAGACTCAATTAAATATTTTTGGTAATCAATCTTTTTTTTCATACGCTACTCAGCTAAATAATCATTTAAGTAACTCATCGCCTTTTTTATATCTTATTTTTTGCGTTGATTTATTACCACCTGAAAGAAGAAGGATAATTTTGCTATCTTCTTTGTAAAAAGATATTCTATATCCAGCTCCGAATGTTAATCTTAGTTCGAAAATATCGTTATTAATTTGTTTATAATCACCCAAATTACCTAAAGTTACTCGGTCTAATCGTTCTTTTACACGGAACTTGACGGGTGGATCTAGAGCTTCTAGCCAATTAATAAACGGGCTTTGACCATTGCGTTCAACATAAACTTCTATTTGTTTTTTTAAAGCTATTTGCATTGTTATTGTATCCTTAAAGAGACTTATTGGCAATAGTTACGAAAACAAGAAACATGCAATCTTCCTGAGTCCAATTTATAAAATGAACTTACCTAAAGAATTGATTAAAAATCTCATCGGTATTCACGGGATACAAGGTAAAAAATGGTTGGATGATTTACCCTTTTTTTTATTATCTTATGAGAAAAAATGGCAATTTACATTAGAAAACTTTTTTAATAATGCCAGTTTTAATGTTGTTGCAGCAGTTACTTTAACGAATGGAAGTTCAGCTGTTCTAAAATGCAGCATTCCAAGCAAAGAATTTACCAATGAAATAACCGCATTACAGCATTTTAATGGGACGGGCGCTGTAAAAATACTTCGCTCAGATCATCATGCAGGTATTATGTTATTAGAAAAGTTAACGCCCGGAACATTCTTAGATGAATCCTCTAACGAAATGCAAAATACGCTCATTAGTGTAGAATTAATGAATAAGCTACATAAGACAATTCAAGAAGAAGAAATTTCTTTATTTCCTAGTTTAACGAATTGGTTCCAAGGATTTGATCGTCTCTATCAGTACTTCCAAGGCGAAACCGGCCCTTTCCCGAAGAAGCTGATTGACCGCGCCCAAGCTATAAGCAAAGAATTACTGGCTTCTATGGGCCCACTAGTCTTACTGCACGGAGATTTGCATTACGCTAATATATTGTTGTCGGATAGACACGGTTGGTTAAGCATTGATCCTAAGGGC
>CANJLU010000028.1 GCA_947475085.1 Coxiellaceae bacterium
ATTATTGTTTTCACGAATTAAATAATTTCTACGTTGTAAATAAGCATTGCGTTGGAATACGTAGGGGTCGAAAGAAGCTTGCTTAATCGCCTGATCGAAATCCAACAATTGGGCCCTAGCATTAATGAAACTACCCCATGTTAAACCATTTCGCCAGGGGACATCATTTATATAAGGATAAACAGAAAAAACCCCATAATCCATTCCCCAAGAAATTGTATCTCGTATGGTTCGCGGACCTAAAATAGGGACGACTAGATAAGCTGAAGAGGTATAACCCCATTTAGCTAAAGTAAGACCAAAGTCCTGATGATGATCAGGTAATCCAATTCGAGTAGCCACATCAATAAATCCTGCAACCCCTATCGTACTATTTATTAATAAACGCCAAGTATCAGAGGTTGCATCATAAAATTCCCCCTGCAGTAAATCATTAATAATCGTAGGAACTTGCTCTAAATTACTAAAAAAGTTACCGATACCTTTCGTTACAGGCCACGGCAAAATAGTTTTATAAACGGTAGCAACGGGTTTAAAAAAAATTTTATCTAAAGTCTGGTTAAGTTTAAAGGCGTGCCGATTATAATTTTCATAAGGATCGTTATTTAAATCACTATCTGAATTTATTGCAAAAACAGGGGATACCGTTAATAACAATAAGCAAAATCCTAATAATATACTATGCATTCACGATGCCTCATTGTAATTTGTAATTCTAATTTAAACTTTCGCTCTCACTTAAATATTTTTCAGCATCCAGTGCTGCCATGCACCCTGTACCAGCAGATGTAATTGCTTGACGGTAAACAGAATCCATTACATCACCCGAAGCAAAGACACCCTTTACACTAGTTTCAGTTGCAAAACCCTTATTTCCTCCTTTCACTAAAATATAGTTATTTTCCATATCCAATTGATTTTTGAATATCTCAGTATTGGGTGTATGGCCAATAGCAATAAAAACACCTTGGACTTCTAATTGACTGAGGGTCTTTGTTTTATTATTGATAAGTTTTATGCCATTGACGCCTTTTTCATCTCCTAAAATGCTATCCACTTCAGTGTCTAGTGCCAAAGATATCTTTCCAGTTTTCACCTTTACCATTAATTTATCCAATAGAATTTTTTCAGGTCGAAAAAACTCACTTCCTCTATAAATTAGAAAAACATGATCGGCAATATTTGCCATGTATAAGGCTTCTTCTACAGCGGTGTTACCACCACCGACCACAGCTACTTTTTGACCTTTATAAAAAAAACCATCACAAGTAGCACACGCCGAAACTCCTTTACCCATAAACTCTTTTTCAGAAGGCAAGCCTAAATACTTAGCTGACGCGCCAGTAGCAATGATCAAAGCATCACAATGATAAATCTCATCATCACCTTTTAAAACAAAAGGTCTAGCTGATAAATCAACTTTATTTATATGATCAAAAATAATTTTGCTTTTAAATCGCTCAACATGCTTCTGCATACGCTCCATCAAAACTGGCCCTTGTAACCCTTCTATATCACCTGGCCAATTATCCACATCGGTAGTGGTCATTAATTGGCCGCCTTTTTGTAAGCCCGTAATGATAACTGGGTCAAGATTTGCCCTCGCCGCATAAAGCGCAGCCGTATACCCCGCAGGCCCGGAACCTAAAATAAGAAGTCGATGATTTTGAGCCATACTCATAATATTCACTTAAGGGTAAAAACCCAGATAAGAAAAAAATTGTTATAATTAAAATTGTTAACAAAGTATAACAAAGAACGCTATAAATAGTATCTATACCCCATAAGTATACTCACAGCAATGGGGTTTTGAGGAGTAGACACCATGTTGTGAAGCCAACTTCGTTAATTAACATATGAAGATTGTGAATTGAGCGGCAACATGGATAAAAATTCAAGTGCGAAGAGTATATTTCAAAAAGACTGTATGATTATGTATGTACCTTACTAAGGAGCCCCTTTGAAAAGAACCCGAACTGAAGAATTTTTGCAATTAAGTCTCAAGCAACGCTTATTAGAAGGTCTACTCATCGTTAGCGGTGCTCTTGCCCTTTTTTTATTTTTAGCCCTGTGGACTTACCATCCTGCACTACATGTCAAAGCCTCAATTAACATAGCAGGCCGCTGGGGAGATCAACTTGCTCATTTCTTTTTTAATAGCTTTGGTTCTTTAGCTTATTTATTCCCCGCATTACTGGTGTATGGGGGATGGCAATGTTTTAAAGGTCGTTTTTCCAGTTTATCTTTTAGTTATCCTTTCTTAATTTTACGTCTTTTAGGTTTTATCACTATTTTTATTGCAGCTTGTGGGCTGGCAACATTGCATAGTACACACACCACACACGGTTATACTCCAGGAGGACAATTAGGAAATATTGTAACAAAAAGTTTTATTGTTCAATTCAATGTAGTCGGCAGCACATTATTTCTATTAGCCCTTTTATTAGCCAGTACTACACTGGCAACAGGTTTTTCTTGGTTAAATATTATCGATAAAATAAGCAATTATATCGTAGGAATGCCCGCAAAAATTACTGAAAAAATAAAAAAGCTAATTATGTATGGCATGAAAAAAAGGGCTTCTGAAAAAATTAAACCCCATGTAAGCAATCAGAATAAATCGGATATAATCAATACTACTAACAGCAAACTTTCACCTCAATTTAATTCCATAATAAATTCACCTTTAACTAACACGGAAGTTGCTCATCATAATCCACTTTCTATTAAACCTTACTCGTCGCCTACAACCATAGTTTCGATTAAAAAAACTGTTTCTGGATCTTCTCTTCCATCGTTAACTCTATTAGACCCGGCTGAAAAATTAAGTAAAGAAGGTTACACACGGGATGAATTAGAACAGCTATCACGTAATGTTGAACTGCGATTAAAAGACTTTGGTATACAGGTACAAGTGGTAGCTGTGCATCCAGGGCCTGTGGTCACCCGCTTTGAAATGCAACCAGCCGCTGGAATTAAAGTAAGCCGCATCACAGGACTCGCCAAAGATTTAGCTCGTTCATTATCCGTGATTAGTGTACGTATTGTGGAGGTTATTCCTGGGAAGTCCGTCATTGGATTGGAGGTCCCTAACAAACATCGCGAAATTGTCAGGCTTAGCGAAGTACTAAGTTCAACTGCTTATCAGCATGCACGCTCACCACTTTCGCTCGCTCTAGGTAAAGATATAGCCGGCCATCCTGTCATCGTTGATCTAGGTAAAATGCCACATCTGCTTGTTGCAGGAACAACAGGTTCCGGAAAATCAGTCGGTCTCAATGCCATGTTATTAAGCATCTTATATAAGGCCACACCTCAACAAGTTAGACTGATTATGATAGACCCAAAAATGTTAGAGCTAGCTATTTATGAAGGTATTCCACATCTTTTAGCTCCGGTTGTCACCGATATGAAAGAAGCTGCGAATGCCTTACGCTGGTGCGTCGCAGAAATGGAACGCCGTTATAAATTGATGGCGCATTTAGGCGTACGAAATTTAGCAGGACATAACCAAAAAATACAAGAAGCAAATGATAAAGGGCAACCACTCAATGATCCTTTCTGGAAACCAGAACAAGGAGGCAAAGCAGAAGCTTTAGAACATCTTCCCTATATTATTGTATTAATCGATGAGTTTGCCGACATGATGATGGTGGTTGGCAAGAAAGTTGAAGAATTAATTGCCAGGATTGCACAAAAAGCTAGGGCTGCGGGCATACATTTGATTTTAGCGACTCAAAGACCCTCTGTAGATGTTATCACTGGCTTAATCAAAGCAAATATTCCCACACGTATTTCGTTTCAGGTCTCATCAAAAATTGATTCTCGTACTATTCTTGATCAACAAGGTGCTGACCAATTATTGGGTCATGGGGATATGTTGTATTTAGCTCCAGGGACAGGTGTTCCTATTCGGGTTCATGGTGCTTTCGTAGCTGATCAAGAAGTTCACCAAGTAGTCAATGCCTTAAAAAAATCTGCCGCGCCGGAATATATGCTTGATCTTACTCAAGCCAATCTTAACGAAGGTGGAGATCTAGATTTTTTAGATAACAGCTGCGGTGAAAAAGATGTGTTGTATGATCAAGCCGTACAAATTGTTATAGAAACTCGCCGTGCTTCTATTTCTAGTATCCAGCGGCGACTTAAAATCGGCTATAACCGTGCTGCACGGTTAATGGAGGATATGGAGAAAGCCGGTTTAGTTAGTGCCATGGAGAGCAATGGAAATCGTGACATTCTTATACCCGACAGATTAAATGAATAAACTTATTTTCCACTTTTATATGCACGTCATGATTGCATTGATTAGAGTATCTCTCTCATCAAATTAGTGCTCTGTTCTCAAAATATTATTTGAACCTTTCAGAAAATTCTACATTTCTAATCAATAACTTTTAAGATTCAATAAATTGTTCAAATAAAGCAATTTTTTATAAAAATTTAAATCAGAAAATTATTTATTATAAAAAATATTTTACAAATTTTTTTAATACTTAGACAATCAAAAAATAATTCGGTATTATTTCTAATATTAAATTAATTAATTTCAAATAAGTTTTTTAAAAAAACTGAAGCTTAGAAATAAAAATAAAAAGCTGTTAATTAAAAATAATAATTTTCGGCTTCTTGAAAAAGAAAAATAACTTGGCACATTGTACGGGGGAAATGCTTTAATTATAATAAACCCACCGTACAATTTTTTATTTTCTACTAAAAGAATTGTCAAATTAAACCCATTTTTTTTATTTCATCTTTTTCGGCACGTAATTCATTTAGAGTCAATTTAATTTTTTCCTGTCCAAATGGATTGTGCTGAATACCATTCACTATACTAAACTGGCCATTATCAACGCGGCTAGGAAAAGAAAATATTAACCCTTTATCAACTCCATATTGACCCATGGAGCATGCAGCAACCGAAAAAAAATCATCTTTTTTTGTGTCATGTGTTAAATGATAGATACTCCCTACTACTGCATTAGCGGCCGAAGCAGCAGAGGATGCTCCCCTAGCTTTGATAACTGCAGCGCCGCGTGTCTGCACTATTGGGATAAAGTCATTTTCTAGCCAATTTTTATCAGAAATCATTTCAACAGCTGGCCTATTCGCGATTTTAGCATTATAAAAATCAGGATACTGTGTTGATGAATGATTTCCCCAAATTGCCATTTGTGTCACTTCATCAACAGAAACTTCTGCTTTTTTAGCCAATTGCGCACGCGCTCGATTTTCATCTAATAAAGTCATAGCAAAAAAACGATCTTTGGGGATATCTGGAGCATGGTGCATAGCGATCAAACAATTGGTATTACAAGGATTTCCTACCACAAACACTTTTACATCGGCAGCGGCATGGGCATTGATTGCCTTTCCTTGCGGAGCAAATATACCCCCATTTATTTTTAAAAGGTCTGCACGCTCCATCCCTTCTTTACGCGGCATAGAACCGACTAAAATTGCCCAATTAATATCCTTCATTGACTCATTCAATTGACTGGTACAAACAATATTTTTTAATAAAGGAAAAGCACAATCATCGAGCTCCATAGCCGTTCCATGTAACACCGGAAGGCTCTTTTCTAATTCTAATAAGTGAAGTATGACAGGCTGATCTAGACCAAACATTTGACCTGATGCGATACGAAATAATAAAGCATAGCCTATTTGGCCAGCGGCTCCGGTAATGGCTATTTTAATCGGTTTTTTATTCATATTTAGATTCCTATAAATAGTGTTAATTTTTTATGATGATTTTAGATAGCCCAACCAATGATGTCGTCTATCAGCTATAGCTAAAAAATCAGTTATCTGCAGAGAAGATGATCTATTATATTGCAATTCTTGACCGGTATTATCGATGACCATACCTCCCGCCTCATTAAGTATGCATTGCCCTGCTGCTGTATCCCATTCAAACGTTGGTGAAAAACGTGGGTACATATCGGCTAAACCTTCAGCCACCCAACAAAATTTTAAAGCGCTTCCACAATGTAATAAATTTAATCGAGAAAATTGAGTTAAAAAATTTTTTAACTCCTCCATGCCATGTCGACGGCTAATTACCGCGGTGATCGGCTGCCCTTCTTCCCAAACTCGGCTAAGTATGACTTTTGGCTGAGCTTGGCCTATTTGTTTATAAGCTCCTTGTCCTTTCCTAGCAAAATAACAAATATTCGCGGATGGAACAAACACAACCCCCAAACTTGGCTTATGTTGCTCGATTAAAGCAATATTAATAGTAAATTCGCCATTTTTTTCTAAAAATTCTTTCGTTCCATCCAAGGGATCAATTAACCAATACTTTTCCCAACACCGGCGCTTTTGAAAAGAAGCAGCTACTGACTCTTCGGAAATAATTGGTAAATCAGGGATTAATTGGCTTAAGCCTTGACAAATACAATCATGAGAGGCTAAATCTGCAACAGTTATTGGGGATTTATCTGTTTTATATTCAACAGTAAAATTACTTTGATAAATTTTCAGAACTTGCTTTCCGGCTTGTTTAGCAAGACTAACTACATCATTAAGCAAAGAATTCATAGCTTGGCAGTATACCTCTGTAGGCATACTCACAGCAATTGAGTTTTTAGCAAGTGCCGCATCCATGCAGAATTGTGGCATACCCAATCTATATGAGGGTCGCGATGAGCGGCAACACAGACAATATCAAGTGCGAAGAGTAGTATTAAAATGAAATATTCAACTAATTATTTTGCGATAGTCCCAGCCGCGGGGGTAGGTAATCGTATGCAAATAGATTTACCTAAACAATATATATCTATTAATGGAAAAAAAATACTTGAATACTCACTATCCACTTTACTGAACGATTCAAGATTTAAAAAATGTGTTGTGGTCATTAATAAAAAGGACAAACATTGGTCAGATCTTCAATTTAGTTCTCCTCATTTGCTCACGGCATTGGGGGGAGAAGAACGTTGTCATTCGGTATTTAATGGTTTGTTGGCCTTAAAAGCCTTTGCAAAAAAAAATGATTGGATATTGGTACATGATGCAGCGCGGCCACTTTTGCATCAAAGCGATATTGATAAGCTTGTTATGCATTTAGATAACCATCCTGTGGGTGGCCTTTTGGGGAATCCAATAAAGAGTACTATTAAACACATTAATAATCAGCAGTTTGAAACTTTAGATAGAAAAAAATTATGGGAAGCGGTAACACCACAAATGTTTCGATATCATTGGCTGGTTAACGCACTTGGTTCAGCTATTAAAAAAAATCAATTTACTACGGATGAAGCCAATGCGATTGAGTTATTTGGTCAACAACCGAAAATGATAGAAGGACGTACAGATAATATTAAAGTAACGGATAAAAATGATCTGAACTTACTTAATTATTACCTGTCTATTCGACCTGACCTTAATCATTCTTAAGTTTTTAGATTCACGGCCGTTGAATTTTTTGGCACGTGCCGCGTCCATGCAGCAATTTGCAGCATGAGGATTTACGAATCGAGCGGCAACACAGGCAGAGTATGGGGTTTTTTCAATAAGTTATTTACATAAAGCATATAATCTAACTGACCAAAACTTTTAGCTATTTCTTCAAGGTAATGATCCTGACTCGTATCATTTACTTTGGATCGGTATTTTTCATCATGAACTGCGATTAATCTGATCAATGCATAATCTCCATTTTCCAGACTAAAACCTTTCATCGATAACAAATTAGAAATATTCTTATTTGGTGGAGTTAACGTAAATGCGGTGCTTACTATATCATTATTTAATTTACTATCATATCGGTTTACTTGCTGAGCAAACTGCCATTTTAAATTTCTGCCATCAAGATTTGCAGGAATAGCACCAGTTTTTTCTGAGTTTTTAAGTAAATTTTCGCCAAATTTCTGCGCTTCAGAAATAGCCATTTGTTTATTCAAAATCTCTTTAATCTTTTCTCGCACCGCATTAAAAGGCTGTATCCCCGCAGGCTGATACTTTTTGATTCGCAAAACAATAGCGGTACTCGGATTAATATTAATCACTGAGCTATTATTTCCTTGCAAAACATCCTGACTAAATGTAGCGGCAATTATTTTTGGATTTTTACTCAATCCTTCTTTTCCGCCAGCCTTACCAAAAAAAGCTGTGGAGCGTATCGCTAAACCCAATTTCTTTGCTGCGATGGCCAAGGAATCAGAGTGAATGTAAGTTAAATTAGCTAATATATCTCTATTTTCCAGAAATTCTTTTTCATCTTCAAAGGAAAGCTGAATATATTCAATCCTAGCTTGTTCTGGCTGGCTAAAATTTTGTTTATTTTGCAGATAATAAGCAAAGATTTTCGAATCCGGTGGCGTAAATTGCTGATGAAGAAACCTTGAGTGAGGAATAATAAGGTAAGCAAAATCTCTGTTTTGATGAATATATTTTACATAATTATTGAGATCCTGAGGTAAAGCAAATGCGCTTTGTGTTATTCCTTGCTGCACCTGATTAATCAGCAGTGTTTTTTTTATGTCCGTTAGAAACTGAAGCTTAGTATAATTTAGAGCCTGTAGTACCGTGTAAAATTTTTCAACAGAAAAACGACCATTGGATTGAAATGCTGGAATTTGCAATAAAACCGAGTCGATTAGGGTCTGACTAATGCGGTATTTGGATTGTAAAGCCGCTTGAACTAAAACTTGTGTTGTTTTCCATTCCTGCAAAGTTTGTTCTCTCAATTGCTTGATCATTTCTTCATTATTAGAAAAATTTTTTCCCAAACTATCTCGCGCTTGCTGATAGACACGTTGATAAGCCTTATCGAAATCGCTTTGGATTAATGTTTGACCGGCGATCTTAGCTACGACCTTATTATTTCCTCCCGTATTAAGCTCTAAATAGCCATGGATCCCCCATAGAGCAAAAACGATAATTAATAATCCGATTACTGTACTGGTTATCCAGCCTTGAGTTCTATCACGAATGGACTGCAACATATTAAGGAAACTTTGGTTATCAATGTAAAAAGCGCTTTAAACAAATAATACTATTTAATTCTATAAGAATATTTTATTATTTTGACTTTAATCTACGTTTACAATTTATAAAATTCTAGAGAACTGGCGGAGTGGACGGGACTCGAACCCGCGACCCCCGGCGTGACAGGCCGGTATTCTAACCAACTGAACTACCACTCCCGCAATATGTATGGTGGGTGCTGTAGGGATCGAACCTACGACCCTCGCCTTGTAAGGGCGATGCTCTACCAACTGAGCTAAGCACCCTGTCGAAAGGGACGTCATTCTAAACTTATTTACGCGATATTGCTACTCTTTTTGCACGGCGTCTTTTAATGCCTTTCCTGATTTAAAGGCTACCGCATTACTTGCTTTTATTTGTATGGATTCTCCTGATTTTGGATTGCGTCCTGTACGTGCTTTACGATGACGAACACAAAGCGTACCAAAGCCAACCAAGCTAACATCTTCTCCCTTACATAAAGCTTTTGTAATGGATTCTAAAATTTTTTCTAAAGTCTTTCCGGCAACGTTTTTTGGAACTTGTGCTGCTTCCACAATAACATCAACTAAATCTGATTTATTCATATACCCTCACAACGGTAGAAATTAAGGCTCACACCTTTAAATTAAATTTTAAGCGTCTTGCTATAGATTATAAGTGGAACTGTTTATATCAATAGCACGAATCCTCTGTCAAGGGAATAAAAGATATGCTAGCGAGTATTTGTTGTAGGATTAATTTTGGCTTGATTTTTTTTAGCGATTAATTTGATAGGTACAGCCAATTTTTTTTCACGTTTTTTCCTGGCTTTGGGTTTCACTGAAGTTTTTTCTGAATGTTGTAGAGCAATACCCAGAACTTGATCTATCCAACGAACAGGATGAATAATTAAACCTTCTTGAATATTTTTTGGAATTTCCTTAAGATCTCGTTTGTTTTCTTCAGGGATAATAACTTCACGTATTCCCCCACGATGGGCTGCAAGTAATTTTTCTTTTAGACCACCAATCGGCAAAACTTCACCGCGTAAAGTTATTTCTCCTGTCATCGCGACATCAGCTCGTACAGGTACTTTAGTAATCGCAGAAACCAATGCAGTACACATGCCAATCCCAGCGCTAGGCCCATCTTTAGGTGTCGCTCCTTCAGGAACATGCACATGGATATCCTTTTTTTCATAAAAATGAATAGGAATGCCTAAAACTTCAGCGCGACTTCGAACGACAGTTAATGCGGCTTGAATAGACTCCTGCATCACTTCGCCCAAATGGCCCGTATAACTTGTTTTACCTTTTCCAGGTACAACCGCAGCCTCGATAGTTAATAAGTCGCCGCCAACCTCTGTCCATGCCAAGCCACTTACTTGTCCAACTTGGTCATGCTGCTCAACTAATCCATAACGATAACGTCTTACACCAAGATATTTTTCTAAATTATGACTAGTAACGGTAACTGACTTTAAGCTAGGTTTACGTGCTATTTCTGTAACCACCTTTCGGCAAATTTTAGCAATTTCGCGTTCCAGACTACGAACCCCTGCTTCCCGCGTATAATAACGAATGATGTCCTGCAATGCAGTTTCCGCCAAAACTAATTCTTTATTTTTTGCATTAATTTTTAAGCCGTTCTGACTCAATTGTTTAGGTAATAAATGCTGTTTAGCAATATTAATCTTCTCGTCTTCGGTATAACCGGGTATACGAATGACTTCCATGCGATCCAATAAAGCTGGCGGAATATTCAAGGTATTTGCGGTTGCAATAAACAAAACTTCAGATAAGTCATAACTTACTTCTAGATAATGATCATCGAAAGCATGGTTTTGTTCGGGATCTAATACTTCAAGCAATGCCGCTGCTGGGTCACCTCTAAAGTCCATCGCCATTTTATCGATTTCATCAAGCATAAATAGAGGATTCTTGACCCCAACTTTAGCCATTTTTTGCATAATTCGACCCGGCATGGATCCAATATACGTACGCCGGTGTCCTCTAATTTCCGCTTCATCACGTACGCCGCCCAAAGACATGCGTACAAATTCACGTCCTATAGCTTCTGCAATGGATTGTCCTAAGGAAGTTTTACCCACACCAGGTGGTCCTACCAAACACAAAATAGGGCCCTTTAATTTTTTAACGCGCTGATGAACTGCTAAAAACTCAATAATTCGTTCTTTGACTTTCTCTAAACCATAATGTGCTTCTTGTAATACTTTTTGTGCTTTATCTAAATCGTAACGAACTTTACTCCGTTTATTCCAAGGAAGGGATAAAACCCAATCTAAATAATTTCGACTCACCGTCGCTTCAGCGGCCATAGGCGACATAGACTTTAATTTATTTAGTTCAGAAATTGATTTATCCTTCACCTCTTTAGGCATTTTTGCTTTTTCAATCCGTTTTGCGAGATCATCAAGTTCATTCGTAACGCCTTGAGATTCACCCAATTCCTTTTGAATCGCTTTAACCTGCTCATTTAAATAATATTCGCGCTGGCTTCTTTCCATCTGCTTTTTAACGCGCCCACGAATTCGCTTTTGTATTTGCAATAAATCAATTTCACTTTCGAGAAATGCTAACAAGCGTTCTAGACGTTTTTTTAATGGAAAAATCTCTAGTATCTCTTGTTTCTCTTGAATTCTAAGCGTCAAATGTGCTGCGATCATATCAGCCAACCGACCTGGATTATCAATACTCGATAAAGTGCTTAAAATCTCTAAGGGAATTTTTTTATTTAATTTAACGTATTGCTCGAATTGACTCAGAATGGTTCGTGTCAAAACCTCGATCTCTTGATCAGGCTCAACAGGGGGTATACCTACGACTTCAATTTCTGCAGCAATGTAATCTTTTTCTTGGAAAAACTGTTTAACTTTACCTCGTTGAGAACCTTCAACCAGCACTTTAACAGTGCCATCTTTCAGCTCTAACAATTGTAAAATGGTAGCTATTGTTCCAACTTGATAAAAACCCTCAATAGTAGGACTATCTTCAGCTGGATTTTTTTGTGCAATGAGTAAAACCTTTTTCTCAGCACTAGATCCCCCCATAGCAGCTTCCAAAGCTTTAATTGATTGCTTCCTGCCTACAAATAGTGGTATCACCATATGAGGATAAACGACAACATCCCGTAAAGGGAGCAGCGGAAGTTTCTCAGAAAGTTTAGAAGTCGTTGCCCCGCCGCCAATTAGTTGCTTTGCCATAAATTCAACCTTTGAAAGATTTACTCGCTACCCGCCGCTATTTCTTTATTATCTAGTTCAATTTCTTTTTCTTGTTTGTAAATCACCAAGGGCTTTGCTCCCTTGCTGACGGTGCTTGCTTCAATAACAATTTTATTTACGTTCTGCATAGAAGGCAATTCATACATTGTATCTAATAAAACGCTTTCCAAGATTGCACGTAGACCTCTTGCGCCAGTTTTACGCTCTAAAGCTTTTTTAGCCACCATTTGTAAAGCGTCTTCACGGAACTCTAGATCGACGTTGTCCATCTTAAATAACTTGAGATATTGTTTGATCAAAGCGTTCTTAGGCTCCTTTAAGATTTGAATTAGCATTTTTTCATCAAGTTCTTCTAAAGTTGCAATGACAGGCAGACGACCTATTAGCTCAGGTATAATCCCATACTTAATTAAATCTTCCGACTCAAGCCGATTTAACAACGTTGTTAAATTTCTTTTATCGCCTTTACTGCGCACATCAGCAGAGAATCCAATACCAGTTTTTTCGGTACGTTCACGAATAATTTTCTCTAACCCCGAGAAAGTACCTCCGCAAATAAATAGAATATTAGTAGTATCTATTTGTACGGTCTCCTGATTAGGATGCTTGCGTCCTCCTTGCAGAGGGACAGAGGCAACAGTACCTTCAAGTAATTTGAGCAACCCTTGCTGAACACCTTCACCTGAAACATCTCGAGTAATAGAGGGATTTTCGGCACGGCGACTAATTTTATCAATTTCATCGATATAGATAATTCCTAGCTGCGCCTTTTCAATGTTTCCGTTAGCCGCTTGTAATAGCTTTTGCAAGATATTCTCTACGTCATCACCTACATAACCCGCTTCGGTTAAGGTGGTTGCATCTGCAATAGCAAAGGGCAAGTTAAAAAAACGCGCTAAGGTTTTTGCTAATAAAGTTTTACCACTACCGGTGGGACCTATAAGCAGGACATTACTTTTACTAAGTTCCGTATCATCTTTGACGTTCAATGGATGAAGACGAGCTTTTTTAATTAGCTCTAGACGCTTGTAATGGTTGTAGGCAGCTACAGATAATATCTTTTTAGCAAATTCTTGGCCTATGACAAATTCGTTAAATACATCATGAATCTCTGCAGGCTTAGGAATCGACGTACCACCTTCCTGGCGTGGAACCTCCTGTTGAAATTCTTCTTGCAAAATATCACTACATAGCTGCACGCATTCATTGCAAATAAAAATAGAAGGCCCAGCAATTAACTTTGGCACTTCATCCTGACTTTTACCGCAAAATGAACAGTGAAGAGGCCCCGAGGTTTTATCGTTTATGGAACTACTCATATTTTATTACCTCAACAAACTATTATTCATATTGATATTTAAACAAAATTTTAAAACCTCTTGAATAAAACCTACTTAATCAACCGATGAAGTAGCTAAAGATTCTTTGGTTTTCCCAGTTTCTGTGCGCACTGATAAAACTGCGTCGATTAAGCCATAATCTATGGCTTGTTGAGCCCCCATGAAGTTATCACGATCGGTATCACGCAAAATCTGTTCAGTATTTTTTCCTGTATGTTTAGCCATTATATTGTTAATTCTTTCTCTAACTAACAACATTTCACGAGTATGGATTTCAATATCCGTTGCTTGTCCCTGATAACCACCTAATGGTTGGTGTATCATCATTCGTGCATGGGGTAAACAATGACGTTTCTTTTTCGTCCCACCACACAGTAATAAAGCTGCCGCGCTGGCCGCTTGGCCGATACACATCGTACTCACATCGGGTTTGATAAATTGCATGGTATCGTAAATAGCTAGGCCAGATGTAACCACGCCCCCCGGTGAATTAATATAAAGTGAAATATCTTTGTCAGGATTCTCAGATTCTAAAAAAAGCATTTGCGCAATAATTAAATTAGCCATGTGGTCTTCAATTGGACCTACGACAAAGATAATGCGATCCTTTAATAAACGAGAATAAATATCATAAGCCCTTTCTCCTCGGCCGGTTTGCTCAACGACCATAGGGACTAATAATGAATTCGTTATTTCCTTGGGTAAACTGTACATAATTACTCTCTAAAGATAAAAATAAATTTTGGATTGTTGCTAAGATATAATCTATCTGCTATTTAAAAATAGCTAATAAATTAGCCAACTAAGCCACTACTCCCTCAGTATTGCTTATACGATTTTTCCCCGTGAGATTCATAATATCTGAATACTCAGCTACTTTTTCAGTGTACTCTACTTCTTCTAATAACTTATCAATGACCTGTTCTTCTAAAACCGAAGAACGAATGCTCATCATCATGTTCTTGTCTTTATACAGCTTATCCCGCACCATTTGATCAAATTGAAAAGCTCCCACTAGCTTATCGATATGTTGCTGAACTCGCGATTCGTCAACATGCAGATGATGCTTCTCAATAACTGCATTAAATAATAATCCAAGCGTCACACGTCGGTGCGCCATATGCTTTAAATCTGTTTTTTCAATTTCTGATAAGCTTGCTTTTTCCTTGCCTTGTTGTTCCTGCTGCCTGTTAACATCGTGCTCTAAACGCTGAAACTCTTGATTAAGTGCTCCCTGCGGCAATTCATTAATAGCATGCATAGTAACCAATTTATCTATGGCCTGGGCTTTTAATTTTTCACGCAAAACTCTATCTAACTCTATCTGCATATGCTGTCTAACTTGATCCTTTAGTGCTTCGACAGTGCCCTCTTTAATATCCAAGCGTTTTGCAAAAGCATTATCTAATTCAGGTAATTTTGCTCTAGCAATCTTTTTTATTTTTATTGTTGCTGCGTTAGCCTGTTCAGATCCTTGCTGTTCCGGAAGTAAAATCGATAAAACGTCGCCGGCAACGCTGGATAAAAGGGCTGAAAATCCTTCAGGAATTTTATCTTCCTCCAGAACCCACTGTAAATCTTTACGCGTTTTCTCTTCTGCATCAGCGAAAACGATATCAAAGCTCACCTGATCGCCATAACCGGCTTTATCAGACACTTCAATCCATTCAGCATATTGCTTACGCATTTGCTCTAACACCCTATTTATATCTTTCTCGGTTATGTCTACTTTATGCCTTTCTAAGCTAGCACCTTTTAATGTAGGGGTCTCTATTTGAGGATAAATTTCAAAGCTCGCTGTATAAATCAGATCTGAACCTGGCTCTGCTTTTATGGACTCAATATGGGGCTGTCCTACCGGATTTAAAGTCTCCTGCTCTAAAGCGGTCGATAAGCTAATCTGTAAAGACTTTTCGATGACCTCTTGCCATATACTATTTCCATAAAGCTTCTCGATATGGCTCGCTGGAACTTTTCCGGGTCGGAACCCATCTAAACGCGTTTTCTTAGCTAATTCAAGAAGATGTAGCTTCTTTCTCTCTTCTAACTGCCTGATAGGTACCGTCACATTTAGACGTCGAGTAAAATTATCGACACTCTCTACCGAAACTTGCATTTCATTCATAAATTTTAAGGCTCTTATCGTTGTAAAATCCTAGGGGCCATGCTGGTGCGAAAGGAGAGACTCGAACTCTCAAGGGTTTAAACCCACTGGAACCTAAATCCAGCGCGTCTACCAATTTCGCCACTTTCGCAAAGGTCGTTAATTATACAGTATCTTATCATGAAAAAAATCAATCTTGTGAATTTGTCAGCCAACTAGCTGCTTGCTTGGCGAAATAGGTCAAAATACCATCAGCTCCGGCCCGTTTCATAGCCAGAAGGCACTCCAAAATACTCTCACGCTCATTTAAGTAGCCATGCTCAATAGCTACTTTTTGCATCGCATATTCACCACTGACCTGGTAAACAAAAGTAGGCACCTCAAATTGCTGCTTTATACGATAAAGAATATCCAAATAGGGCATTCCTGGCTTTACCATGACTATATCTGCTCCTTCA
>CANJLU010000029.1 GCA_947475085.1 Coxiellaceae bacterium
AATTAGTGATAGTGTTAACATAGGAGCTAAATATGTAAAATAAAAGAGAAGCTGTATGCCTCCCACATTAAAACCTGAATTAAAACCTAGTTTGACATTAGACTATCAGCTGGAGAACGATTCTAGATATTTTGAAAATAAATTGAAAGAATTGAAATTTGAACTTCCTACTCGTTTTAATCGATTAAAAAAACTGCTTTTCTTTCTTGCATTGTTCTTTGTTCAGAAAAAAACTGTTAATAAAGAAGATATTACTGCTAAAAACAAATTAATTTCATCCTTTAAAGCTCTTAACTCTACCGAAGAAAGTACTTCGTTCATTCAATCTAAACTAAATGAGATTAAATCAATTACGTTAGAATATTTAAAGCAGCAAAAAACTAAACGAGATAATAATCTTCACGGAAAATTAAAAAATAAAAAAAGTGATTCAAAAGAAATGGAGCATACAGAAATTAGTAACGGCGTTGTGGAACTTCTAGGTATGCTCCGTGAAGTAACTGCAAAAAACCTAATAGAACATGAAAAGAAGCTACAAAAGAGTTATACATTGTTGAAAATGCAACCATGGGCGGAGGATGAATCCAGAGAAGACTTTCAAAGTCGGCTTACAGATTCAACTATAGATACACCTATAAATCCTAAAACCATTTCTGATGTAGATTTAGTTAAGGCAGCCGATATAGATGATGCTTATAAATATTTACGTGATTTTGCTTCGCCTTCTTCCATTAAGCTAACTTCTAATTCAGGGGTGGATAAAGAGGAAACAGAAAATAAGACATCCCCTATTCCCTCTTTGAAACATAGATAAAACTATAATAAAAAGACAGAGAAATAGAAAAAAGCTGGCTGACTGTTAAGTTTTTTATCTGATGGTTTATTAAAGTACGTTCCCTCTGTCTGCTTGGTTGTTTTTAGTTAAACTTTTATGAAAGCAAATTTTATGACTTTAATTAGTTTGGAAGATTTAGATTTACAAAACAAGCGTGTTCTCATTCGGGAAGATTTTAATGTGCCTTTAGATAAGGGCATAATTACCAGCGATGCACGTATTAAAGCAGCATTACCTACTATTCAATACGCCTTAAAAAAAGGTGCAGCAGTTATTTTACTCTCCCATCTAGATCGACCCGCAGAAGGCCATGTTACTCCTGAACTTTCTTTAGCCCCGATCGCCACACGATTACAAGAACTTTTAGGTCGTCCAATAAAATTCATTAATGATTGGCTAGATGGATTTGAGATTTCACCGGGTGAAGTTGTGCTCTGTGAAAATGTTAGATTTCAAACAGGTGAAAAGAACAACGATCCTATATTAGCTAAAAAAATTGCAAAATTGGGAGATATTTTTGTCATGGATGCATTTGCTACAGCGCATCGTAGTGAAGCGTCTACTGTAGGAGTAGCACAGTTTTCATCGCAAGTTTGCGCAGGTTTATTGTTAGCCTCAGAGTTAAAAGCGTTGAACTCAGCATTGGAAAATCCAGCTAGACCTTTGTTAGCTATAGTCGGCGGCGCGAAGGTTTCTACTAAATTGATGCTGTTATCTTCTTTGCTTAATAAGGTTGATCTCTTGATTCTTGGCGGAGGAATTGCCAATACCTTTTTAGTGGCACAAGGTTATTCGGTAGGCCGATCCTTATATGAAATTGAACTGGTTAAAGAGGCAAAAAAACTTTTAGATTTATCAAAACAATTACAAGTTGAGATTGTGCTACCTATTGATGTTGTTGTGGCTAGCGAAATCTCTGCTAATGCTAAAGCCACTATTAAAAAATTAACAGAAATAAAAAGTGATGAAATGATTTTAGATGTTGGACCAGAGTCAATTAAACATTATACCGAGTACGTACAACGGGCAGCGACTATTTTATGGAATGGTCCTCTTGGAGTTTTCGAATTGGCTCCGTTTGAACAAGGAACACATGCTTTAAGTAATGCTATTGCCACTAGCTCGGCTTTTTCCATCGCAGGAGGTGGCGATACCTTGGCAGCAATCGAAAAATATGGTATTGCAGATAAAATTTCCTATATATCTACGGGGGGAGGAGCTTTTCTTGAATTTATACAGGGAAAAACTTTACCTGCTTTAGCTGTATTACAAGAGCGAATAAGGGAAACATAGTAGTGAAGCGATTTAAACGTACCAAGATTGTGGCTACATTAGGTCCTGCCACCGATAAAGCAGGTGTATTACAGGCTATGATAGCTGCAGGTTTAGATGTGGTTCGATTGAATTTCTCACACGGTACAGCAGAAGATCATATTAAACGAGCTAATGCTGTTCGTGAATGTGCAAAAGCTGCGGGGCGAGAAATTGCTATCATGGCAGATTTACAAGGCCCAAAAATTCGTATTGCGCGTTTTAAAACAGGTTCTATTTTTTTAAAAAAAGGTACTTTGTTTATTTTAGATGCTGATTTAGATCAAAATGGAGGTGACGAATCATCAGTCGGTATAGATTATAAAGAACTACCCCGTGATGTGCATCGTGGAGATTTATTATTGCTTGATGATGGACGTTTAGTACTGAAAGTCAAAAAAATACTGAAAAATAAAATATTTTGTACGGTAGATGTAGGTGGAGAATTATCTAATAATAAAGGTATCAATCGAAAAGGAGGAGGACTTTCTGCTGTAGCGTTAACTGATAAGGATAAAAAAGATTTAAAAATAGCAGTAAAATTAAATGCTGACTATATTGCCATTTCTTTTCCGCGCAGTGCAGCGGATATGAATCTTGCTCGAAATTTATTAAAAAGAGCAAAAGGGCATGCCGGCTTGATTGCAAAAATAGAACGTAGCGATGCCGTTCCTGTTATTGATGAAATTATTCGTGCTTCTGATGCAGTGATGGTGGCGCGTGGCGATTTAGGTGTAGAAATTGGTGACGCTGAATTACCCGCTGTGCAAAAACATATTATCCAGCGGGCTCGATCACTGGATAAAGCAGTAATAACTGCAACACAGATGATGGAATCGATGATTCATAATGCTATTCCCACGCGAGCAGAAGTTTTTGATGTGGCAAATGCTGTATTAGATGGTACGGATGCTGTCATGTTATCTGCGGAAACTGCAACAGGGGATCATCCTGCTTTAGTCGTGATGGCTATGGCACGTATTTGCTTAGGTGCAGAAAAACAAGCAAAGATGCAGATATCTCGGCACCGCGTAGAGTGTCAATTTTACCGTCCGGATGAAGCCATTGCCATGGCTGCTATGTACACGGCCAATCATTATGATATTAAGGCTATTGTTGCCTTAACTGAATCAGGCGCGACGCCTTTATGGATGTCTCGGATTCGTTCTGGAATACCTATCTACGGATTAGCACATAGTTTAAAAACTACACGTCGATTGGCATTGTATCGTGGCGTATATCCCTTATATTTTAATATAGATAAAATACATAAAGAAAATATAGGCCACTTCGCGATTCAGGAATTGAAGAAACATGAGCTTTTGCGAAAAGGAGAACAAGTGCTAATCACCTATGGTGATCTATTGAAAACTACAGGTGGGACCAATACGTTAAAGATTCTAGAAGTAGATTAGTTAGATTTTTTAACTTATTCCAAGTTATTTATTTTAATTTCAGTTTTGGTTTTTTAGAGCATTTATTACAAACTCCATAAATAATTAGACTATGGTCTGTCATTTGGTAATTAGCTTGTTTTGCAACAACCTTTTGACGCTGTTCGATGATTTTATCAACAAATTCGTCCACTTTTCCACATTTGATACAGACTAAATGATCATGATGGGGACCTTGATTCAACTCAAACACCGAGTAGCCATCTTCAAAGTTTTGGCGCTTAACTAAGCCTGCGCTTTCAAATTGAGTTAATACTCGATAGACTGTGGCCAAACCTATGTCTTCACCGGACTCCAATAAGGTTTTATAGATATCTTCAGCACTTAAATGGCGAGTTTTAGCGTGTTCAAGTAATTCAAGTATTTTTAACCTAGGGGCTGTTACTTTTAAACCCACTTGGCGCAGTTGTTGATTATCCATTAGTTTATCTCTAAACTCCTCGGTTAATAATTAGTGTGGGACGATTTTTAATTAATTAGATTTTTTTCTTATTGTTTTTTTTAACATTTTGTAGAAATTGAGATTACGGGTTAATTTTTATTTATGAAAAAGTTGCTTATAAGTCTGCTTTTAACATTGCTGATTTCAGGTTGTAATATTGTCTATCGACCCGATATTCAGCAAGGTAATATACTGCAGCAGTCTACCATAGACCAGTTAGAACTCGGTATGACTAAGGAACAAGTTCGTTATCTACTAGGTAGTTGCGTATTGCAGGCGCCTTTTCAACCCGATCGTGAAGATTATATTTATTTCTTGCAACCAGGTCATGGTGAGCCTATTCAAAGGCGCGTTACGCTTATTTTTGCTAACGGACGCTTACAAGACATTGAAAAATCAACTCTTAATTGATATGTTTTTATAATGCTGTAACGAGACGTTTAGAGGACGCATTAAGCAGTTTTTTGTTTTTTAGCACGGTTTATTCTAATTTTTTTAGGATCTATTAGTAGCGGCTGATAAATTTCTATTCTATCTCCATCTCTAGCTTGAACATCCAAACTACATAATTTTCCAAAAATCCCAACTTTGTTTTTGTTTAGGTCGATGTTTGGGAAATCTAATAAAATGCCCGAAAGGTTTATGGCAGCTTTGATGCTAGTATTAGGAGGGATAGAGACTTTTAAGATTTTTTGCTGATGCTGATCAGCAAATACCACTTCAACTTGAAAAAAGGGCCTATTTGTTGTTTTCAAACTTGCGATCCCCATAGATTTGTTTAGCACGGTCAGAGAAAGCTTGTACTAATGTATTCGCTACTTTCTCAAAAATAGGAGAAAAAGCAAGTGCTAGCAAACGCGTAGAAAATTCAAATTCTAAATTTAAACTGATTCTAGATCCACGCGAAGTAGTTTCAAAAGACCAATAGCCTTCTAAATGTTTAAATGGGCCATTGATAAGACTGATTTCAATTAATTTGTTTTTTTGCAGACGATTAGATGTGGTGAAGCTTTTAGATAGGCCACCGCCAGCCAAAGTAAGACAGGCTTGTATGCTATCTTCGTCCTGACTGATGACTGAGCTTTTGGTACACCAGGGAAGAAATTCGCTATATTTTTCTATGTGATTGACGAGTTTATACATCTCAGACACATTGTAGGGTACTTCTAAAGAATGTTGAATAAATGGCATAATTAAGGTTCAGGGCGACTCTGGTTGGTATGTTTGCTATGCTTGGATCTATGATTGCTAACCTGTTTGAGTATATACTTATTGCTTATCAAAATGCGAATCAGCATCTTGATGTGCCTTCATCTTGCGATGGAGATTTTCAAGAGGAGAAACGCGATTCCCCTCTTGAATGGTTGAGCCCAAGCTTGGCTTGGAACAGTCACCTTATCGGGTCTACCGCGCGCTATAAATTTAAAAAATTTCGCACCTTCAAGTCGAGCGGTATATCCCATGAATTCTAAGAAAGCATTGCAAGACAACACGATTGCATTAAATAAACGCGCTCGCCATGATTATTTTATTGAACAATCTATCGAAGCTGGCTTAGTTTTACAGGGCTGGGAAGTCAAAAGTCTTCGTAGTGGACGTGCCCAATTGACCGAAAGTTATGTCGTATTAAAAAATGGCGAGGCATGGCTTTTAGGTTGTCATATTACGCCACTAACAACAGTATCTATCAATCATAGCCGTCCGGATCCAACTCGTACACGTAAGCTCTTACTCAATGAGCGAGAACTGAGTAAATTTGCTGGAAGTATTATGCGTAAAGGCTATACCCTAATCGCATTAAAACTTTATTGGAAAAAGAATCGGGTTAAGTTAGAAGTCGGTTTAGCCAAGGGTAAACAGGAGCATGACAAGCGGGCTAGTATTAAGGAAAAGGATTGGCAGCGTGAAAAAATGCGTTTAGGACGCTATATCAGGTAGGAATTATACCTACATTTAAAATATTGAGCTGTGTTTTGCAAAGCTTATCTGAAAGAGCCTTATAAATGAGGTATAATAAGCGCTTGGGGGCGATCGGCTTCGACGCCGGTTACAAACCCTGAGGTGCATGTCGAGGACGCAACTTTGCCTCGTTAATCATGTTGCAAACCTATAGTTGCAGAAAATGACAACTATTTCGCTGAAAAAGACGTTGCTATTGCTGCCTAATCGGTAGTTAATTTTGTAACGTTGGCGCTGCCTAAACAGCAGCCGGCGCCATGAACTCCATAGGCTTGTATGTGGAGGTAGTGGTCATAACTGACAAGCTCGTAGTCTAGCCCCTTCTGAGGTGAAAACTATTAAAACCAAACAGAATCGTCGGTCAATTCCCTGTCAATCGGAGATGGATCGATAAAATTTAAAGATTGTACTAAACATGTAGTGCCAAAGGCAGCGGACTGGCGGACGTGGGTTCGATTCCCACCGCCTCCACCAATTTTAAATTTTCTCAAGAATCTTGAGCTCGATACGGATTAGGATTTTTAGAGATGCGAAGAGTATAGTTCACAGAAGCTGGAATCTAATAAGGAAGCTCACCTAAGCTATATTTGGCCTAGCGGATCCCCTAGTGACAACCTTCTTAAAAAAGAATAGACTACCGGCTCGTTAGAAAAACATGATTAATATTTATGGAAAACCTGGTTGTTGTTGTCCTAGGCCTGAATGAAAATCAGCTTACTGATCAAGTATTTCGATTGGTTGCTCACAGCGGTTGCCATATTGTTGATGCGCGTGTAAATACCACGGCAACACATGTCACCATGACTTTGTTGATTGGAGGCGTCTGGAATACCATCGCTAAATTTGAAACACTCATAAAAAAATATGAAGGCCAAGTTTTGGTGGCACGTACGCAGTTCAGAGGCGCACAACCCGATAGTTTTCCTTATTCTTCCTATATTGTGGCGCCTGATTTACCCGATGTTTTAGCTAAGATTACTCAGTTTTTATCTGAACAAGAAGTAACACTTTACAATCTTCATATAGAATCATATAAAGCTCCAATAACAGAAGCAGCAATGCTTGGTATATCTTTGTCTTTTGGTTTTCCTGCACATCATTTAGTAGCTGATTTTCGTGAACACTTTATTGTATTTTGTGATGAAAACAATTTTGATGTAGCTATGGAGCCCCAGAAAAATTAGATCCATTTTTCTTTAAATATTATTAATTAATATGTTAGCAATAAGCAAACCCGCACCTGATTTTAGCTTGCCCGCTACTAGCGGTAAAATTGTACGTTTGAAGGATTTAATTGGTAAAAATATTGTTTTGTATTTTTATCCCAAAGATTGTACCTCAGGGTGTACGCAGGAAGGAAAAGATTTTGCAGAAAATTATAAAAAATTTGCTTCTTTAAATACGGTGATATTAGGAGTCTCGCGTGATAGTCTGAAGCTACATGAAAAATTCAAATCAGAGCAGCAATTTCCTTTTGAATTATTATCCGATGTTGAAGAAAAAGTATCTAAGGTATACGATGTATTAAAAGAAAAAATTATGTATGGAAAAAAATCTTACGGAATAGAAAGAAGCACTTTTTTGATTGATAAACAAGGTGTTTTACGCGTGGAATGGAGAAAGGTAAAAGTGCCCGGTCATATAGAGGAAGTTTTACAAGCGGTCGGAGAATTAAGTTAAAAAACCGGCTTTCAGCACAATTTATTTTTATGTGCGGATATCTTTTTGTAAGAAACAGCATTTAGGATAGCCTTTACTACGCTAGCTAGGGGGATAGCAAAAAATACTCCCCAAAATCCTAGTAAGCCGCCGAATATAAGTACGGCGAGAATGATGGTTACTGGGTGTAAATCAACGGCTTCAGAAAATAAAAAAGGTACCAACACATTTGCATCTAATGTGATAATTAAGGCATAAATCGCAACTAGATAAGCAAAATGCGCAGTCCATCCCCACTCTAAAAAACCAATAATAAGAACAGGAATAGTTACCATTACAGCCCCTATATAAGGGATAATCACTGATATTCCAACTAATACACTGAGTAATATAGCGTATTGGAGGCCAAGTATTGCGAATGATAGATAAGTAACTATCCAGACTATCAACATTTCTAAAGCTTTTCCTCTCACATAATTACCCGTTTGTGTAAGAACTTCTTTCCAAACTTGAGAAATTAACCTACGTTTTTCTGGTAAATATTGAGTCAGCCAGGTGATTATTTTTTTTTCGTCCAGTAAGAAAAAATAAACTAATAAGGGAACTAATACGAAGTAAATGGCAAATGCAATGACATTGGGAATATAGCCTAATGAAGCAGATAGTATTCCTTGCCCAGAATGAGTTAATTCAGCTTTAAATTGAGTGATCCATTCTTGAATTTGGCTGGCTGAAGTATATCCAGGGTAACGGGTGGGTAGATATAAGAGTAGAGCTTGGCCTTTTGCGGCCATAGCTGGTAATTCGCCAATTAAATTACTTAATTGGCGAAATAATAACGGTAATAAACCCACAATTCCTAGGATAACCAAACTTACAAAGCTAATATAAACCCCTAAAACTGACGCAATTCGAGGTAAACCAAGATTTTCTAAGGAGCTAATAGGCCATTGTAACAAATAAGCCATTACAACACTGACAAATACTGGCGCTAAAATCTTCCCTAAAGAGGCGAATACAATAATAATAAACAACAGAAATAGCCATAAAATAGCTAATTCCGGATCGAGAAAATATCGAGTAAACCAGTTTTTAACAAGTTGTAGCATAATTTAAGTCACTACTTCCATGAAGTATGAGTAGATGAAGTCTATTGAACAGATCGGTTAAAGTCAAAAATATACTCTTCGCAATTGAATCTTTGTCTGTTGTCGCTCAATTCGCAATCTTTATGTATATATTAATACACTCCGGCTGCTCATTGTTACGATGCCTTGCTAAAAATCCAATTGCTGCGAGTATAGTTTCTTTCTATTACCCTTTTGGATTTAAGTAGAAGGATTTTACTCCCATTCTATTGTTGCAGGAGGTTTTCCCGAAATATCATAAACTACTCGAGAAATACCAGCTACCTCATTAATAATTCGATTGGATACAGTCTCAAGTAAATGATAAGGCAGATGTGCCCAGCGGGCCGTCATAAAATCTATGGTTTCTATGGCGCGGATCGCAATGATTGGAGCGTATTGGCGAGCATCTCCAATAACTCCGACCGAGTTTACCGGCAAAAAAACGCAGAAAGCTTGGCTTATTTTATTATAATAATTTTGTGCTCGAAGTTCTTCTTGTAAAATTAGATCGGCTTTACGGACCAGATTAATATTCTTTTGATTGACTTCGCCTAAGACGCGTATGGCTAATCCAGGGCCCGGAAAAGGATGCTTATATACAAGTTCGGGCGGCAATCCTAATTCTAAGCCCAATTCACATACCTCATCCTTAAATAATTCACGCAAGGGTTCCAATAACTTAAGTTTAAGCGTATCTGGAAGGCCGCCCACATTGTGGTGAGATTTAATAGCATGTGCTTTTTGAGTGCTGGTACCAGCAGATTCAATAACATCGGAATAGATAGTGCCTTGTGCTAACCACGCTATATCTGGATATTTACTGGCTTCAGCTTCGAATATTTCGACAAATAAATTACCGATAGCTTTACGTTTTTCTTCAGGATCAGTAATTCCTTTTAAGATGTTTATAAAGCGCTCAGAGGCATCGATTTTTACAACTGAGATATGCATATCATCTGCTAAAGCTTGAATTGCGGAATCTTTATCAGTGATACGGAGTAAGCCGGTATTTACGAAGACGCATAATAATTGTTTGCCTATAGCTTTGTGTAATAACGCGGCTAAGACAGTAGAATCGACGCCACCAGAAAGCGCTAGTAATACCTTCTCCTTACCGACCTTCTCTTTTATTTCAGCAACCTCATGTTCTAAAATTTTAGGTGCTGTCCAGCTCGGCTGACAGTGGCAAATTTTTTCCACAAAACGTGCCAATATTTTTTTTCCTTGACGGGTATGAGTCACTTCTGGGTGAAACTGCAAACCGTAAAAATGACGTGCCGGATCTGCCATGCCTGCAATAGGGGTGTTAGGTGTATTTAATATAACCACAAAGCCAGGAGGGAGTTGTTCAACATGATCACCATGACTCATCCAGACATCCAGCAAGGCATCTTTTTCATTTTTTGGATTATCTCGAATTTGGGTTAACAGTTCAGTTTCGGCAGTCACTAAAGCGGGGGCATATCCAAATTCTCGGTTTGCACAGGAAACAACCTTACCACCAAGTTGCTCCGCCATGGTTTGCATGCCATAACAAATCCCTAAAACCGGACAGCCTAAGCTAAATACTATTTTTGGTGCGCGCGGGGTAGTATCTGAAGTAACAGTTTCAGGCCCGCCTGACAAGATAATTCCTTTTGGCGCAAACGCTAAAATTTCAGATTCTGAGATATCAAAAGGATGGATTTCACAATAAACATGCAATTCACGAATGCGTCGCGCAATTAGCGGTGTATATTGTGAGCCAAAATCGAGAATTAATATGCGTTCTTGTGGGATAGTCATCTTAAGGTACACTCCGTTTTTATTAGAGATATAATTTTAGGTTTCATAAAAAATGTAAAGAATTACGCTGAAAGTTGATATCGAGAAATATTCAATCTTCTCTGTAATAATTTGGAGCTTCTTTAGTAATTGCTACATTGTGCACATGGCTTTCTCTTATGCCAGCAGAAGTTAGTTTTATAAATTGTGCCTTTTTATGGAGATCGGCAATGTCAACGCTTCCTGTATATCCCATGCCGGCCCTAACTCCACCCAGTAAATGGTGAATAACCGTTTGTAAAGGTCCTTTGTAAGGTATTCTTCCCTCTATGCCTTCAGGAACTAGTTTGTTTGATTCCAAAGCATCTTGAAAATAACGATCAGATGACCCTTGTTGCATAGCTCCTAGAGAGCCCATGCCGCGATAAGCTTTGTAAGGTTGGCTTTGATAAAGCTCTATTTCTCCAGGAGCCTCTTCAGTGCCAGCAAACAAGCTGCCTATCATGACGGCATGCGCGCCTGCGGCCAATGCTTTACAAAGATCGCCTGAATAACGAATTCCACCATCAGCAATAATGGTTACTGGCTTGCCTTTTAGGGCCGTAGCAACATTCATGATGGCTGTAATTTGAGGGACACCCACACCCGTCACGATTCTAGTTGTACAAATTGAACCAGGCCCTACCCCTACTTTTATGGCATCTGCGCCCGCAGTCGCTAGGGCTAGTGCTGCATCAGCAGTAGCAATATTTCCGGCAATGAGAGAAACATCAGGATATTCAGTCTTTAACCATTTAACCATGTCGAGAACGCTTTGAGCATGGCCATGTGCAGTATCAACACAGATAATATCGGCACCTGTTGCAATCAATGCCGCCGCACGTTCTTTTGCGTTGATACCAATGCCTACAGCCGCTCCTACGCATAACTGGCCGCGTAGGTCTTTAGTAGCAAAGGGTTTTTCTTTAGTTTTTTGTAAATCTTTTGCTGTCATTAAGCCTCGACAACGAAATTGGTCGTCGACAATCAAGATTTTTTCTAAGCGATGTCGGTGTAGTAAATTTATTATCTCTTCCGGTGTGGCCTGTTCTTTAGCCGTAATGAGTTGTTCTTTAGGGGTCATTACTTGGGAAGCAGGTTGATCTAAGCTTTCTTCGAACCGAATGTCTCTATGTGTGACAATACCTACTAACTGGTCTTTTTCGATAACAGGTATCCCTGAAATTGAATAAGTAGCCATTAGTTTAAGTACTTCTCGTAAAGTTGTTTCCGGAGCGACGGTAATAGGATTTCTTACCATTCCATTTTCAAAATTTTTTACTTTTCTAATTTGTTGGGTTTGGGCTTCTATGGACATATTTTTATGAATGATGCCTAAACCACCTTCTTGAGCAAGCGCTATCGCAAGCTTAGCTTCCGTCACTGTATCCATAGCAGCGGAGATCAAAGGAATTTTCAAATTAATTTTAGAGGTTAATTGCGTTTCTAGCGATACGTCTTTGGGTAAAACCATCGAATGATTAGGGAGTAGTAGTATATCGTCAAACGTTAAACCTTCTAGAATCATTTTCATAATATATAAGTTAATAATAAAACTAAATAAAATTGCGTAGAAGGTACCTTATAGCGCCCCCTGAAGTCTAGTGGCCGAAAAATAAAAAACCATATTTGGTCCTAAGTAGGCTGGAATTTATTATCTATTTTTAGTTAACTACTTGAGTTAAAATAATTTTTCTAAGCTTAATAAATATCTCTTACAAGGAGACTGACCATTATGTCGCAAGCATTACTTCAGCGTAATTTAGATACCCCCGGCGCTCGACTTAAATATTTACGCTCAATTCTGAGATTGACTAGGGCATATATAGAAAAAAAATATAAATTGCCAGAAATTACTTTGAAGTCTTGGGAAAATAGTATGCTCAAAATTTCTAAAAACGGCATTAAACGCTGCGTGGCCGTCTATAAAAATGAAGGTTTAATAGTTGATGACTCTTGGATAGCTGATGGCAAAGGATTAGACCCTACAGTGAGGCTTTCATTAGGCCATTATTTTGCTATGCCTAGCGAGATTGTTAATTTACCTGTCGATGCAGATGATGAGATTGCTATGATGCGTGACGCACAGGAATTTCGAGATCGTTATTCTAATGCAGTAGTCATGATAGTTTCTAATGATGAAATGAGTCCTCATTATAGAGCAGGAGATTATGTGGGGGGGCGACTTAGATCCAGTAATGAATTTGACTCGATAGTGAATAAGGATTGTATTATTTATTTGAAAGGTGGCGGACAATATTTCCGGCGACTTTTTAAAGATTCTTTAGGGCGGTTTAATCTTGCTTGTTTGAATCCTATGGGAAGGACGGCAGAACCTATCATTTTTGATGCGGATATAGAAGCTGCTGCAGCAGTTATCTGGGTTCGAAGAAAAGACGAATAAATATACTCTTCGCACTTGATTTATTGTCTGTGTATCGCGGGGATCGCAATCCTCGTGTATGCCAATACACTCCGGTTGCTCCATCCCTCACGGCGCTTTGCCGAAAATCCAATTGCGGTGAGTATAATAAAGGAAAATAAGGTGTTTCAGTTCAAGATATGGTTGATTTCCCTTTCAATGATCTTGCTAAGGTCATTTTTAAGTCTTGTAAGCTGCGTATAATATTTAGTGAGAAAGCTATAATGATTAAATTTAGAAATCCCGGTGGCTAGTACAATCATGTAGTCTAGATGATCTTGCTTATGTATAAGCATTAAGCCATTTTTCATACCATGTAGTGATCGTTGTCTCATGACTTCTTTTCCGGAAGAATCGAGATAGTCTATCTCTGAAAAAGGTATAATATTTCTTTGAGATAATTTTTTGGCTTGAATTAATGGGTCATTATTAGTTATTTGATTTTTATCGAAATAAATTTGCCATTCCAATCGGGAAGCAAGAGAAATGAGTTTTTTTTTGGTATGGTCCTCTATGCCTACAGAAAAATAATCGATGGGAGGGATGTTAATGTTATTAATATAGTCGAAAAAGGTAGATCGTGTAGACTCCGTGCGGATAGGAGTATAATGATATCCCTTCATGGAAAAAAGACCTCATTGGACAAATGATGCAAGTAAGCTTTAGCTAAGTATGAGTTAGTATTTTAAGGCTTTACATGCTATAAATGAGGAATATTTTATCATATTTCTTTATCAAACAAAGATATTTATACTAAGTATTATGGGATTTGTATGTTTCCACTTTATCAGGTTAATGCAAAGCCGCTTGTTATTGCTCATCGTGGAGGAGCAGGGCTATGGCCTGAAAATACCTTATTTGCCTTACAAGAGGCGTCAAAACTAGGAGCTGATTTAAGTGAGATTGATATTCATATGACCAGAGATGGTGTTTTAGTCGCTATCCATGATGAGTCAATTGATCGTACAACGAATGCTAAAGGATTGGTGCAAGATTTTACATTGGCAGAACTGAAAAAATTAGACGCAGGATATCGTTGGACTAATGATGAAGGTCGTACTTTCCCTTTTCGGGGCCAAGGGATTAAAATTCCAAGCTTAAATGAAATCTTTGCTGCCTTTCCAAACCAAGTTATAAATATAGAGATAAAGCAGAATGACCCGCCTATTGTGGCTGCATTAAGAGAGCTAATAAATCAGCATAAGAAAATCAAACAAGTATTAGTATCCGCTTTCCATTCACGTACTATGAAAGTGGTTCGCAGACTTTGCCCTAACATTGCTACTGCGGGGACAGAAGCAGAGGTGGATCGCTTTTCAAAATTAAGCAAACTATTTTTAACGCGACTTTTTTTATTATCTGCTACAGCTTTAGAAGTTCCTTATGAGATGATAACTGGACATTTTGTAAAAGCTGCACATAAAAAAAATATTCGGGTTGATGCTTGGACTGTCAACGAAGTTGAAGATATGGAAAGGCTAATAGCTTTAGAAGTTGACGGCGTTATTACAGATTTTCCGGACAGGATGCTAGAGTTAGTTCGCAAGACTCAAGCTAGCTCAGACCTATAAAGAAGAGATTTGCAATAATCTTTCTAACCTATTTTAAGAGGGAACATCAAGAGGATAGCTACTCCCATAAGACGTCCTTTCCGGCCTCAAAAAATACCTCTTCAGAGACCAAAGTCTTATAAAAGCCTATAGTGCCGGAACATTAAATCTGTATAATACATTTTATCATCCTTAATAAGAAATAATTTGATAGAACAAAAGCTAGAGGCATTTATGACGATTCAAAAGACCCTTTCTATTATTAAACCTGATGCTGTTAAAAAAAATTGCATAGGGGATATTACTAAAAGATTCGAAAACTCCGGGTTAAAAATTATTGCAGCGAGAATGAAGAAATTGCGGAAAGATCAAGCTGAAAAATTTTATGCGATTCATAAAGATAGGCCTTTTTTTACTGAACTGGTTGAGTTTATGTGTTCAGGACCTGTGATGATACAGGTTTTAGAGGGGCCTAATGCAATCCTGAAAAATCGTGAATTAATGGGCGCCACTGATCCTAAACAAGCGCTTCCAGGGACGATTCGTGCTGATTTTGCCGAAAGTGTAGGGAAAAATGCTGTTCACGGCTCTGATAGTCTTGATACGGCTAAGGAAGAAATCGCTTTCTTTTTTACACCCGATCAATGTTTTGGCGAAGGTTCTAAATAATGGACATACCGTTTAAAAATTTACTCGATTTTGACCGAGAAGGAATGCAACTCTTTTTTCAAGAATTAGGAGAAAAGCCTTACAGGGTACAACAGGTTTTAAAATGGATTCATCAAATAGGTATTAAGGATATCGATATGATGAGTAATTTAAGTAAACAATTGCGTTCAAAACTTAAATCAATATCACAAATCAATTTGCCAGAAATTGTTTTTGAAAAGCAATCTGATGATGGGACCAGAAAATGGTTGCTGCGACTGAGCGATAATAATTGTATTGAAACAGTTTTTATTCCCGAGATAAATAGGGGTACTTTGTGCGTTTCTTCACAAGTAGGCTGTGCATTGAATTGTAGTTTTTGTTCAACCGCGCAACAAGGGTTTAGTCGTAATTTAACGGTAGCAGAAATTATTGGTCAGGTATGGTTGGCGGTGCGGAGTTTGTCCAATGGATCTTTACGTCATGATCATACTGTCAGTAATATTGTGATGATGGGTATGGGCGAACCGTTGTTAAACTTTGATAATGTCGTAAAAGCAATGAATCTGATGATGGATGATTTTGCTTATGGTTTTTCTAAACGGCGCGTTACTTTAAGTACTTCTGGCGTAGTTCCTGCATTGCGGCGCTTATCCGAAGTCAGTGAAGTAGCCCTTGCGGTATCTTTACATGCGCCTAATGATGAGTTAAGAAATTGCTTAGTGCCAATCAATAAAAAATACCCTCTTGCTGAGTTGTTAGAAGTATGTCGAAATTATTTTAAAGGTGATAGTAGAAGACGTATTACCATGGAATATGTCATGTTAGAAGGAGTTAATGATCAGCCCGAACATGCGCGACAACTAATAAAAAT
>CANJLU010000030.1 GCA_947475085.1 Coxiellaceae bacterium
AGATCATCATGCAGGTATTATGTTATTAGAAAAGTTAACGCCCGGAACATTCTTAGATGAATCCTCTAATGAAATGCAAAATACGCTCATTAGCGTAGACTTAATGAACAAGCTACACAAGCCAATTCAAGCACAAGAAATTTCTTTATTTCCTAGTTTAACGAATTGGTTTCAAGGATTTGATCGTCTTTATCAGTATTTCCAAGGCGAAACCGGCCCTTTCCCGAAGAAGCTGATTGACCGAGCCCAAGCTATAAGCAAAGAATTACTGGCTTCTATGGCCCCCTAGTCTTACTGCACGGAGATTTGCATTACGCTAATATATTGTTGTCGGATAGACACGGTTGGTTAAGCATTGATCCTAAGGGCTTAATAGGCGAACGAGAATATGAAATTCCTTTTCCTCGTATTTCTGAAGCTGGAAACATTAATAAAATTTCCATTAGACGCCGACTCGACCAATTTATTGAAGTTTGTGGGTTTGATCGACAAAGAATCTTGGCTTGGGCTTTTTCTAAAGCAGTTTTAGCTGCCTGGTGGTCATTTGAAGATAATGGAGAAGTTTGGCAACCCTTCCTCGATTGCGCAGAAATATTAAAAATTTGAAGAATAGATTTTATTTACAATCTTACTCTGCTGAGTTAGATCCGATTGAAAAAGTTATGATTATCTTAAAAACAAAGCGTTTAATACTTAGAACTTGGAAAGAACAAGATCTTGATCCCATGTCAGCAATTAATCAATCTCGCTTGGTGGAATTGGTCGTTTGAAAAAATTACCGAGAAAGCAAAAGCAATTGCTGAAGGCAGCTACATTTTTTAATATCGACTTTGAGCACTTTTTAATACACATAGGCAAAAGCATATCAAGCCGGAGCGGCCACTATAGAAGGATTAATAATATTAGCTTCTTCAGCTTGAGATTGATTTGGTAGGGGTTTGAAAAAACTGCACTGCATCACTTTACCTTTTATCGTCTGAGCTTTATTGTCAAAAAACTCAGGATTATGGCGATACAAAGCACTACATAAAATTGTAGCGGAAGATATTGCCGCCACAGCAAGACCACAAGTCATCGCACTGAATCCAAGCGCAATAAATACAGCCGACACAATGGCAACGGCGGTCATGAATATGGCGCATAGACCCCATGCTCGTCGAGCACGTTCATGGATGACTAATTGTTGTTGTTGATGCTCGCGAAACTTTAGTAATTCTAATAAATCTCCATATTCTCTCATTTCAGATCCATGTCCTGAAGCCATTACTGTAAGCTTTTTTAGAAACTCTATTTGTTCCCCAGCTTTTTCTTTTTTTACTTTATCAGTATGGCCACCCGTTTTTGGATAATCTCCCATATAACTTTTAACACTACTACTTAGATTATCATCACCAAATAGATATTTTTCTAGTTCTAAGATTTTGCTATCTAAAGCGTTAATTCTTGCGCGGTGTAACTTGACCTCACGATGCTCCAAGGCCCAAGCAAAATACATAGCCGCCGCGAATGTAAAACTGGATGCAGCGGTTGCAATAACCGAAGCCCCTAATGAGGTAGTAATTCCGATATGCCATGCGCCACTGTAGTTTATTAACGTAAAAGCGACTGTTCCTGCTGTTAGCTGTGCGGAAGAGAGTAGGTTGACACGCTGAGCCCACGTATCCTGTTTTTTTCCATCTCGGACAGCGAGCACCACGGTACCGGCAACATCTATCATATTCCAAGTAATACCGACGACAGGAAGAACCTGGGCCACTTGCTTTATAGCCGGAGCGGCGGCATTGAAAGCATTGCCAACGGTATAAGCGACATCCATGATTTTTTCAGCCGCCATAACTGTTTTATCTTCGAAGCTAGTGAAATCTTTACCCATAGCAGCAGCAATATCGATCGGCTTATCGATCAGCTTATTGATTGGCTTATCGGCCAACTCTGCAGCAGCGAGAGCCACTTTATCTGGAGTAGTTTGGGTCGCAAGATAGGCCGAGTAAGCTTTTTCCCAGTAAAATTTGTTTGATTGATGCAAAAATGGACGAACTGTAGAATTTTCCCCATAATTTCTGTATTCAAAGCGACTATCCAACTTCCATAAATAGGCATCAATAAAATTTTGTTGTTTTTCTTTTTCTTGCTTATCGCTATCCATGGTACCCTCTGCTTAAATTTTTAATGTTGTTTTAATAAGTTTCTCATCGAAGCTTTTAGCGTGTTATGCTTATCTAGATTAAGCAAAGAGGCATATCTTTAAGCTCATCAAAGTTATTATATGGATAGTAGATTAAGGGATTATTAAGCTGTTGAGGTGCTTTGACTCTTCGGAAAAACATTAAAAGCATTCCAGATACTAGGTAAACACTATGCAAAGAACATTATTAAAATCAAAATTGCATCAAGCCAAGGTCACACACGCAGACCTAAATTACGAAGGTTCATTTAGCATTGATGCCGAAATCATGGCCGTATGCAATATCGTTGCGCATGAACAAATTCATGTCTACAACATTACCAATGGTCAACGTTATGTAACCTACGCCATCGCGGCGCCTAGCGGATCAAAAATTATGTGCGCAAACGGTGCTTGCGCGCGGCTCACTGCGGTCGGGGATCGAGTCATTATCTGCAGTTATGTACAACTTCAGGAAAACCAATTAAGCACATTCAAACCCATTATTGCTTTACTCAATGAAAATAATGATTATGAACTTTCACCTCAATCTTTAACTATTGACGATAAACAGGTTTTACCTGCCTATTAAATTAGTTTACGATCAAGATACTAGAGTTAAAGGTAAAAATTTATGCGTTATTCGCTGAACCCAGAGCTAGAAGCACAAATGAAACTTGAATGGGAAAAAATCGGTTTATCCAAGGAAATCCAAGCGGCTTTACTGCAGTTTATGGATGCAGCAGCATTGACAATTTTAACTAAAAAATGTCGCCAAATTGCACAATGCCTTGCCGAAGAAGGGCTTGCCCCAGAAACAATAGAACGTATTACCGGGTGTTCGGTTAATGAAATAGCCACTAACATTACTTACCATTAAACCTAAACTTTTTAACAGCACGCTGTGTAACCTCATAGGAATTATGCGCAGCACCCACTAAATAATCTGGAAAACGACGCTGTACCCTATATATCTGGCAATGAGTGGCGTAAAATAGACCTACCAAGATTGACCCCAGAGGTGCATCTAATATGTCTGTAGCATTGAATTCAGATAGCACACACCGCCCTTCTCATTCTCAACAATATACCTGCCCCATGCATCCCGAGATTATTCGCGATCAGCCGGGCAGCTGCCCCATTTGTGGTATGTCACTAGAAGCTCGAACCGTTTCAGACAAGATAACTGATCAACATGAGCATGAATTAGATGATTTATCGCGCCGATTTTGGTTAGGTGTCCTATTAACACTCCCCATTTTATTCCTGACCATGGGTCTACATATCCCAGGAATCAAAACTATCGTAAGCGCTATTCCTGTTATTTTTTCTTCTTGGTTACAATTCATTTTAACTAGCATTGTGATACTTTGGGGTGGCTACCCTCTTCTAAAAAAAGCTTGGCTTTCTGTTAGACATCGGCATTTAAATATGTTTACGCTGATTGGTTTAGGAATCAGCATTGCCTATATATATAGTATTATTGCCCTATTATTTCCAAATCTATTTCCAGCCGCATTTCAATCAACGCCTGGCCACGCTAATCTTTATTTTGAAACGGCTAGTGTGATAACGGTTTTGGTATTGATGGGACAAGTTTTAGAGTTAAAGGGTCGCGAACAAACCAGTGGCGCTTTGCGTGCTTTACTGGATTTATCACCAAAAACAGCAAGAAGAGTAAACGATCAGATAGAAAAGGAAATTCCTTTAGACGAAATCCAAATTAATGACGCATTAAGAGTACGACCAGGAGAAAAAATTCCTACTGATGGTGAAGTGATTCAAGGTCATAGTTCTGTTAATGAATCTATGATTACTGGTGAAGCCATGCCGGTTGAAAAACAAGTCGGATCAAAAATAATTGGCGGTACGTTAAATATTTCAGGAAGCTTTGTAATGTGCGCCCGACATATTGGAAAAGAAACCATGTTGGCCCAGATTGTCCAATTGGTTTCTGAAGCACAACGATCTAAGGCACCTATCCAAAAACTTGCCGATCACATTGCCAGTTATTTTGTACCTATTGTTTTAGTAATTGCGATCCTTACTTTTATTGTTTGGTCAATTTGGGGGCCCAATCCGGCTATGACGTATGGTCTAATCGCCGCAATTTCCGTTTTAATTATTGCCTGTCCTTGCGCCTTGGGTTTGGCAACTCCGATGTCGATTACGGTCGGTATGGGCAGAGGTGCGCAAGCAGGCATTTTGATAAAAAATGCCGAAAGCCTAGAACGGTTTGAAAAAGTTACCGCCCTGGTTGTCGATAAAACCGGTACGTTGACCTTAGGGAAACCTATCGTCACTTACATCATTGCCATGCCTGGCTTTACTGAAACTGATATTTTAGTATTAGCCGCGAGCTTGGAAAAACATAGTGAACATCCCCTAGCCAGCGCTATTGTTCATGCTGCTGAAAAAAAACAGCTTCAATTAAAAGAAATTGAAAATTTCTCTGCAGAGGTTGGAAAAGGTGTAACCGGCATGTGGCAAGATAAAGCGATTGCTTTAGGTAATTTACGGTTATGTGCGGATCGTAAAATTTTAACCACACCTTTAGAAGATGAAGCTGAAAAATTGCGCCAAGCGGGCGAAACCGTGATGTATTTAATACTGGAAAAACAATTAGCTGGATTAATCAGTGTCAGTGATCCTATCAAAAACTCAACCTTTTCAGCGCTCAATCGTTTAAAAAGCCTAGGCTTAACTATTATTATGGTCACAGGGGATAATCATGTGACTGCTAAAGCAATTGCTAAAAAATTAGCAATCTATCAGGTAGAAGCGGGAATATTACCCTCGCAAAAAAGCAATATTGTGAAACAATTACAAAAACAAGGCTATATCGTTGCTATGGCGGGTGATGGGATTAATGACGCCCCTGCGTTAGCGCAAGCAGACATCGGTATTGCCATGGGAACAGGGACGGATGTGGCTATGCAAAGCGCCGGTGTCACTTTAGTTAAAGGTGATTTAATGGGAATAGTCCGCGCGCAACAACTCAGCAAACAAGTCATGAGAAATATTCGTGAAAACTTATTTCTAGCATTTATTTATAATATTATTTGTATTCCTGTCGCCGCAGGTATTCTATACCCTTGGAATGGACGCTTACTTGATCCGATGCTCGCTGCTCTGGCTATGAGTTTAAGTTCAGTGTCGGTCATCGGTAATTCTTTACGATTACGCACACTAAAATTGTTCGATAAAAATTAGTTCTTATAGATTTGCAACGAAAAACTTGACATAATGCCTGCCCCTTTAAAAAGCTTTTCTTAAAAAACAGAGGGAATGTTCAATTTCTAACAAGGAATGTCATGGTTTTACCACTTACCAAAAAACAAAACGACTCTCAAACAATTTCTCAGCTCTATCAGCATTTTAAATCCCCAAGACGCTCGTCACGAGATAGTTTCCAAAAAATGCTCTATCAGCTCAGCTCAAATCCATTTGATATTGCTTTAGCGCTCGCCAGTATCCGAGATAAAAATATTCTTAATTTAGAAAATTTTTCTCTTATTCTCATACACCCCTCTCCATTTGAAATATCCATGGCCTTAATACAGCTACATGATGTAAAACTTTTAAATACTCAAAACAAAAAAGCGCTAGAAAGACATAACTGCCCTACAGGAATTGCCTTAGTGTTACGTTTACTTCACAGCGTTAAATTATTAACTCCAGCAAATCGATCCGCTATTCAAGAAAAAAATGATCCACATTCTGTAGCCAACGTGCTTTTTAAACTTTTTTATGCCGATCTTTTTACGCAGAAAAATTTTGAGCAGGTGTTAGCTCATCCTCATCTGCTATCTATCAACAACTTAGTGCGTGCCTATGATAGACAGCATATCCTGACACAAACGATATTTGAAAAACTCATGGGATCTCCACAAGAAAAAAACTTTCTATGCCGTGGCGAAAACAAATTAAAAAAATTCGCTATTCTTCCTAAGCAAATTTCAAACGCATTGATTTATCATTGTGGAACGCATACGGGCTTTTTTCTCACGCACAAACATCAAAGCGACCCAGCATCCCCTACTAAGACTGAATTGCGACAAGTTTGCAAAAATTAGGCTTATTTAGAGGATTGCGAATTAAGCGACAACACAGGCAAAAATTCGAGGGCGAAGAGTTATCAAAATTTTTTACTGACTTCTGAAAAGATGTGTATATCCAATTTTTTTAATTCGGCCAAATAACTTTCCAGTGAAATTAAATTCATAGCAGTGATTGCCCCAGTTTCAACGATTTCCTCTTGTAATATTCTTTTTGCTAAAAGAATGGCTGGAATGGTGGGGATATAAGGGCCATCACCACTTTTGGCTATCATAAACCATTTAATATCCTTATGATTTCCCTTATGATCGGTACCCGACATGAGCATATGCATACCACCTGCATCAGTGCCAAACGAATCAAAATAATGACTGAATTTTAGCAAGGTTTCGGCATGGTTTGCTAATTTAATCGGAAACTTTAGTCGGATTAACCAAGATAAAAACCATAAACCCAGATGTGACATACTACTTTCTATTCCCGCAGAAAATCGGATCGATTTAATAGGAAAAAAGCCTGGTAATAACTCTAAATCTGGAACATCACAGTTTGCCATCCAACGTTTTCCTAACAGAGGATACTCTTGTCGATATAAATCTTGCCATCCATACACTTTTTTGGGTATGCCAGGAAAATCTTGTAAACGACGTCCAACATAACTTAGGATACCTTTGAAGGTAGCCAATCCTCTTTCGGTTTTTTGACCAAGCGTAATTCCATAAACTAGAGAATCTATTATCTTAAACTCGTCTTTATAATAGTCTAAAACTGCTGATGACAAACAAGGTAAAGTGCTAGCACCGGTAATAGCGATACAATTTCTCTTGTTCGCTTGTTCATCTAAAATTGAAAAATCATTCACATATTCACGGGCATCCGCTAGATCAATATAATTTATGCCTAAAAGGATACAATTAATTGCTGTGGTAAAATCCGCGGTTTGAAAAGGGCCGGAGGCATTGATAACCAATGGCGGCCTGAGCCGTAATAACTCTTTGGATAATCTCTTTTTAAAATCAAAACACAGTATATCGATACAGGTGTCGGCAGCCACTTTAGAAAGTTGTTTTTTTAAAGCCAATAAGGGTTCTTCATGGCGACCACTAATAATAATGGCAACATTTTTTTTAACTAATCCTTTTGCTATTTTCCTACCAAAATTTCCAGTAGCACCTAAAATTAAAACTTTATTATCTTCATCAGGTTTCATAAATCATCATCCCTCATATTGGTAGAGTCAATCAATTATCTTTTTATACTAGCGAATTTTTTAATTTTTAAAGCTGCTTGGTTATCATTATAAAAATGTTGAAATTGTAACATTATTTTTTCATAATTTTGCTGATTAATGGAAATTTAATCTTGTATCACTTTAAAAATATTCTCAGCAGGCTTTTCGTTAGTCTGTAGAAAAAAATAATTAAATTAATCAGTAAATCAATTTTTCCAGTGGTTTTTTTCTTGTATCCAGATTCACTCGCCTAGAATTCCTTTATTTTTTTTACATTCCAAACATTTATCTTCTCAAATTTGTTTTAATAAAAATACTGTATTTTTTGATAAATCGACGAACAGATCTAAGGTAAAAACTAATGGAAAGCGAATAGCTTTAAACCAATACGGCTTTAAAAGGTTTGAAATAGCACTCAGCATGGAATGAGTAAACGCAACCAAAATGCTTGCAAACTCACGGGTCGAGTCAGTATTTTCTAAGTTGTTTTTCAGGAGAGCTTTTGCGGTAGCCATTATTATTTTAATAATTATTAAGGACCGTTTAATACAGATTTATATTGTTAACTCATTTAAATAAATTATAACATAAATATCATTTTTGATAATACTCTACTTAAAAATCGGATGATAGGTTATTTAGAATTAAAGTTGATGAGTAATTTTCTAGCAGCACCTATTAAGCTATGACGCTTGAGAAAAAGCTGCCAGCGCGAACCACCCAATTGACGCCATAATACCGCCGAGCGTACGCCGGCTAATAAAGCGGCACGAATTTTGCTGACGGTTTCGGCATGCGCTAAATATTTGCCTTGTCCAATGACATGCAAACGAAAAGGTAATGCACCTAACGTGGTGACATAGATATCCGCTAAACTATTAATAATAAGCTGAGGTGAAGAGGCAAAATAGTTAGCTTGAGCAATAGCATGTTTAATGCGTCGAGTTAAATTTCTTTTGGTTTCGGGAGAGTGAACAAGTTTTCTTTCGAGATGCATTAAACCAATTAAATACCGGGTTAATTCGCGATCCTGTTTAATTTTAGTGTAAGCGAGCAAATTAACTAACTCCTGCAAACCTAAACGTAAACCGCTAATCGTACCACCATAAACTTGCTCCACCGTACTAACATCTAGCGTGTAGATGCTTTGGATACTGGTATCAAATGCCAGCTGTTCAGTCTTCCCCGTCCTAGCAAGATCGCGAACTAAAGCAGCCGATTGAAAAACACCGGCCAAAGCCAAACTGCGTTCAACATTTTTTTTTTCTTTGTTTTGCATGACACATTAAAATAATTAAGGGATATTTACTCACAGCAGATTTTTGACCATTGCCGCGAAAAAAATTATGCGATCAACGACCCTATTCAAGGACGAAGCGTACATCAACGTAATTTCAAAGTGGCTAAACCAAATAACACCAATATAAAGGTAATAATCCAAAACCTTACAATAATTCTCGGTTCTGGCCAACCTTTTAACTCAAAGTGATGGTGTATGGGGGCCATACGAAAAATTCTTTTCCCAGTTAACTTAAAAGATGCGACTTGCAGGATCACCGAAATAGTTTCCAGCGCAAAAACACCACCCATAATGAGTAATACAAACTCTTGTCTTACCACGACGGCAATACAACCTAATGCCGCGCCCAAACCTAAGGCACCGACATCACCCATAAATACTTGGGCAGGATAGGTATTAAACCATAAAAAACCTAGACCCGCGCCGACTATAGCGCCACAAATGACCACCATTTCGCCGGCACCAGGAACAAAAGGGATCGCTAAGTACTTGGCGTAGGTAATATTTCCAGTGAGATAAGCAAAAATGCCTAAACCACTTCCCACTAATACGGTCGGCATAATCGCTAAACCATCTAAACCATCGGTTAGGTTTACGGCATTACTGCTACCCACGATGACAAAGTAAACCCAGGGAATATAAAATATACCTAAAGGAATCAAGAGATTCTTAAAAAAAGGCACCACTAATTGGGTTTCTACCGGTAACTCTGCATTCATATAAAGCAGTATGCCAATGGTTAAGCCTAATATGGATTGCCATAAATATTTCCAACGTGGGATAAGTCCGCGACTATTTTTTAGCATCAGTTTTAGATAATCATCGGCAAATCCTATCAAACCAAATCCTACTATACCTAACAGCACTATCCAAATCAGATGATTGTTAAGATTAGCCCACAGTAAAGTTGTCATCACTATAGCGATTAAAATCAAGGCACCGCCCATGGTCGGCGTCCCGGCTTTGCTTAAGTGGGCTTGTGGTCCGTCAGTGCGTATAGATTGGCCGATTTGTCGATGGCTTAACGTACGTATCATCTTCGGTGCTAGTAAAAGTGAGATAAGAAATGCAGTGAGAGAAGCTAAAATCGCTCTTAACGTTAAATATTGAAAGACATGAAAAGCGCGATAATAATTTGATAAAAAGGCAGTTAACCATAACAACATGTCGTTCGTTTTCCCGATTAAAATTAATGAGTCCGTCAGGCGAGGCCGATACGCCAGTGAGGCAATGACAATCCATGGATTGCCACGCACCTACGGTGCTCGCAATGACGATTAATATTTTACGTGTTCGTCAATAGACGATTAATGTTTACGCGCTCGCAATGATAAAAAATGCTTAATCCGTTAACGCAGCGGCTACTTTTTCCATTTGCGCACTGCGTGAACCTTTAATTAAAATGGTCACATTCTTTTGCAAGTGCGGTTTCAGCGCCAAAATTAATGCTTGATGATTAGAATAATGCTCTGCGTTAGCCCCAAATGCTCGGGCTGTTTCTATACTTAAATCACCGTAAGTAAAAACAGCGTCGATATTTAATTCTTTGGCTAATTGTCCCATTTGACGATGATAGTCTTCGGCATTTTGACCTAACTCTCCCATATCACCCATAACAAAAATTCGTTGCCCAGCATAATGCGCCAATAATTTTAAGGCCACTGCGACTGAACTTGGATTGGCATTATAACTATCATCTATTAATGTCGCACCTGTTTTTGTTTTGCTCACTATGACTCTTCCCGGCACCGGCTGCATTTTTTCTAAACCAGATTTAATATGGGATAATTCTATGCCTACTTGACTGGCCGCCGCTGCCGCCGCTAGCGCATTCAATACATGATGTTGCCCAGGCAAACTTAAACTCACCATCATTTCCTTAGCATTAGGCGCATGTAACAAAAAGCTCGTTTTTCCATCCGCATCCATTTGCATATTCGTTGCAGAAAAATCAGCCGTATCGGATAAACCAAAACGCACAATGCGGAAATTAGCCGATTTTTTTTGTAATGTATCAGCAAACTTATCATCGGCATTAATAATTGCCACGCCGTTTTTGACTAAACCAGAAAAAATCTCAGCCTTAGCCTCTGCAACACCAGACATGGACCCAAACCCTTGCAAGTGCGCCGGCCCAATATTGGTAATCATCGCAACATTCGGTTGCGTGAGTTGCGTTAAATATTCAATTTCTCCGGCGTGATTAGCACCCATTTCGATCACAGCATAACGGTGCTGCGTATTTAAATTCAGTAATGTTAAAGGTAAGCCAACATCATTATTGAAATTCTTAAAATTAGTTAGCACAGGACCCGCTTCGGCCAAAACAGATCGGATCATTTCCTTGGTCGTGGTTTTGCCAGAGCTACCGGTTAAGGCGATGATAGGAATAGAAAATTGACTGCGGTGGTGTTTGGCCCATTCGCCTAAGGCCTTTCGTGTGTCCTGCACGAATACTAAAGGCAAATCAGTATCAATAGCATGGTCAACTACGGCAGCTGCTGCACCGCGCTGCTTGGCAAGCTCGATAAAATGATGTCCATCAAATTTCTCACCGCGAATTGCAATAAAAAGCTCATGTGGTTTTACGCTACGCGTATCAATACTCAGTCCGGTATAATTCACATCTGGACCTAAGCATTTACCATTAAGTATGCTAGCGAGTGTTGATAATTTCACTAGATTGGCCATAAAAAAAGATAAATATATAGTAATCGATAGCTATTAATATTGCACTGATAAATAAGCTTTACTTAGAATTGTAATTTGAATTGAATTTACTGGTTTAATAAACGTTGCACTTCGCTAGCATCATCGAAAGGATACTTGACACCTTTAATCAATTGATAGGCTTCGTGTCCTTTACCCGCCACTAAAATTACATCAGACGGCTGAGCAGTCGCTAAGGCGTAGGCAATCGCACGCTGTCTGTCCGGTTCACGATATACGGCTTTTTTACCGGTGAAACCGTGTTGAATATCCTGTAAAATTTGCAATGGATCTTCATAGCGCGGATTATCATTGGTTAATATGATACGATCGGCTTCCTGCTCGACAATCTTGGCCATTATTGGCCGTTTTCCTTGGTCTCTGTCGCCCCCACAACCAAATACACAATACAACTCGCCTTGGCAATGGGGGCGTAAAGCACGCAGTACTTGCTGCAAGGCATCCGGTGTGTGCGCATAGTCGACAACCACTAAAGGCTTTCCTGCGACATGCAACGCTTGCATGCGTCCTTTTACGCCCTTTAATTTAGATATCACTTGTGAGATTTCTGCTAAAGAAAAATGTAAACTTTTCAACAGCGTCAATACCAACAGCAAATTACTTAAATTAAACTTTCCCATTAAAAATGGATTTTCGATAAACACTTCGCCCCAAGGCGTATCGATCTCTGCCTGCAAACCTTGTCGATTAAAATTGAATTTTTTTACGGTGACATGCGGAATATGTGACCAGGCCACTTTGGGTTTATGTAAAGAATAAGCATACACCGGTAATTGTTCGGCAAGTTCAGTTAACCATTGTTGCGCATAAGCATCATCCGCATTTAATATCGCTTGCTGCACACCGGTTAAATCGAAAAAAGAACGTTTAGCCTGCGCATAAGCCTCCATGCTGCCATGGTAATCCAGATGATCGCGCGTCAAATTAGTAAATGCTGCAACAGAAAATTCCGTTCCATTTAAACGCTGTTGGGCTAAACGATGTGAAGACACCTCCATCACCACTGCTTGTGCTTGCCGATCCCGAAAACCTGCCAGTAATTGTTGTAACTCTATAGCATCGGGTGTCGTTAATTGACCTGGCTTTAAGTCGCCATAAAAACCATTCCCTAAGGTGCCAATGACACCACAAGGTTTTTGTAATTGCTGCAAACTATCCGCTAAAAAATGCGTACAGGAAGTTTTACCATTCGTACCGGTAATACCTACCACCGGCATATAACGACTTGGATAATCATAAAATCGCGCCGCAATCGGTCCTAATTGTGCCGTTAAATGACGAATAGGTAATAGTGGGATAGGTGTTGTAGTGAGATCAATAGAACCTCCGCCATCCGGTTCAAATAAAATAGCCGCCGCTCCTTTGCTTATCGCCTCCGGTATGAAGTGACGTCCATCACTACCCAATCCTGGATAAGCAAAGAATAAATCTCCCGCTTGCAGTTGACGGCTATCTTGGGAAAGTCCTTTAATGACCGCGTCCGTCGTTACCGGAACGTCCAAACCCATTAATAATTGACTTAACTGCATAAAAAATACTCGCCGAATAATTTTATTTTATCCTCCACTAAGGCTTGCTTCGTCACTAAAAAACCTCTATCATAAATAGTAATGATTCTCATTTAAAACATTTATGTTAAGCGCTATACCACTGACGCAATTGCGATGCGGACAATCTGCTACGGTACAGGGTTTTAGTCCAGACATTGCACCTCAATGCCGCAAGTTACTCCAACATTTAGGCATTACCCGACAAACCACTATTACTTTAATTCGTCGTGCACCCCTCGGTGACCCTTTACAATTACAAATATTAGGTAGTCAATTTAGTTTACGTTCCAGTGAAGCCTGTCATATTTACGTAGAATATTCAAACTAAACTCAACAACTCATGCAAAAAAATAAGATTATTGCCATAGCCGGCAATCCAAATTGTGGTAAAACCGTCATTTTTAACGCGCTCACCGGCGGCCGACAAAAAGTCGGTAACTGGGCAGGTGTGACCGTGGAGCAAAAAAGCGGTTATTTTAATGTCGGTGCAACAAATTATGAAATCGTTGATCTTCCTGGCACTTATTCCTTAAGCGTAGTCGCTAATAATTGTGCCATGGATGAATGCATAGCCTGCAATTATCTGGTCAGTAATCGTCCCGACGTCGTTATTAATGTATTAGATGCCAGCAATCTGGAACGTCAACTCTATTTGACGACACAACTCTTGGAAATGCAGATACCGGTTATTATCGCGCTTAATATGATGGATATTGCTAAACGCCGTGGTAGTCATATCAATATTCAGAAGCTGAGTCGATCATTAAAATGCCCGATCATTCCCCTGACCGCCATTCGCGGTATGGGCATTCAAGAATTACGCCAGGCCTTATCTAACCCTATTTCAACACATTCTACTTTCCCTTATGTTTTTGAGCCCTTATTACAAAGTGTTGTACAAACACTCGCAGAAAAATTATCCACAAAATCACTCCCTAAAAATTGGTTAGCCTGTCGACTATTAGAAGATGATGCACTTGCGCGCAACTTTGTCACAGCAGAAGAACTTAACTTTGCACAATCACTGATTGAGATAGTCAAAACACAACACGGCGAAGAAGTTGATTTACTGATAGCCGATGCACGCTATGCTTGGATACAGTCTATATTAAAGCAAAGTTTAATCACACACACACCGGGTATAACTTTCACCGCACGTATCGATCGTATTATTTTGAATCGTTGGTTGGGTATTCCTATTTTCTTGTTAGTGATGTACTCACTTTTTTTATTTGCCATTAATGTCGGTGGCGCTTTTCAAGATTTTTTTGATATCGGCAGCACCGCATTGTTTATTCATGGCACTATCAATGTCTTAACTCACTGGCATTTACCCATTTGGCTAATTGCATTAATTGCCAATGGTTTAGGTAAAGGTATTAATACCACGATTAGCTTTATACCTGTCATTGGTGCGATGTTTTTATTTTTATCCTTATTAGAAGACTCCGGTTACATGGCGCGCGCTGCATTTGTGGTCGATAAACTAATGGGAGCCATCGGCTTACCGGGAAAAGCCTTTGTTCCACTAATTGTTGGTTTTGGTTGTAATGTCCCGACAGTAATGGCGACACGCACACTTGCCTCACCCCGGGATCGTATTTTAACGGTGATGATGGCGCCATTTATGTCTTGCGGCGCGCGTCTTACTGTCTACATCTTATTTGTCGCCGCTTTTTTTCCACAAGGTGGAGCCTTAATTATTTTCGCGTTGTATGGCATAGGCATACTGACAGCCATACTCACGGGTTTAGTATTACGTTCGACGCGCTTAAAAGCAGAAACAACACCCATGATCTTGGAATTACCGACCTATCATTGGCCGCATTGGGGCACTATTTTTCGCAGTACTTGGCAGCGTTTGAAATTATTTTTATTTAAAGCCGGTCGTTTTATTATTCCAATTTGTATATTAATAGGTTTTTTAAATACGATTAGCATGCATGGCAAACTCGTCACCGGTGAAGCCAATCAACATTCCATATTATCCAGTATTGGAAAAAGTATTACTCCGATATTTGCGCCGATGGGTATACAAAGTGATAATTGGCCAGCCACAGTGGGTTTAGCGACCGGTTTATTAGCCAAAGAAGTGGTAGTCGGAACTTTGAATACTTTATATTCACAAGTCGGTCAGCTGACAGAACAGGCCGAACAATCGACGATAAAGGAAGAATTAAAAACCGCGGTATTATCTATCCCTAAAAATTTACATGAGTTGGGCAAGACGCTAAGCAATCCCATGGCACTTAAAGCCGAGCCACCTGAAGTCACGCAAGGGGTTTATGGTGTGATGTCGCATTATTTCGCCGGCAAACTGGGCGCTTTTGCTTATTTATTATTTATTTTATTGTATTTTCCCTGTATCTCGACCATGGCAGTAATGCAGCGTGAAATCGGCAGGGGCTGGGCTTATTTTTCTATGGCATGGAGCACCGGAATTGCCTATGCCGTCGCTACTTTATTTTATCAAACAGGCACATTTAGCCAACATCCTCTAACGACCATGGTTTGGTATCTCATCGTTGCTACTGCGTTGTTTGTAACGCGTATTGGCTTATCTTCCCAAGCAATTACACTCACTGCATTACCTCTTCCTACTTCATCCAGTCGAGACAACTGGCATGATTAGCTTACTCACTTTAAAAAAATTTATTGCTGAAAAAAAATTAGTGAATCTATCGCTTATTCTACAAACCTTTGGCGCTAAGCAAGAAGAAACCTTAGCCCTCTTAGAACTTTTAATACACAAAGGTTGTGTAATAAAATGTCTTAAAGCTCCGAGCTGCGCGACACGCTGTCTTAAGTGTACACCTGAGTCTTTCGCTTTATATCAATGGGTAGAAGCAGCGAGCTATTAAATCCCGCCATGGCGAGCGCAGTCATTCGCGTCGCCACCACAATTGATATTCCTAGATTGCCGCGCACCTACGGTGC
>CANJLU010000031.1 GCA_947475085.1 Coxiellaceae bacterium
ATTTACATGAATTTTTTAATAAGCATAAAGACCATCATTAAGAACTACTAAAAAAAACAGCTATTATGGTCAAGAATTTTTTGACCTTGTGAGCGCATAGCGCGTGGTCATTCGGTAAAAAACTTATTTTGCTGAATGCCCGCGGCCTCACTGACATTTCGGTCTCGCCCTGACAAACTATTTTTTATTTTTTGTCCCTACAATGCTCATTTCTTTCAGCAACAAAATTAGCTAATTTCACATAATCACTAATAGCCAGTTGCTCAGGTCGCAGCGTTGGTTTAATTTTTAATTGTTCAAACTCTTGTTCTTGTAACCAATGTGCCAGATTATTACGCAGCATTTTACGCCGATGATTGAATGCATTTTTTACTATCTCAGCAAATAGTAAGGGATCATTGGCTTTGTATGGTAATACTCTATAAGGAACAAGCCGAATCACTGCCGAATCTACCTTGGGGGGCGGTTGAAAAGCTCCTGAACTCACGTTAAATAATTTTTGTACCTGGCAATAATACTGAATCATCACACTTAAACGCCCATAACTGGATTGTCCTGGTCGAGCGCTGATCCTATCCACCACTTCTTTTTGCAACATAAAATGCATGTCTTGAATAATGTTGGCTTGTTCAAGACAATGGAACAATAAGGGCGTCGAAATATTGTAAGGAAGATTTCCCACTAAACGCCAAACCTGTTTAGTTTTGCTCAAGCTCTGAAAATCAACTTTTAAGACGTCCCCCTGATAAACTATTAATTCTCCAAGAGTCGCACATTTTTCTTGTAACAGTGGAATAAGATCTTTATCTAGTTCTATCACGGTTAGGCTTTTAAGATGTGGCAGCAGTCGTTCGGTTAGAGCACCCAATCCCGGCCCAATCTCAAGCATATGATCGGTTTTTTTAGGTACAATGGCTTGCACGATTTTATCAATAACAAAACTCTCATGCAGGAAATGTTGGCCGAAGCGTTTACGCGCAGGTAATGGAAGCATTATTTACATCACGCTGCTTGTAAATCAATAATTAAAGCCGATAAAAATCGCGCCGCTTCGCCGCCGGTAATGACACGATGATCCACGGATAAAGATAAAGGCAATTGTTTATGTACACTTATTTTCCCCTCTTCAGCAACAACTTTCTCATTAATCCGCCCAACGGCTAAAATCGCAACCATAGGCGGAATAACAATGGGTGTTGCATAACGCCCTGCGAAAACACCTACATTGGATAATACAAAAGTTGCTCCTAGTAAATCATCGGGTGAAACACTACGATTTTTTACTTCAAGTTTAAATTTATCGATGGCTTTTCTTAAATTAACTGCACTCTCTTGCGCAATATTTTTTAACACTGGAACAAATAAGCCTTCGGATGCATCCATAGCGATCCCTAAGTCAATCCGACTATGTTGACATAAGGCTAACTGTGATTCATCAAACCAAGCATTAAGTCGTGGTTCACGCTGACAAGCAGCCATAACCGCACGAATAAGCCGTAAAGTAATATCTGTTTTTTCTGGCCAAGCATGGATATCGGCATCGTCAACCAAAGTTACAGGCACGATGGATTGCTGCGCTTGTTTCATGGTGCTTGCCATTACACGGCGCACGCCGCGTAATGGTTCATAACCGGGTGGAAGCGGAGATGAGGTTGAAATTGATACTGATTTTTCGCTGGATTTTTGCTGTAGCCTTTTTTGGATATCGGCTACCAGAATTTGTCCATCGGGACCGGTACCCTTACAATCGTTTAAATTAATCTGGAATTTTTTTGCTAAGGCTCGAATAGCCGGCGTTGCTTTAATCCCATACTGATGCGATATCGAGGTTTTATTAGGTGGGATCCCTAAAGGAGATTCTTCAAGAATAGCCTCACCTAATTGCAAATTTCCGACAACAGTGGCTTGATCACTATTTTTTTTAGTTGGATTTTCACCTTCAATATCAAGTAAAGCTTGTCCTGTTTTAATGATATCACCTGCTTTACCATAAAGTTTCATTACTTTACCGCTAAAAGGCGCAGGAATATCTACCAATGCTTTGGCAGTTTCCATAGCAACCATAGGTTGATCAACTTTAATCACATCATTTGGCTGGACATACCATTCCCGAATTTCTGCATCCGGCAAACCTTCCCCTAAATCAGGCAAATTAAACGTGGTCATGTAAACTCCAATGTTTGCTCGATCACATTGTAAATCCTAGTGACGCTGGGTAAATATTGTTTTTCTAACTGCGCATAAGGAACCGTTACGTCATAACCCGTAACACGCTGTAGGGGTGCCTGTAAAAAGAGAAATGCTTTTTCACTCAATTGAGCTGCAATTTCTGCACCAACACCACAAAAACGAGCTGCTTCATGGATAATGACGCATCGGCCCGTTTTTTCCGCGGAGGTTAAAAGCGTATTAATATCTAAAGGTTTAATCGTAGCAACGTCAATGACTTCAGCATGCAAATTTTTTTCTTGTAATAATTTATCTGCAGCTAATAAAGTTTCATGCAACATCGAACCCCAGCTAATCAAAGTAATATCATTCCCTTCTCTTAAAATAAAACTTTGATCTAACGGCAACGCTTCACCGGTATCAACTACTTTTTGTTTGTTTAAACGATAAAGACGTGTTGGTTCTAAAAAAATAACTGGGTCAGGATTTCGAATTGAGGCAAGTAATAAGCCATAAGCTCGTGCAGGTGATGAAGGAATCACCACGCGTAAGCCTGGAATATGCGCAAAAAGAGCTTCGGTGCTTTCAGAATGATGTTCAGGGGCATGTATCCCTGCACCGTATGGCATGCGAAACACTAAAGGACAATGTAAACGTCCACGCGTACGATTTCGAAAGCGCGCTGCATGATTGATAATTTGATCTAATGCGGGATAACTGAACCCCATAAATTGAAATTCAGCCACTGGTTTTAAACCTTGTGTTGCCATCCCAATGCTAAGTCCGGCTATCATCGACTCGGCTAAGGGTGTATCTAAAACCCGATCGGCACCAAATTTTTTAAATAATTCAGTTGTTGCTCGGAATACACCACCATTGATACCAATATCTTCGCCCAATAACACAACTTCTTTATCGACTGACAGTTCGTAGGCTAAAGCCTGCGTAATCGCTTCTATCAAGGTTATTTCAAGCATCGACAAAATCCTTGCTTAACATAAACAATGCCTCAGCTTCGATACGTTGTTCGATTAAATCATGCGGCAATTCCGCAAAATGATAATCAAATATGTCAGTCACTGCAGGTTTAGCTAAAGAAAGATATTCAGTCACAGCAGTTTCGATTTTTTTTTCACATTCTTTTTTAAAGTTCTCCTCTTGTTCATCCGACCAGCTTTTCTGATTAATTAAATAATTTTTTAAACGTCTTAAGGGTTCTGCTTGCCATGCTTGCTGTAATTCTTCCTCACGACGATAGCGGCTCGCATCATCGGCAGTGGTATGATCGCATAATCGATAGCTTAAGGCCTCAACGAGACTCGGACCATGTCCATCACGAGCTTTAGCCACCGCCTTATCCATCACAAATTTCATGGCAATAATATCATTTCCATCAACCTGCTCACCATGAATTCCTGCAGCAATGGCCTTTTGCGCTAAAGTTTGTGCATGAGACTGATATTTACGCGGCACAGAAATTGCCCATTGATTATTGTCAATGACAAATACAATAGGTAACTTCCATACACCCGCGATATTTAAAGCCTCGTAAAAATCACCTTCAGATGTCGCTCCATCCCCACAGGTTGCTACAACCACTCTTGCTTGTTTGCGAAGTTTAAACGCAGTTGCAACACCTGCGGCATGTAAAAGTTGCGTGGCTATCGGTACACAAATAGGAAAATCTAGAGGACATTCACTAAAATGATTGCCCCACTCATTGCCTTTCCAATAACTAAGAATTTCACTCATTTTTACACCGCGCATCAGTTGCGCAGCATAATCACGGTAAAAAGGACATAAGACATCCTCTTTTTGCATACTTGCACCTATACCAACAGAAATGGCTTCTTGTCCGAGCGTCGAAGCATACGTATTAAGCATACCTGTTCTCTGTAGGGCCACCGCTTTGTAATCGAATAGACGCGTGAGCATCATTTGCTGGTACAATTTTAATAATTCGTGAACATTATGCGTAAATGCTGGCAAATCTTGTTGAGCTTCGCCGTTAGGACCCAGAAAACGAGTATACTCAATAGAGAATCTCGCAACCTCGCTCATATTTAACCTCTTTTAAAAAGTGCTATCTGATCGAAATAGTTTTAAATACTATTTAATCGTGACTCAGCCAAGCTATCAGCTACCATACTAGGGGGTTTATTTTCATCATGTGCACATTTGAATATCTCAGAGAGTGTACTATAAATTGTTGATATGTGTTGCACCACATGTTCCCGATTCAAGCGATTTTGATATTCAGCATAAGCATAAATTAAGCCGCCCGCGTTAATAACAAAATCCGGAGCATATAAAATCCCTTTTTGATGTAAAACTTCTGCATGTCGCGGTTCAGCTAATTGATTGTTAGCTGAACCGGCTACTATCGCTGTATTAAGTTTAGAAATAGAATTATCATTCAGAACACCCCCTAAAGCACAAGGGGAAAAAACATCACATTCTACTGCATAAATTTCCTCAGGCTGTACAATTTTAGCCTGTAAATCTTTTGCGTAGTGTTGCATTAGTTCGGTATTACTATCACAAACTGTTAAACGAGCGCCTTTTTTTTGCAATGCATTGGCTAAAGCAAAACCCACATGTCCCAACCCTTGTATGGCAACATGCACACCTTCTAAATGGTCAAGATGAAGTTTAAATTTAACCGCAGCTTCAATACCATATAACACACTTAAAGCAGTATAAGGAGCAGGATTCCCTTTATGCTTAGAAGTAGTCACGACATAGGGGGTTTCGAGGGCAATGCTATCCATGTCTTCAATCACCACACCACTATCCATCGCAATGATATAGCGCCCCCTAAATTCATTAACGAAGCGGCCTAGTGCGCGGAAATATGCGGTGCGATCTGACAATTCTTTAGGGCGCATTAACACAGTTTTACCTCCGCCTAAAGGTAAATTAGCTAATGCTGCTTTGTAACTCATTCCCTGTGCTAAACGTAAAGCATCATGAATAGCAAAGTCTATGGATGTATACTCGATAAAACGACAGCCGCCTAAAGCAGGACCTAAGCGTGTGCTATGTATCGCTACAATGGCACAAAGTTGATTAATCTGATCTATCTTAAAAAAAATTTCGCCAAAACCGAGTTTTTTTGCATAGCTTAGCAGCTCATCACTTAACATAAATAAATGTTGGTCCTTAAAATAACAACCTATTCTTTAAGTAATACTCATCGCATTTGTATAGAAGACTTGGTCTATATACAAAGGATACCTCATCAATGCAGACGCTCGTAGGTGAGTGACATTCTAAGAGACTCTGCTATCGCTTGCAATGATTTCAATGCGCAAATAAAGGATAAATTGAGATCTATCATTTCAAATATGGAAAATTTTTCTCACAGCAATTGGGTTTTTGGTAAGGCGCCGCGAGAATGAAGCAAAGCTTCGTTTATTCAAGCCACATGAAGATTGCGAGTTGCGTGGCAGCGCAGACCATATCAAGTGCGTAGATTATATATATTTTTCTTTAAAAATTCGACAAGTTTAGGTGATGTCCGTTTCAGCTCATTCGATCCACGTGTTATTTTGGCAATACTTACCTGCAGATCTTTAGCCATGTCTCTCTGCGTCTTTTCCTGTTTAAGTAATTCTTTTATAATCAAATAGCGTAAAGCTATGCTCTCTTTTTCTTCTTGGGTTAAAATAAAATCGAATAATGAAGATAATACCTTTTCATTATCGGTCTTTAAGCACAATTTAATAAAATCGCGCCAACCTGCTTGATTCATATAATGTGCCTGTAAAAATTGATTAATACTCTATTATTGCAAAAGCAACCCTGTATATCAATTATGTACTGGCTTCGGATATAAGTTTTCTGCAAGTATTGTTAAAGTCGATGGACTTGCCCCTTCTTCCAATGCCTTAACAAATAACGACCCTACAACAACTCCATCAGCATACTTTAATACTCGGCATATTGTTTCTTGATTTGAAATCCCAAATCCAACAATAACGGGTAGATCCACCATAGATTTCACCGCGTTAATTTTTCCTTGAAAATCTTCAGGTAATTCATTACGCAGACCCGTAGTGCCTTTCTGGCAAGCATAATATAAAAATCCCTGAGCATAGGCATCGATTTTCTTAATACGCGCCAAGGAGGTGCTTGGTGCAATAACATAAATAAGGGCTATGTCATTTTTAATACATTGTTGGCGGATGGAATCTGATTCTTCTAAAGGACAATCTACTAATAAGAGGCCATCAATGCCTGCTTCTTTTGCTACAGGTAAAAAATCAGATTGCAGCACAGACAATATCGGATTTAGATAACTAAATAAGATAATTGGGATATCATTCCGTTGGCGAATTTGCTTTGTTATCCATAAAACATCTGCTAAGCAAGTTCCTTTTGCCAATGATCGTTGCGATGCACGCTGAATGATAGGTCCATCAGCAATAGGATCGGAAAAAGGTACGCCAATTTCTAGCATGTTTACACCACCATTAATTAATGCAAGCGCCGCATCCAGTGTAGATTGCGTCCCACCATCACCCGCAGTTAAATAGGCAGTGTATGCTTTACCGTTTTGAAATAATTGTTGTATTCGCGATAGGGTTTTCATCTAAATTACATCTTTTTCCATTAATTGTGGCAGATCTTTATCCCCACGACCTGATAAATTCAGAAGCACGACCTGTTCTTTCGGAAGTGTGGGTGCAATTTTAATTAAATGTGCTAAAGCATGTGCGGATTCTAGCGCGCAAATAATACCTTCTGCTCTAGCTAATAACTTTAATGCATGTATGGCTTCATGATCTGTAGCCGCCACATATTCAACACGTTGGCGCTTAAAGAGTTCGGCATGCTGCGGAGCAACTGCAGGATAATCTAAACCGGCTGAAATCGAGCTCGTCGGAGCAATTTGTCCATGCTGATCTTGCAATATAAAAGTATAACAACCATGCAAAACACCAGCACTCGCCGTGTAAAATCGTGCTGCATGTTCCCCAAGTTGCTTGCCATGCCCTCCGGCTTCTACACCTATCATGCGTATCGCTTTATCAGAGAAAAATCCTGAAAATAATCCAATGGCATTAGAACCCCCACCCACACAGGCGATAACTACATTAGGATTGCCGCCAATTTGTTGCTGACATTGTTGCTGAGATTCATTACCAATAACGGCTTGAAATTCTGCAACCATCGCCGGATAAGGGTGCGGACCTAGTGCAGAACCCAAACAATAATGTGTGTTACCAAATGATGCAGACCAATCGCGCAGCGCTTCATTCACTGCCTCTTTTAAAGTCGCTGAACCTTGTTCAACAGCAATAACTATTGCGCCCATCAAATGCATGCGCGATACATTGGCTGACTGACGTTGCATATCTTTACTGCCCATATAAACCACGCACTTCAGCCCAAGTCGTGCACAGGCCGCTGCTGTCGCTACACCATGTTGACCCGCTCCAGTTTCGGCAATGACACGCGCTTTACCCATTCTTTTGGCTAATAAACACTGACCTAAAGCATTATTCAATTTGTGTGCACCTGTATGTAATAAATCTTCTCGTTTTAAAAAAATTCTCGGCCCATTAATTTTTGCAGCAAAAGCAGGGATTTCGGTTAATGCAGTGGGTCTCCCTGCATAATTTTTTAATACAAAGTTCAATTCTTCTTTAAAAATAAGATCTTTTTTGGCGTTATTCCAAGCAACGATAAGCTCTTCGATAGGCTGCATTAATAATTCTGGAAGATATATGCCACCAAACTCCCCGTAGCGACCTTTATCATCGACTAAGCCATCTTTAGCTAACATGAAAATTGCCTCTTACGGATTTAATAAATTGCTTAATGAGAAAAATATCTTTATTTCCTTTATTTAACTCAACGCCACTCGATACATCGACGCCATTGGGTTGCATAGCATTAATCGCTGCTACCACATTAAATGCGGTCAGCCCGCCTGCTAATAACCAGCGAAAAGGTAAATCATAGTAAAAGGCTTGATTAATTTTATTTCCCTGTCCAGGGTAACTATGATCAATCAAAATTAAATCCCGATCAGCATCAAGGTAGCGCAAACCATCATCAATTTGTAATTCACCTTGCTTTGAAACGGTTTGCACATAGATGCGTTGATATTCTTGGGGTAATAAATGATGGGATGCTCGTGATACAGCACCATGTAACTGAACGGTAGTGATATTAGTAAGTTCACAAAGGCGCTGCATTTCAATCGCGGGATGATGAACAAATATAGCTACAGGCAATGCACCTGATGCTCTTGCTGCTTTAGAAATAACTATGGCTTGTTCTATGTCAACATAACGCGGTGAAATAGGGTGAAAAATAATTCCAATCAAGTTGGCGCCTGCTATAGCTGCCTGGGATGCCATTTCAGCATCACGAACCCCACAAATTTTTACTAAATAATTAGTCATGACAACATTCTCTGATAAATTGTTCAGGATTATCAGACCTAACTAATGACTCACCAATTAATACGGCATCATAACCCGCCTGATAATATTCTCTTGCTAAAGCAGGGTGCGTGATACCAGATTCTGCAACTTTAATAACGTTATCCGGTATTGCCGAGACCATTTGCAGCGCATGCTGCGTATCTACAATGAATGTCTTAAGGTTACGATTATTAACACCGATGATCTCTGCGCCACAATCTAAAGCGAGCGCAAGTTCATGCTGATCATGAATTTCAACAAGTACATCAAGCTTAATCGAACGCGCGAAGTCCAATAGAGTTTTAGTCTTTTCCCCAAGAACAGCGATAATACACAATACTGCACTTGCTCCAGCAACGGCAGCTTCTGCAATCTGTATCTTATCGATAATAAAATCTTTACGCATAATTGGAATGCTTCGATCGTCTATTGCTTCTGCCACTTGACTCAGATCAGCAATATCACCCGCAAAAAATTTCTTATCCGTTAAAATTGATAACGCGTTAGCCCCTCCTGAAATATAACGTTCTGCTAAGCCGATAGGATCTCGAATAGCTGCCAACTCGCCTTTACTCGGTGATTTACGTTTAATTTCGGCAATTATGCTAAGCACGGGAGTGTTCAGCACCTCCTTGAAATTTGATGCATGCTTAAGTTGTAATTCGCCACGCATTACCTTTGCGATGGGATGACTATTGTTACCGGCTAATCGCTGGTGCAAAGCAGCTATTTCCCGCTGTTTTTCCAATAGTATCGTTGTGAGTCGGTTAGTCATGAGAAAATGCTATCCAGTCATTTAATAATCTTAAGGCTTTTCCGCTATATAAATTATCACTTGCGTGTAATAAAGCTTCCGAGATTGATGGATATAACCCATAAATGTAGAGAGCAACGGCTGTATTTAAAATAAGTGTATTTGCAATAGCTCCACGTTTTCCATTGAAAGTATCTAACAACAGACTTGCATTAATTTCTGCATCTCCGCCACGCAAATCCGCAATCGTGCAGCGTTGCAAGCCAAACTGTAACGGATTAATCATATATTCAAATTTTTTCTGTTGTTTCAGCTCAATAATTTTTGTAGGTCCTACACAACTAATTTCGTCTAAGCCCATGCTATGCACCACCGCTGACCGATCACTACCTGTTTGTAACAACACATCTGCCATAATCGGCAGCAATGCTTCATCAAGCACGCCTAAAACAATATGGGCGGCGTTAGCAGGATTTAATAACGGGCCTAAAATATTAAAGGTGGTAGGAACATTTAATGTTTTACGAAACAGGCGCAGCGCTTGGGTCATAGGATGAAAATTAGGCGAGTAACAGTAACCAATGCCAATTTGAGCTATGCTTTTGCTAACTTGATCCGGGGTTAATTGAATATTCACACCTAAGGCTTCCAGCACATCTGCAGAACCTGTTAATGACGATATCGAACGATTGCCATGTTTAGCGACTTTAATCCCACAACTTGCAGCAAGAATCGCACTGCCTGTAGAAATATTTATGGTATTCGAGGCATCGCCACCTGTTCCGACGATATCGAGTACCGTATGCTCGGTCGGCACCACTACCATTTTGTTACGCAATACTTTCACAATAGCTGATAATTCATCTGCTGTTTCATTTTTAGCTCTTAATAACACTAAAAAAGCAGCAATCTGTAATGGATTAATAGTCGAACATAAAATCTCATCCACCACTTGTTGACAAACATGGCTTTGCAAATCTTCACCACGCATCAATTTTTCTATACTGGATTTAAGCAACATGCGCTACGCCTGTTTTCGAGTTTTTATTGCAGATGGCAAGAAATTCCTGTAATAAAAGTGGTCCTGCTGGTGTCAAAATAGATTCAGGATGGAACTGGACACCATAAATAGGTAATTGGTAATGCCGCACGCCCATAATAACTTGCTGCTTATTTTCAGCTTCAATGATCAATGTAGCAGGCAATGTTGCGCGCTCTACAATCAATGAATGATAGCGACCTGCTTTAAATGGCTGAGTAAGCTTTTGATATAAACCCATTTGCGTATGAAAAATAGTATCATCTTTACCATGGACAATTTCCTCCGACTGAATAACACGTCCACCTAAAGCAATGGTTATAGCTTGATGGCCCAAGCAAACACCTAACAGTGATGCTGAAAGTTCACCCGCTACTAAAGCATGAATTAAAGCAACGCAAATCCCTGCTGTTTCAGGTCGCCCAGGACCCGGAGATAAAATAATTCCCGCCGGTGACATTCGTTTAATATCATTGATAGTAATTTTATCATTGCGAATAACGCAGACGTCGCTATAAGAAGGTGCCACAGCTTGATAAAGGTTATAAGTAAAACTATCGTAGTTATCTATAATTAATAACATCTTATTCTCTCGCATGTGCTTGGCTAATGGCATCCAACATAGCAGCTGCTTTTTGATAGGTTTCTTGCGCTTCGGCAGCAGGATTTGAGTCATACACAATACCCGCTCCCGTTCGGATGGTCGCTATACCTTCTTGGAGTATGGCCATTCGAATGGCGATACCACTATCTAAATTTCCTAATGCATCAATACGACAAATAGCTCCACCATATAATCCTCGGCTAGTAGTCTCTAATTCATTAATGATTTGCATGGCACGAATTTTTGGGGCCCCACTGAGTGTTCCGGCTGGAAAAACCGCTGCAAAAGCATCTAAAGCATCATACTTTTCTTGTAACTCACCCGTGACAGTCGATGCAATATGACTGACGTGAGAATAATGTTTTACTTGGAAAAAATCTTTTAACTGCACGCTACCAGGAACACTGACCGCACCGACATCATTCCTGGCTAAATCAACCAGCATCATATGCTCTGCTCGTTCCTTGGGGTCATTTAATAAATCTTCTTCAGTCGATAGATCACTGCGATCTTTCATACGCTTACGTGTACCTGCAATAGGATTTACGGTAATTTTTTTGTTATGCACACTGACCAAGCGCTCAGGCGAGGCACCAATAATGACATTTGCACCGCTAGTAAAATAAAACATAAACGGAGCAGGACTAACTCGGCGTAAAGTTGTATAAATATCTAAGGGAGAAACAAAATAGTTACATTTGTAGCATCTCGAGATAACAATCTGAAAAGCATCGCCTTGGATAATAAAATCCTTAGCTTTTTCTACTTTAAGCATAAAATCCGCATCGGATATATCAACTTCGACCGAATCAGTTATTTGTCGTGTAGCCGGCAGCTTTATTTCATAAACCGCTGTGCTTAAAAGTTCGATAATAGTAACTATTTTCTGTTGCGCCTGATAATAGGCTTGCGCTGGATCGGCCCCTACTGCAACCAAGTAACTAATTAACAAGGTTTGTTTTTCATGATTGAAACTAAGATTTAGAGCATAAAAATTAAATTCGATTAATGGCAATCCATTATCAACGACTTGATGAACAGATATTTCTTCAAAATAACGCACCGCATCATAAGTAATAAAACCTATTGCGCTAGTAATTAAATCGGCAACTTCGGATCGCGTTGCAAAGCTTAGACGTGACTGTAAATCCCGAAGCTCTACCCATGGATGATTATCATCGACATCATTTTTACTCAGGCTTGCAATAGGCTCAAAGCATATAAAAGAGTAACGAACGACATCTCTTTGATGGAGATCCTCAAACATAGCCCCTTCTGTCGCATAGACTTTTTTCAACAGACTATAAATCTGGGTGGGAGTTAGCTGATCAGCAGGAATCTCTTTAAAAACCGCTACGCGCTGGGCATCTTTGGCGTACTGCTTAAATTCATCGAAGGGTAAAGCTTGCATCATTCGTAAAGTCTCGTTATGATATACTTTTGTAATGATACAACGTTACAAGAGTATAGTCAATAATGAGTAACGAAAAATGACGCTTATCGTAAATTCAAGCATAGCTTTAAGTGGGAGTATCCTCTCACCTAGCTCGAAATCACATAGTATCCGCGGCATGCTATTTGCATTACTTGCCAAAGGAGAATCAACTTTGCTTAATCCGTTGAGCTGTGATGACACACGAGCGGCTATCGCTACATGTAAGGCATTAGGAGCAGACATTCATTTAACAGCGCATAAGCTCACCGTGCAGAGCAAAGGGATTCCTTTCAGCCCTGCGGCCACTGAAATTAACACCGGAAATTCAGGTATAACCACGCGATTTATACTGCCATTATTAGGATTACGTAAAAATTATACTAGCCCTATCCTGCTTCGCTGTGACCAACAAATGCAGGCAAGACCCATTAAACCATTGGTCGATGCATTAAATAATCTGGGCATGCATATCCAGTATATTGGTGACGAAGGGCATTTACCGCTTTTAGTGCGGGGTAAATTAAAAGGCGGAGTTACTGAGATAGCAGGCATTAGTTCTCAATATTTATCGGCTTTATTGATGGGATTACCATGCGCTGAAAACCATAGTGTCGTCACGGTAAAAGATTTACATGAACGTCCGTATGTTGATATGACGCTGGATTGGTTGCAACGACAAGGAATCATTTACACGCATCAACGTGTTGCTAATATAGATATTTTTCATATCCCTGGAAAGCAAGAATATAAACCCGTTCATACACGGATCAACGGTGATTTTTCCTCAGCATCTTACCTGATTGCTGCTGCAGCGCTTATTCCAGGAGAAGTGAAAATACTAGGATTAAACAATAATGATGGTCAAGGAGATAAACGATTAATAAGTATTTTACAGGACATGGGCGCAAATATAGAGGTGGGTCGAAATAATGTAAAAATTAGAGGCAACAAATCATTAACGGGAATACGAATTGATGCCAATGAAATACCCGATCTGTTACCGACCTTGGCCGTCATAGGCACACAAGCAACCGGCAAAACTGAAATTTATAATGTCATCCACGCCCGAATTAAAGAAACCGATCGCATTCATTCGATAACATCCGGGCTAAGACAAATGGGTGCAAAAATCGAAGAAAATCCAGATGGAATCATCGTACACCAAAGTAATTTAAAAGGCAGTTTGGTAAAGGGATTTGGTGATCATCGTACGGTAATGGCACTTACAATTGCTGGAATGATCGCAAGCGGAACAACATTGATAACAGACGCAATAGCCATTAACAAAACCTATCCTGATTTTGTTATCTCCATGCAAAAAATAGGTGCAAACATAAGCTTGAAAAACACCGACACTAATAATCCGATCATTCTGATCGGATTTAAACACGTGGGTAAAACAACGATAGGTAGACATTTAGCAAAAGCACTTAATAAACGCTTTATTGATCTCGACAGAGAAGTCGAAATGTTACATAAGAAATATTTTCTCGAAATTTTTTCTTGTCGCGAAATTATGCAATCACATGGCGAACATTATTATCGCCAATTAGAGTCAGAAGCATTACATTTAGCACTTAAATTACCGGCCTGCGTGATTTCTTTAGGTGGCGGCACGACGATAAGTCAATCCAATCAAGACCTGCTAAAACCGTATCGTTTACTGCATATAGTCGCACCACGTGGCATCGTATTTGAGCGCATTATGATCGAAGGTCGTCCTAGTTTTTTTGATGCGAATGAAGATTGCTATACATCATTTAGTCGCTTATGGGATGAACGCAGTGAAACTTACCGAAAATTGGCAGCTTTTACTATCAATAACAACCATTCTATCGATCACGCTGTCAACGAGGCGCTTTTTCATCTGCAAATGAACACGGAACAAAACCACTATGTTTAAGTTATTGCTATTACATGGAGTGAATCTGAACCTTTTAGGTCAACGCGATGCCATGCATTACGGCAATTTAACACTCAAAGAGATTGACGCTATCACTACTCAAGCAGCGAAAAAACATGGATTTAAAATCATTTCCTATCAATCAAATCATGAAGGTAATTTAGTTAATAAATTGCAATCGGAAAGTAAATATTGCGTGGGCATTATTATTAATCCAGGGGCATTTACGCATTATAGCTATGGTTTACATGACGCTCTAATTGATACTGGTTTACCAGTTGTGGAAGTACATTTATCTGATACGCAGCATCGCGAAGCGTGGAGAAAACAATCCGTCATTGCACCGGCTTGTATAAAAGTCATAAAAGGTAAGAAAGAACAAGGTTATCGAGAAGCAGTGAATACCTTAATAGAATATTTAAAATCATGAAAATAAACAGTAAAACACAATTAAACATGGTGATTGGTTATCCACTAGAACATTCGCAAAGTCCTATGTTACATGCTTTTAGCTATCAATTACTCGGGATCAATGCAATTTTCTTAGCACAGCCCCGCTTGCTACCGCTTAAATCATTGATAACTGTAATAAAAACATTAGGGATTACACTCACAGCGGTAACTTCACCTTTTAAAGAAAAAACAATTAACTATCTCGATCAGTGCAGTGATGAAGTCAAGCAATTACAAGCGACCAATACCATTATTCAACGTGATGGGAAATTGTATGGATACAACACAGATATTGATGGAATCAATTTTGCCTTACGCCATATCGCCGTCATCAATAAAAAAGTTCTGATAATTGGTGCAGGTGGTGCGGCGCGAGGGGCGGCCTATTTTCTCAAAAAAAACCAAGCCCAACTTTTTTGGATAAATAGAACATCAAAAAAAGCAACGGTTTTAGCAAAAAAATTTGGTGGAAATGTTGTTACCAGTAATGAACTAGATGGTCTGTCGATCGATATCATCATCAACACGACACCCTTTGGATTCTACCGAAATGTAGATACATCACCGCTACCAGTATATGTATTTAATCCAAAGCAAGTTGTGTTTGATATGGTCTACAACCCGTTAATGACTCCACTGTTAAAACAAGCAAAAAAACAAGGCGCAAACATTATTTCTGGTTTAGATATGTTTATAGGTCAAGGATTAAAACAAATCGAATTGCTAACCGGCCAATATCTTACGCCGACGATTATAAAAAAACTTAGAAAAATATTAATACAAGATCAAACAGCGACTTTTTTATGAATTTTGTACAACTTAAAAAATTACCCCGCGTAGAAGAGATTATTCAGTTATATCCTTTATCTGCCGAAGGACACCAAAAAATTATGCTCGATAGACGAGAAATAAAGGATATTTTAGCAGGTCGAGATCGTCGCTTATTAATGATTATCGGTCCCTGTTCAGCATGGCCCAAGGCTGCGGTGCTGGAATACGCAGAACGTTTATTAAAAGTGAATGAGCGCGTCAAGCAATCA
>CANJLU010000032.1 GCA_947475085.1 Coxiellaceae bacterium
AATTGAAGATTCTTGCGCACTTAATTTATTTAATAAACTTGATTTTCCCGCATTAGGTGGACCAACAATAGCTAAGTTCAACCCTTCCTGTAATAAAGTGCCTTGTTTAGCCAAATTTTTTATTTCTTTAATATCAGCTAGAATAGAATGTAATTTATTTACAACTTCAGTATCCCTTAAAAAATCTATATTTTCATCAGCAAAGTCTATCGCTGCCTCTAACCAGGTTCTTAAGCTTATTAAGGTATCTCTCATTTGGTTAATACGCCGCGAAAAATCTCCCTGTAATGAACGCATAGCAGCGCGTGCTGCTTGTTCCGATTCTGCGTCAATTAAATCAGAAATAGCTTCTGCTTGCACAAGATCGAGCTTTGAATTTAAAAATGCCCGCTCAGTGAATTCTCCTGGTCGCGCCAATCGAGCGCCTAACTGCATTACCCGCTTCAATAGGCAATCTACAACGACAGGTCCCCCATGACCTTGTAGTTCGAGAACATCTTCACCTGTAAAAGAGTTCGGGGCAGGAAAATATAAAGCAAGACCTTCGTCGATAACACTCCCATTTTCTGACAAGAAGGAAAGATATTCCGCATATCTCTTTTTAGGTATGCGACCCAATAGTTGAGTGGAAACCCGCTGAATATTTGAACCTGAAATACGAATAACAGCCACCCCCCCTCTACCACGAGGAGTGGCAAGGGCTACAATAGTTTCGCTATCTCTCTCTAAAGTTGTTTCAAAATTACTCAATCAGATTTAACCACTGTTATCGCTTCTTTTTTGATAAATCAATGCTCACTCGACGCATAATAAACCATTGCTGCAAAATTGAGAGCGTATTATTCACAACCCAATACAATACTAGTCCCGAAGGAAAATTCAAAAATAAGGCAGTAAAGAAAATAGGTAGAAACTGCATCACTTTCGCTTGCGTGGGGTCTGGCGGCGGTGGGTTGAGGCGCTGTTGAACAAACATAGTAATACCCATTAAAATAGGTAAAATATAGTAAGGATCTTTGGTAGATAGATCATGAATCCAGAGTATGAATGGTGCTTGTCGTAACTCGACACTCTCTAAAAGCATCCAATACAGTGCAATAAATACTGGGATCTGCACCAAAATTGGCAAGCAACCCCCTAAAGGATTCACTTTCTCGGCTTTATAAAGCTCCATGGTAGCTTGAGTTAACTTTTGCTTATCATCGGCGTAACGCTCTCTTAAGGCTTGTAAACGTGGCTGTAAGTTACGCATACTAGCCATGGAACGATAACTTTTAGCCGACAAATGATAAAAAGCTAATTTGATTAATATTGTTACTATAACTATCGACCATCCCCAATTTCCAACATATTGATGGATGTGTTTTAGTAACCAAAAAAGCGCCATCGAAATGAACCATAAAATTCCATAATCGACAGTCAAATCTAGATGAGGAGCAGCTGCTTTTAAGCGATCCATAATTTCCGGACCTAGATAAAGCTTGCTCTGGCTGATAAATTCCATACCTGGCTGAACTTGAAAGGGCACACCAACCATACCCAATGTGTAAATGTCACCTTTTGCATAGCTAAAGAAATGGAATTCCTGTCCAACGGGAGGTATCCAAGCGCTTAAAAAATAATGCTGCAACATGGCCACCCAACCATTTTGAGTAGCCAAAGAGATATTTCCTTGTCCCATTTTATCGAAACTTATCTTTTGATAAGGTTTATCTTGGGTAGAAATCGCCCCACCCGTATAAGAGCTAATATTAAACAAACTGTGTGTTTGAGCAATTTTTTTTTGTTGAAATTGGATATAAAGTCGTCCTTCCCAAATAGAAGACGAATGATTTGATATTTGATAATTAACTGGGATTAAATAATCATTTCTTTTAAACGTAAATTGTTTTTGAACCTGTGCTTTTCCACAAGTATTACAAATTAAATTAACTTTAAGCTCTGATTGTCCCGGCTCCAAACTATAGTTATTTTTCGGGCTATAATATTGAAACACCTGTTTTTTATCAGATAATACTAATCCACTTTGGGCAACATAATAATTAGCTGCATCGGGACTTAGTAATCGAAATGGAGAAGAACTGACCTGACTAGGATGTTGTGGATATTGTAAAAGATTAGCTTTGACAATATTTCCTCCTAAGGTATCTATCCAAATATCAAGTACATCTGTTTTTACCTGGATAAAACGTTGTTGCTGAACGTTTTTAATTGGAATAGCTGTTTCAGTTAGGGATGTTGGTAATTTTACCGTTTTATTATCCACCCATTGTTTTTTGATAAAATTTGCAGATCCTATTTCTTGATTGTTAGGTGGATATTCATTTTGCCATGCATTCCATAACATAAATGCGATTAAAAACAAGGCACCTAATAAAAAAACACGAGCCAGTTCCATATAAATTAACTCATTTTAGTTGGTATACTCACAGTAATTGGATTTTTGGCGCGCTGCGAAGATAAGCAACCGGAGTGTATACAAGATACATGAGGATTGCGAATTGAGCGGCAACGCAGGCAAAAATTCAAGTGCGCAGAGTATAGTTTAGAAACAGGAAGTGATGGGACCGGATCATACCCACCTGTATGTAAAGGATGGCAACATAATAGTCTACGTAGGGTCAGATACGACCCTTTACAAGCACCATAGCGCCCGATTGCTATCTGAGCATATTTCGAACAGCTAGGATAAAAACGGCAGTAGTGCCCTATTAAGGGGCTAATAAGATAACGGTAAACCTGCAATAAAAAGATCAGGCTCTTTTGTAAAAAACTGCTAACCTTGACCATTGTTTATCTAAATCACACAACAAAACTTGATTATTATATAAAGACCGACTTGTGACTACAACAACAATATCTACTTCAGGCAATCTACGCCGATTAAGTCTAAAACTCTCGCGTATGAGGCGCTTAAGGCGATTCCTAGACGTTGCGCTTGGAATTATCTTTTTCGCAACGGCCAAACCTAATCTAGCGTAACCTAAATCATTAAGCTTAGTATAAACAACTAAACCACCTTGTTTGTGTTTATTCCCTAATCGAAAAGTCCGTTGAAAATCTTCCGCTCGTTGAAGCCGTATTGACTTAATGAAGCCTTGGTTAGTCTTTATCAAATGAAGAAATAACCTAAAATTAGGCAGTTAAGCGTAAGCGACCCTTTGCACGACGTCGCTTGAGGATTAAACGGCCCTTTTTCGTGGCCATTCGCGCTCTAAATCCGTGTGTTCTTTTACGTTTAAGATTACTGGGTTGATATGTTCTTTTCATAATTATACCCCTAAAGGGTCTTTTACCTTGTAAAGATGACGTATCTTAGGTGACCCTATTTAGATTGTCAATTCATTCATCCTGAAGCCCTGAATAGGGATGCTCCAAACTGACTTTTATATAAAAAACTTCTCCGTCAAATTTGTGCATGTGTTTAAACCAAAATAGATGCTGGTCTTATTAGAATACCGTAGTGCTGCTTTTATAAAAGATATATATTTATCTTTTTAGATAAAATATTTGGGTTTAAAGTCTTATTCTGATGGTGTAAAAAACTAAAAACACTTTTTTCCTCACCCATTACCTTTTATCCCTATTATTATAATTATTTATTTTAAATAGATAGATGTGATGATAAAGCAAGGATATTTCTGTTATTAACTATAATTTTATGTGATTTTTCATGGGGTTAACTCCAAATTTACCCAAGGATAAGTTGGGAATAAATGTGCATAGCTTGGTCCAGATTTCACAGCAAGACAATTATCATTTTTTTTCAACACTTATGCCCACAGGTTTGTTAGGAATTGTTAACAGATTTTAAAATATAAAATTTGTATAAAAAAAGATTACGCACGCCAAAGATTTTAGGAATAGAATTTCCTATAACGCTCATAGCAGATGCGTATTTTTCATACGCATAGCGAGCGATATATCCAGATGGCTGAATTAGAGCCAATCAAGAGAATAATTAAGTTTCTGAAAATCCCCATCACGCGATCGAAGACATGGCAATGTGCCCGTCCTTTTTACCCATATAAGATTTTTAATACAAACTACTTGCAAACCCGCATCATCTTTTTTTTAATGAGCTTAGGCTAGATAAGCTATAAGAATTATGATATGAACTTAGGTCGGTTAAACCTTTTATTTTATGTGGTAGAGGAATTATTGTGGCAACCGCTTTAGCAACGTTCGTGTGGCAAAAATGTTTAGATCGATTACAAGATCATATATCTCTGCAAGATTTTAATACTTGGATACGACCGTTGCAGGCAGAACAAAAAGAAGATCAGCTCGTCCTATGGGCGCCTAATCAATTTGTATTGCATTGTGTGAATGAAAGGTTTTTGGTTCATATCAATCAGATTTTGACTCAGTTGGATGAAGCACCGCCGGAAGTTATACTGAGAGTTGGTAGCCGCGATAATCAAGCATCTCAAACATCTCCCATATTAAGGAATACACAGGACCTTAAAGGAAAATCTAAGGTTGTTAAGGTTTCAGCTACTCATATAAATTCAAATTTTACATTTATTAATTTTGTTGAAGGAAAATCTAATCAATTAGCGCGTGCTGCTTCGGTGCAGGTCGCAGAAAATCCAGGTGGTGCTTACAATCCTTTATTACTTTATGGCGGGGTTGGATTAGGTAAGACTCATTTAATGCACGCAATAGGTAACGCCATTTTATTAAAAAATCCACATGCAAAAGTGTTATATCTGCATTCTGAACGTTTTGTTGCTGATATGATTAGGGCTTTGCAAACTAATACAATTAATGATTTTAAAACTTATTACCGTTCGCTAGATGCTTTATTAATTGATGATATTCAATTTTTTGCTGGAAAAGATCGTTCACAAGAGGAATTCTTTCATACATTTAATACTTTACTAGAAAGTCAACAACAAATTGTATTAACCTGTGATCGATATCCTAAAGAAATGTCAGGAGTAGAAGAGCGATTAAAATCACGTTTAGGTTGGGGACTTACGGTTGCTATTGAACCCCCCGATCTTGAAACGCGAGTTGCTATCTTAATTAGTAAAGCTGAGCAAACCAAAATAAGTTTACCTCAGGAAGTCGCTTTTTTTATTGCGAAACGTATTCATTCCAATGTAAGAGAGCTTGAGGGTGTGTTAAAACGAGTAGTAGCTTATGCACAATTTACAGGATTGCAGATCACACTTGAGTTAGTTCGCGAAGCTATAAAAGATGTACTCGCCTTACAAGATAAATTAGTAACAGTAGACAATATTATTAAAACCGTCGCTGAATATTATAAAATTAAAGTTTCTGATTTGCTTTCTAAACGTCGTACATCTTCTTTGGCGCGGGCACGTCAGATTGCTATGGCACTTGCAAAAGAATTAACAAATCATAGTTTACCTGAGCTTGGTCGAGCTTTTGGTGGACGAGATCATACGACGGTATTACATGCATTTCGAAAAATACAAGAATTAAAAAAAACAAATACCGGAGTTTCTGAAGATTTTATAAATTTATTGCGAACTTTATCGAATTGAGGAAGAAAAAAATGCAATTTATCATCAATCGTGAAAAATTACTGAAACCTTTACAATTAGTAACAGCTGTGATCGAGCGCCGCCAGACTTTGCCTATACTTTCCAATCTTTTAATAAAATTGGAAGATAAAAATTTATCTTTATTAGGCACTGATATGGAAGTAGAATTAGCAGGCCGTGTTGTTTTAGAAGAGTCAGGTGAATCTGGGATAACTACTGCACCAGCTAGAAAACTAATGGATATTTGTCGGAGTTTACCTGAAGGCAGTGAACTGAAATTTCAACAAAAAGGCGATAAATTATATCTTCAATGTGGCCGTAGTCGATTTAATTTATCTACTTTACCAGCAACAGATTTTCCCCTGAGTGAAGCATTAGATAACCATCCTGAACAGTTAGAGTTTGTTTTATCGCAGAAAGGTTTACGCTCTTTGATAGAGTCGACCAATTTTGCTATGGCCCAACAGGATGTACGTTACTATTTAAACGGAATGCTATGGGAGTTAAGTCAGGGAAGCTTAAGAGCTGTAGCAACTGATGGCCACCGTTTAGCACTTAATGTTTACTCACAGCAGTTGGATTTTTGTCAAGGCGCCGAGACAATGAAGCAACCGGAGTGTATTAATATACATGAGGATTGCGAATTGAGCGGCAACACAGACAAAATTTCAAGTGCGAAGAGTATAAAAGAAGTAAATATCACGGTGGATAGTAATCAGATCATAGTGCCTAGAAAAGCTATTTATGAGCTTTCGCGTTTATTAAGTGATGAGGGAAACGATAGCTTAACTATTTTCTTAACTAAGAATCAGTTAAGAGTTCATATGCAGGATTATACATTTACATCTAAACTGATTGATGGCACATTTCCTGATTATGATAGAGTTATCCCACAAAGTGGTGATAAAATTCTAGAAATTGATCGAGATTTGTTCAAAGCTTCTCTAGCACGTGTGGGTGTTTTGTCGAATGATAAACATAAAAGTGTTTGTTTAGAGTTAAAAAATGATCTATTACGCATTTTTGCTAATAATCTTGAACAAGAGGAAGCTGAGGATCATCTCGATGTGTCTTATCGAGGTGAAGATATAAGCATAGCCTTTAATATTAGCTATCTTATGGATGTATTAAACAGTTTGCCGCCTGGATTGGTTAAAATTACATTAACATCTACAGAAGCGAGCGTGAGGCTCGAAGCTAAAGAAAAGGACGCTAGTGTATACGTGATTATGCCCATGCGCTTGTAATGCCTTATGCAATTGGTTCGTTTGAAAGCAAATAGTTTTCGAAATCTAACTGAATTAGATCTCGAGTTTTCTCCTGGTTTTAATTTTATTTATGGCCCTAATGGGAGTGGTAAGTCTAGTTTACTTGAAGCCATTTATTTTTTAAGTCTAGGCCGTTCTTTTCGTAGCAGTTTGGCCAGCCGTGCTATTCAATATGATGCAAAAAGCTTTAATTTATTTTCTGTCATCTTGGGACAATGTTCTACAACTTTGGGCCTAGAAAAAATACGCCAAGGAAAAACAAAGATTAAAATCGGGAATAATACCAATTCTGTTAGTGAATTGGCTAAATTATTACCATTACAACTGATTAACCCCAATAGCTACCAATTATTAAGTGGCGGACCTAGGGCTCGTCGACAGTTTATTGATTGGGGTGTGTTTCACGTGGAACCACAATTTTTCCAAGTATGGCAACGATTCCAGCAGGTATTAAAGCAACGTAATGCAGCTTTGCAACAGCAAGTTCCAATAAATCAAATTAAGGTCTGGGATTTAGAATTAATAGATGCTGCTAACGAAATAACGCTATTACGAGAAAAATACATACAAAAACTAGCGCCTTTAATCACTGAGTTAATAAAGAAATTACTTACTTTACAAGGTTTAAGCATAGATTTTTATCAGGGTTGGGATAAAAAAATTAGTTTAGGTTTAATCTTAACCAGTTCAGTTGCCCGCGATTACAAACTAGCTTATACACAATTTGGTCCACATAGAGCGGATTTATTAATAAAGTTAAATGGATATCCTGTCCATGAAATCTTATCGAGAGGTGAGCAAAAACTATTAACTTGTGCACTACAGTTGGCTCAAGGGATATTACTAAAAGAAATAACAAAAAAATCATGTATTTATTTATTTGATGATTTATTTGCAGAACTTGATCCAGTCAAACAAAACATGCTGATGCATTTACTCCATAGTCTGGAAGCACAAGTTTTTATTACCGCAATCGAAGAGAATTTGATAAAAGAGTTGGAAACTAGCGCATTAGGGAAAATATTTCAGGTAGAGCAAGGTAAAATTATGGAAAAAATTAAATTCCAGGGTCGATATTTATATAATGAGCAAACAATATGAATCCTTGGTTAATTTTAGTAGTGGCGGGTTTATTTGAAGTAGGCTTTACGACATGTATGAAGTTATCAGAGGGATTTACACAGATAAAATATACAATAGGATTTTTGTTTTTTGCAACTTTAAGCCTATTTCTTCTGAATAAAGCAATTGTGCAAATACCATTAGGGACCGCCTATGCGGTATGGACAGGAATAGGTGCCTTTGGGACAGCTATAATAGGGATGCTATTTTTTAAAGACCCCTTTTCATTGATTAGAGTGGTTTTTTTAACTTTATTAATAGGCTCGATACTCGGATTAAAGCTTGTATCAAGCAGATAGAGATGTTCCACGTGGAACATCTCTTAGCTTTTTCAATAAATTGAAAGCTTTAGAAGTTGTCTTTAAAAAATTCTGGGGTTTGATAAGCCTTGTCGATTTCTGGATCAGGGTCCATCATCGGGTTGTGATCTGGAAAGGGATCAGCAGGTTTATCCGGCTTAGCAGCTGAATTTCTAGCTTTTAACGCATCCAATACAGCATATATCGGGGCTACTTGAGCTTCAGTTTTAGTATGTTGGTTATAGCCTTCAATAACTTTACTTTGTTGTTGTTGATTTAACTGGCCCCACTGATCTTGTGGTATTCCAAAGATTGAGGGAGGGCCGCAGGCGACCAGTAAGAAAGGAAATGTTAACAGGATAGAGTATTTTAAATTTTTCATAGTTCACCATAAAGCTTAATTTATCAGGTTGGATGAAAATATATAAGCTTTTGGTAAAAATCAAGCTAATTTGGTTAAAATAAACCCTATTTCGAATTAGAATAGCTAGTTAGGTGTCTGAGAAGAGATTTTTTTAATTTTTAGCTGCTAGCGCATTAGCAACCGCATATATCGGGGCTACTTGAGCTTCTGCTTGTTGGCGTTGATTATAGCCTTCAATAACCTGTGTTCGTTGTTGCTGATTTAATTGCGCCCATTGATCTTGAGGTATCCCAAAGACGGTAGGAGTACACGCAGCCAAAAAGAGGGGGGCAATAAGTAAAAGAGAAAGACTTAAGTATTTCATAAAAATGAGTATTCGTTAGATAAATTAGATAAAAAATACCTAATATTCTGCCCAAAAGCAAGATAATTTTAACCAAACTAAGAGTCTTTTTAAATTCAAGTCATCACTAAGTATACTGTTGATTAAAATTTTCTAGTTTAGGAGTTAAGTGCTCTCTAGCATCGAACACAAAGCAAGGTCCTTTAAAATGGCTTTCGCTGCATTTTTCAAAGTAATTTAATATCCCACCCTCTAATTGATAAACTTCTCTGTAACCATTTTCTAAAAGATAGGCCGCCGCTTTTTCACATCTAATCCCCCCGGTACAAAAAGTCACAATAGGCATGTTTTTGAGTTTTTCAGGTAGTTTTTTTACTGCCTTAGGAAAATCCCTAAATCGTTTAAGGTGTAAATTTAGGGCATTTTTAAAACTTCCGAGTTCAACTTCAAAATTATTTCGAGTATCCAGAAGGACTAAATCCGGTTTATTTTCTAGCCAAATATTGAGCATTTCAGGAGTGATATAAGGGGCAGTATATTTTGCGGGATCAATGCTATCAATACCAAAGGATATGATTTCTTTTTTGAGCTTAATGAGCATTTTTTTAAAAGGTTGGAAATTAGAAAAACTTTTTTTAAATTCTAAATTTTGAAAATACGAATAAGTATTCAGAAAATTTTGAAAGTTGTTAATCGCATCATTTTCACCCGATATAAATAGATTAATTCCCTCAGTACTTAACAACACGGTTCCTTTCAAACCTAATTCTTCAGTTTTTGATTTAAGTGAAACTTGTAATTTTGGCAAAATATTGCTAGATAACTGAACAAAACGATAAGCAGTTATATTGATAATAGATAACATATTGTCATTTTAGATGTTTGTAAAGTTTGTAAATTAAATAGAATTTTCTGGTGCTGGAACCAGGATTCGAACCCGGGACCTACTGATTACAAATCAGTTGCTCTACCAACTGAGCTATTCCAGCAATAAATAGAAGAGCCAAATTGTAGTCAATTTAATAAAAATTAGCAATTTTAATCATCAGTTTTTAACTTTGCTCGAATTTCTCCAGTATTAAAATAATGAATTTGATTTTTAATTTGCACACGAAGTTGGCCTTGTGTGTTTATACCCCTCGCCACACCTTCTAGAAAATTAGTCTGATTTTGTATTGTGATTAATTTACCGCCTAAGTTATCGAGTCGTTGCCAATCCCGCATAAAATAGTCTAAGCCTTTAGTTTCAAATACTAAGAGACTATGAAGCAAATTTTTTAAAATGAGTACAGCAAGTTGATTGCGTCGCGGAGGTAAATTTTGTATCGAAAAAACACTGGTGAGGTCGTGATGATTTATGGAATAATTATCAGGTGGATTATAAAGATTTAAACCAATACCAATAACCATTTTTTGGACTTTATGTTCAATTGAGCGTGATTCAATTAAAATTCCGGCCAATTTTTTTTGGTCGTAAATAATATCATTAGGCCATTTGAGTTGTATTCTTTTTAATCCATATTCTTCGAGCGCCTTAACTACGGCGATACCTACCACTAAGGTTAATCCAGCTAATTTATTAAGCGGATTGGAGAACCGCCATAAAACTGATAAAGCTATATTTTTCCCAAAATTTGAATACCAGGGGCGTTTAAATTGGCCACGCCCGGCTGTTTGTTGTTCTGCCAAAACGGCATTATTACCGGTGCATTCCTTTTTGTTGAGTAGATAATTGTTGGTTGAATCAACCAGTGTTAGCACTTCTAGTTGGGAAAGTAATTGGCTGGATTCACCTAATTCATTAACTATATAGGAAGCGTCAAGTAACTCTAAACCACCTGAGATGCGGTAACTTTTATCGTTATCAACTTGTAAATTTATTGATGGATCTAATAATCGTTTTAGTACTTCAGGAACTTTCTTACAAGGAATTTTTAAAAAATTGGCGATTTCTTCATCTGAATGAAACTTACCGTCTGCCAATAAGCCTAGAGTAGATTTTAGTAACGATATTTGAAATTCTTTTGGTGAGTGCATATTTTTTATAGTTTATCACTACTATGGATAATTATACTCACAGTAATTGGATTTTTGGCAAGGGCCGCAAGAATGCAGCAGCCTTCTTTTATTCAAGATAGATAAATAGATGAGGATTGCCGAGTTGAGCGGCAATGTAGAAAAACATCCAAGTGCGAAGAATATATTATATTAAGCGATGACCTGTTAATCTCTCCAGAACATGGAGTGGCGCAGCTTTGGGGTTTACCATAGCCGTTGTTGGCAAATAAAAGGTTTGTTCCAGCAGATATTGGCCTGAAATAGCAGCATGAGATACTTGATCAGTAGAAACTATCCAACTGGTACCCGGGGGAAAACTGATTTCTTTATATTTTACTTGTTTCTGATAATCCATATCGAGCTTCATACCGTCATGAATTTTTAGCATAATATGATCATAGTGCGTGCGAATACTTTTTGTAATGCCTAACCAATGAAGAAATTTAGCACTACCAGGAAAAGGCTTATTAATTTTCGGCAAAAAACGTTGAGCTACTTCCTCAAAGTTTTCACCCACACGCCAAACTCGATGTTCGCCATAAGGATTGATATTGCAAAATAAACGGACGATCCGATATCCTTGATTTGGGTTTGCAGCAAAAGCATCAACATGTAATCGACGATCGTCTTTGCGTGCAGAAGTTTTACGATTTCTTATTTGTACTGGGCGGTAACTTGCCCGTCCTACGGAAAGAGAATTCGTATACTGTGAAAATAATGAACTCGTGAAAGAGGTAGCTTGTTTGGAAAAACGTCCTAACATGGATTTCAAACGCATTTGGTGTTTTTGATCAGCCTTAATTCCTTTTAAACGATTGTCTTTTAAGTTAAAGCTAATATTTTTTGTTTTCTTATTCATTAAATAAGGAATAAAGAACATTCGTTCAGATGGATCAATATCAAATGACAGTTGCGGGCAAAAAATAATTTTTCCAGACTCAAGATCAGATAGCGCTGTATCTTGTTCGTATTGTTTAAATTCCATATCCCAAGCGGCAGCTGTACAGATAGAGAAAATATCCATTTTAAATTAAATCCGTTTAGAAAACTTTATTCTATAGCTTTTTAAGTTAATTTTCCAGAATGTTTGTTAGGGTTAAAAATCTAAATCAATAGATATTTTTTTTAATAATCCTGTAACTTAGGGCTTCCATTAAATGCGAAGTTTTAATTTTTTCACATTCAGTTAAATCAGCAATGGTGCGTGCTATGCGTAAAATTCTATGATAAGCACGCGTTGAAAATTGAAATTTTTCTAAAGCGTTTTCTAAAATTTTATGATCTTTATTTGAAAGCTTACAAGCGTCTTCTAAGATTTTTCCGGATAAATTATGATTAAGTTTTCCTAATTTTTCAAGTTGCTTAGTTCGTGCTTTTTCAACCCGCATGCGAATGACTTCGCTATTTTCCTCTTTGCATGGTTGAAGAAAATAGGTCTTCGGTAATCGGTTTACCTCAATACACATATCAATACGATCTAAGAAAGGCGCAGATAATTTTTTGCGGTAACGTTGGATTTGATGTGGCGTGCACACGCATTGGTTCACTTGGTTACCTAAATTTCCGCACGGGCAAGGATTCATAGCAGCAATCAATTGAAAATTAGCCGGAAATTCAGCTTGTCTTGCTGCACGTGAGATAGTTATATTTCCGGACTCTAAAGGTTCTCGCAAAGCTTCTAGTACTTGGCGATTAAATTCAGGTAATTCATCTAGAAATAAAATACCATGATGAGCTAATGATATCTCCCCTGGTTGAGGAGGACTACCTCCTCCCACTAACGCTATATTTGAAGCGGTGTGATGTGGTCTACGAAAAGGGGGATATCTCCAAGTGTTTAATTCCAGAGGTTGCCCCCCGATTGAATGTATCGCAGCAAGCTCTAAAGCCTCTTCATCACTGAGTAAAGGTAGTAAACTTATCAAGCGAGAAGCAAGCATGGTTTTTCCAGTGCCCGGAGGGCCTATCATTAATAAACTGTGCCTTCCCGCAGCACAAATTTCTAAAGCTCGCTTAGCATGTGCCTGCCCGTAAACTTCAGATAGATCAGGGAATCCACGATGCTCAAGTTTAGGATATTCTGCATGATAACGAGATAAAAGTTCTCGTCCATGCAAATGCGAGCAAATTTGTAAAATATTTTTAGCAGGCAAGATGCTTGTTTTTTTTATAAAATTGGCTTCTTGTGCATTGCCTAAAGGCACTACAATAGTATGGTTGGCTTTTTGTGCTGCTAAAACAAAAGGAATGATACCGGAAACGCATCGTAGTTCTCCTGATAATCCGAGTTCACCGATAAACTCATATTGTGCTAACGAATTACTTGGTATCTGATTAGAAGCGGCCAGAATACTTAGGGCAATCGGCAAATCAAATCGTCCACCCTGTTTAGGAAGATCGGCAGGGGCGAGATTGATGGTGATTCGTCGAGCAGGAAATTCAAATCGTGCATTAATTATAGCACTACGCACCCGATCTCGACTTCCCTTGACTGTGGTTTCTGGAAGACCAACAATGGATAAGCTAGGTAGGCCATTTGATATGTGAGTTTCAACATTAACAGGAAGGGCTTGGATACCCACATTTGCACGTGTTTGTACAATAGCCAACGACATAAACAGATCCTTCTTATTTATTATTTTTTTAAATACATCGCACTTAAATTTTTGTGATGTAACCGCTCAACTTGTAATCCTCAGAGTCTTTATACGGAAAGAGTATATTAGGATGGGGGTAATTGTCAAAAACCCACAATCTAGTATATCAGTCAAAATTTAAACTATAGATTGCTTTATTTTACAATTCTTTTATGTTTTGCTTTAGTTAAATGATTTTCTAAAGAAGTTACCTGTTTTTCCAAAGCATTTATTTTGATACGGGTTTTCGTTAAAACTTTTTTTTGCACATCAAACTCTTCACGTGTTACTAAATCAAGTTTTGCAAACATACTTTGTAAAATAGCTCTAAAATTTTTTTCTAAATCTTTCTTAAATTTATTTAATCCCGGTGGCAGACTTTCGCTAAGTCGTTTTACGGTATCTTCAATAAATTTCGTATCGAACATATAAGAATTCCTCTTTAGTGAATTAATATTTTAACCTAAGGACTTATAAATAACATCTGAATAGTTAATCATTGTGAGTGCAAATATTATCTAAAACGGTTTTAAAAGTACTTAATTTATCATCGATAATCAACGTATGTTGTTGTTCTGATTTTAATAAAGGCTCTAGTAATTCTTTTTGATGTTTTAAAATAGTTGAGGTCGCTTCAGAAATACGATTATTTCGAGCATTACGTTTTTTAATTCGTTGGATTATTTTAAGATCATCAGTTTGGCAATGAAGTATGTAAAAAGATACTTTTAAAAGACTAGCTAATTTATAGAACATTAATCGTTGAGCATGAAAAAGAAATGTGGCGTCAATTAACGCGGTAAATTCAGCTGTAATCACAATTTTTGCTAGTGCTAAAAGTTTATTATATGTTTTCTCCGTCGATTGAGGGGTGTAAATTCCCCCATAGGCACTTGAGTTAGAGTTTTCATATAAAGGTATATCAAATATCTGTTTGCGTATAATATCAGAGCTTATTTGGATCGCACCACATTCAATGGCAATTTTTTTTGCTATAGTGGATTTCCCTGATCCAGCGAGTCCATGCATAATGATTAAACATGGTTTTTTAGAGTGAGTATAGAATTCTGCTAAATTTATGAAGTTGTAATAATCATTACGAATAGTTAATTTTTCTTTATCATCTAAATCTTTCTGATTTAAACGGAATAAAGCTATTTTGGCACGAACCACTGCTCGATAAGAAAGATAATAAGCTAATAAATTAAGTCCTTCATAATCCCCAGTAAATTGCAGGTACGTATTGATTAATTGATTAGCCAAATGAGGCTGTTTTTTTCCGGCTAGATCCATCGCTAAAAAAGCCAGATCAGCAATCACATCGGTCCATCGCAAATCTTCGTTGAATTCCAAACGATCAAAAAGAACAAGTTTGTCATGATAAAGAATAATATTCGCTAAATGTAAATCTCCATGACAATCACGAATAAAACCTTGCTCTTTGCGTTTTTCGAATAGTTTTTTATGCTTAGTAAATTGCTCGTTAGCCCATAATTCTAATCTTTTTACTTGAGCTATGTCAGTAGCGTCGCTAAGTAAAGGAATTATTTGTTCAAAATTTTGCTGGGTGGGGGCCTGTACTTCAAGAGGAAGGCCGAATCGAGAATTTTTGGGGGCAACAGGTGTTTTTTTATGGAATTCAGCGATTAATTGACCTAATTGGTCAATGAGTCCCGCGCTTAATTTGCCTTTTTTAAGAAGCGCACTTAGTAAGTTGTCTTGAGAAAACTCGCACATCTTGATGGCGTATTCTAAAATAGGCCCTGTGTCGCCATTAATCTGAGGATGCGCGATAGTTCCGGTAATGGGTACTACAGCAAGATAGATTTCAGGTGCAAATAATTGACCTAATCGTAATTCCTCTTCGCAGAAATGTTTACGTTTTTTTAATGTCGAAAAATCTAAAAAACCAAAATCAACAGGTTTTTTTATTTTATAAGCATATTTTCCAGTTAATATGACCCAGGAAACATGTGTTTCAATAAGTCCAAGTTGCACAACTGGATGATTAAAAGCGCGGTTAGATAGAAGATTCTTAATTAAAGAAGAGTTAGGCATAGTCTGAAGAT
>CANJLU010000033.1 GCA_947475085.1 Coxiellaceae bacterium
GAAACGCCAGTGGATGTGCTCGCTATCGAACAAACTGCCAGCTACCGTGGTTACTATTTTGTTCTAATGGGACGCTTGTCGCCACTCGATGGAATTGGTCCTGAGGAATTAGGTATCAAACATTTTGTCCAGCGTATCAACACACAGATGCCGCAAGAAATTATTTTAGCAACTAATCCCACCGTAGAAGGCGAAGCAACGGCACACTATCTCACTGAACTGATTAAACAAAAAGGGATTAAGATCAGTCGCATTGCGCATGGTGTTCCATTAGGTAGCGAGCTAGAGTTTATTGATAATCATACGCTAGCTCGATCACTATTCGCACGTGTCACCGTTTAATCGTCATCGGCCCTACATGTTTCAAGGATGAAGCGCTGGTGGTGATGCCTGCGATAACCTTAAAGCATGATTTTGTTTGAAAAATTCGGTTACAACATCCGTATGCAAATAACGATTATAAATATTTTCTAAGGTATCTTTAGAATATTTCTTAGAAAAATTATCGGATACGATACAGTTTACTATTCCTAAACGCTTTTTTAAATCCTCGTTTAACTCATCTTCTTGATACCGTGGGTTTGTAATAAAGCTCTGCTCATTTATTCCTAAAGCAAACGCTACAAATGCAGAAGGCATCGCACCGACGATAAGACTAGAATCTATTTCTGGTGTAATTGCGTAAGATCCTTTTTGTAAAGAAGCAAGTTGTATTTGCTCAGCCTTCACTAAGTAAATATACCCATAAGTCCCAGCCGAAAGAAGCTCATTATCCTGCCCAATGGCACTACATTTTGTACTTGATGCAGTAATATAAGTTTGAGATAAATATTTAAATTCACTTAAAATTTCTTTGTCTACTGCAGTTTGCTTAAATCCATTTTGAAAAACGTCATTGAGACCATCCACTAAGCTATTTGCAAAACTATTTTCTTTAACAACGATTTCTTCACCGCGCCATATAAAATCTTCTTTTGGCATAATTATTATCCTTATTTAAATATAAAACACTTAACCATGCTAACAGAATAAAAAAAATTGGGAAGATTAAAATAATTATTTTAATTTAAATAAATAATTAAATTAATAATTTTTAAATATATATTCCCCACCATCAAAGTTAGCGAATTAAACCTTAAGTGAGTAGTGGATATTTTTAAAAAATGGTCGTCATGGCGAGCGAATGTCTAGTTGCCGCGCACCTACGGTGCTGGCAATGACGGTTAATACGCTCGCGCTAAGACGTAATAGAATAGGAATAAATTAAGCTAAGGCTTGCTTAGCTTTCTCTACGAGCTGCGCAAAAGTAGCTTTATCGGTAATGGCTAAATCCGCTAAAATTTTACGATCAACAGCAATTTCTGCTTTGCTAAGGCCCGCAATAAAGCGGCTATAAATCATACCATGTTCACGTACAGCGGCATTAATACGTACGATCCATAGTGCACGAAAATCACGTTTCTTTTGCTTTCTATCACGATAAGCGTATTGACCGGCTTTAGTTACCGCTTGCTTCGCCGCTCTAATGACGCGGCTGCGTGCGCCCTTATATCCCTTAGCTGCTTTTAGGATTTTTTTATGTCGGGCTCTTGCAGTTACCCCACGTTTCACTCTTGGCATCGTCTTTAACCTCTTTAATTATCTTTCGTTGTTTTCTAAGAACCTTGTAACATACGTTCGACAGCACGCACGTCACTGGGATTAACTAAATTTGTATGACGCAAGTTACGCTTGCGCTTACTATCTTTCTTAGTAAGGATATGGTTATGGTGTGATTGCGCACATTTATAACCTTTAGCTGTGGGCTTAAAACGCTTTGCAGCTCCTCGGTGACTTTTTAACTTTGGCATAGATACTCCGCATTACTTAATTATATTAGCTACTTGGTTTTTTTTGGACTCACCACTAACACCATCTGCCGGCCTTCCATCTTAGGTTTATCATCGATCGCGGCATAAGCAGCCAGATCTTTTTCTAAACGCTCAATAAGCTTAGCGCCTAAGTGCAAATGGGCGATTTCGCGACCCCGAAATCGTACCGTGATTTTAGCTTTATCGCCTGCTTGCAGGAAACGTATCAGGTTGCGTAGCTTGACCTGATAATCCCCTTCTTCTGTTACGGGTCGAAACTTAATTTCTTTTAATTGAATACGCTTTTGCTTTTTTTTCTGCGCAGTTTTCTGCTTACTCAATTCAAAGAGATATTTACCATAATTCATGATCCGACAAACGGGAGGGACCGCTGTTGGTGCAATTTCTACTAAATCAAGATCAGCGTCTTCCGCTTTTCTTAGCGCATCATTTAAAGAAACCACGCCTAACTGCTCACGATCAGGGCCAATTAACCTTACTTGTGGAACGCGAATCTCGCTGTTAACCCTAACCTTTTTTGCATTGCCGGTTCCCGACCTAGGTTGAAAACTTCCTCCTGGTCTATGCTGCTGTATAACTTTTTCTGTACTAATAACTATTTCTCCGTATCGATTCGACTATTCGACTGTGGGGCACAAGCCTGCCGAATCATCTGATAAAACGCATGGACCGACATACTACCCAAATCATCCCCTGTTTGTCTACGTACGGTGACTTGTTTTGTATCGACTTCCTTTGCCCCTATCACCAGCTGCAAAGGAAGTTTCTGTAAGCTATGCTCGCGAATCTTAAAGCTGATCTTCTCATTTCTCAAGTCCAACTTGACTCTTAGCCCTAAACGCTCTAATTCCTGGGCTATTTCAGTGGCATAATCTCGCTGCTTATCCGTAATCGTCATAATAACCACCTGAATGGGTGCTAACCAAAGGGGGAAATGACCCGCATAATGTTCCAACAGTATCCCTATAAAGCGCTCTATAGAGCCTAAAATGGCGCGGTGCAGCATAACCGGTGTTTTACGTTCGCCTTGCTCGGTCACATATTCGGCTCCTAGACGCTCTGGCATAGAAAAATCAACTTGGATGGTTCCACACTGCCAAACTCGACTAAGGCAGTCTTTTAAAGAAAATTCGATTTTTGGGCCATAGAAAGCCCCTTCGCCCGGCGAATACGTCCATTTTAGCCCTCTTGCATCTAAGGCTTGCGCTAAGGCTTTTTCTGCCTTATCCCAGCTTTCATCGGAACCGACCCGCGCTTCTGGGCGTGTCGCTAATTTAAGGATAACTTCATTAAAACCAAAGTCGGCATAAACCCCGTACAATAAATCAATAAACGCGGCCACTTCCGCTTGAATCTGATCTTCGGTACAAAATATATGGGCATCGTCTTGTACAAAGCCACGTACGCGCATTAAACCATGTAAAGCACCTGAGGGTTCATTACGATGACAAGAGCCAAATTCGGCAAAACGTAAAGGAAGATCGCGATAACTTTTTATGCCTTGATTAAAAATTTGGATATGGCCCGGACAATTCATTGGCTTAATCGCAAATTCGGTATTTTCCGTCGCCGTGGTAAACATTTCTTTAAAAAATTTATCCCAATGACCGGACTTTTCCCAAAGCTGACGCGCTAATAATTGCGGTGTACGTATTTCTTGATAACCTGCATTTTGCAAACGTGAACGAATGTATTGCTCAATAATTTGATAAAGGGTCCAGCCATTAGGATGCCAGAACACCATACCTGGCGCTTCTTCTTGAATATGAAATAAATCTAATTGCTTCGCTAATTTGCGATGATCACGTTTTTCGGCTTCTTCTAAGCGATATAAATAATCTTTTAAATCACTCTCTGTTAACCAAGCAGTACCATAAATACGTTGCAACATTTCATTTTTAGCATCGCCACGCCAATAAGCGCCGGCGACATGCGTTAATTTAAAGACTTTAAGCTTACCGGTACTCGGGACATGTGGCCCACGGCAAAGATCAATAAAATCCCCTTCACGATACAGCGACAATACTTCTTGCTCTGGAATAGCAGTAATAATCTCTGCCTTGTATTCCTCGCCCAAATCCCGAAAAAATTTAATGGCCTCTTCTCTAAGCATCGTAGAACGTTGTATGGGTAAATCCTGCTTCACTAATTCCTGCATACGTTTTTCTATTTTTAATAAATCATCGGGTGTAAACGCATGTGATAAAGCAAAATCATAATAAAATCCATTTTCGATGACCGGCCCAATGGTGACTTGTGCTGTTGGGAATAACTGCTTGACGGCATGCGCAAGCAAGTGCGCAGTCGAGTGACGAATAATAGTTAAAGCTTCCGGATCACGTGCTGTCAGTATCCGCACATGACTATCTTTTTCAATGGGATAGGTTAAATCGACAAGCTGACCATCTACTTCAGCTGCGATAGCCGCTTTTGCCAAACCAGGACCGATTTGCTCTGCCACTTGATAAGCGGTAGTGGCACTTGCAACAGTACGTTGGGTTGCATCCGGTAAAGTAATGACAGGCATAGTTCTTCAAAAATATATTGGTAGGCACGAGTGGGATCGAACCACCGACCACCACCATGTCAAGGTGGTGCTCTACCACTGAGCTACGTGCCTACAGGTTATAAGAGGGTGTCCTTCTGCATAGACGGGTCCTGCCGCTCTCGGCAGTTTATTTTTTATTGTTTCAAACAAAAAATAAACTTAGCCTGCGCGTCACCCGTCAACGCAATCGACACTTCCACGCGAAGCAATAAATGCTAAAAATAAAACGAGAAAATAACACTCTTGATTTACAGACGCAACTGCTTAATCAATTCCCATTATTTTTTCTTTAAGCTTTTTTAATTTATCGCGGGTTTCTGCAGCCTCTTCAAACTGCAAGTTTTTCGCGTAATTAAACATTTCGCGCTCCAATTGTTTAATTTTCTTGGCGAGTTCTTCTGGAGGTAAAGTGGCATAGTAAGCCTGCTCATCAGCCACTTTAAGCAGATGCTGTTTATTCGTAGAAACATCGGATCGCGCTCCTTCAAGAATATCATGCACGGCTTTTGCAATCCCTTTTGGCGTAATGTGATGTTTTTTATTAAAAGCGAGCTGCTTAATCCGACGTCTCTCCGTTTCGGCGATAGCTTTTTGCATCGAGCCGGTTATTCTATCCCCATAAAGAATAGCCCTACCATGAATATGGCGTGCTGCCCGACCTATGGTTTGGATTAAGGAACGCTCGGAACGCAAAAATCCTTCTTTATCTGCATCCAGAATCGCCACTAATGCAACCTCTGGCATATCCAGTCCTTCGCGCAGTAAATTAATTCCAACCAGTACATCAAATTTACCTAAGCGCAAATCACGAATAATTTCGACTCGCTCTACCGTATCAATGTCAGAATGCAGATAACGCACCTTCACGTCATGTTCGGCAAGATACTCTGTTAAGTCTTCAGATAAGCGCTTAGTAAGCGTGGTAACCAAAACACGTTCGTTTTTTGCTACACAGCGATTTATCTCAGAAAGCAAATCATCCACCTGCGTAGCGACCGGTCTTACTTCAATCAAAGGATCAACTAAGCCTGTTGGCCTAATGACTTGCTCCACCACTGCACCCGAATGCTCAAGCTCATAAGCACTCGGCGTTGCGGAAACATAAATGGTTTGAAAAACTAAATCAGAAAACTCTTGAAACTGTAAGGGTCTATTATCCAAAGCGGAAGGTAAACGAAAACCATACTCAACTAAGGTTTCTTTTCGCGAACGATCACCTTTATACATGGCCCCTAGTTGCGGGACGGTAACGTGTGATTCATCAATCACCAACAAAGCGTCTTTTGGTAAGTAGTCTAGTAAAGTAGGTGGCGGCTGACCCGCATCGCGACCGGACAAATAACGGGAATAATTTTCTATGCCGTTACAATAACCTAACTCCAAAAGCATTTCGATATCGAATCGTGTACGTTGTTCTAAACGTTGAAATTCTATTAACTTATTCGCCGCTTGTAATTGCGCCAGACGTTCTTTTAATTCAATTTTAATCGATTCTACCGCATTTAAAATTTTATCTCGCGGCGTCACATAATGAGTTTTTAGATAAATAGTCAGACGTGGTACACGTCTAAGCAACTCACCTGTCAACGGATCAAAATAACTAAGTTGTTCAATGGTATCATCCAATAATTCAATACGTACTGCTTCTTCAGCAGACTCTGCAGGATAAACATCGATTACATCGCCACGTACGCGGTAAGTGGCACGACGAAAATCCGTATCATTACGATTGTATTGTAGTTCAGTTAAACGCCTTAAGATAAAACGTTGATCGATTTGATCGCCCCGACGCACATGTAACATCATATCGATATAAGTATTCGGATCACCTAAACCATAAATAGCCGATACCGTTGCGACAATAATCACATCTCGTCGTTCTAACAAAGATTTGGTAGCCGATAAACGCATTTGCTCGATATGCTCATTGACCGCCGCGTCTTTTTCAATAAAAGTATCGGTCGTAGGCACGTAGGCTTCGGGTTGATAGTAATCATAATAAGAAACAAAATATTCCACGGCATTCTGCGGGAAAAAACTTCGCATCTCACCATACAGCTGCGCCGCTAGGGTTTTATTAGGAGCCAAAATAATAACGGGACGCTGAATTTTTTTTATCACATGCGCAATACTAAAAGTCTTCCCCGAACCCGTTACGCCCAACAAAGTTTGGTGTGCCAAGCCTGCTTCCAAGCCCTTAAGCATTCCTTCGATTGCTATGGGTTGATCGCCTGCTGGTTTAAAATTCGAAGTTAATACAAAAGTGTTAGGCATGAAATAATGAATTAAACATTAGTAAAAATAGTTCTTGGAGCTGACTTGCTTTATTATTAAACTCTCGCCGATAATATATACTCACAGCAATTGGATTTTTGGCAAGGCGCCGAAGATGAGCAACCGGAGTGTATATGCAATACATGAGGATTGCGAACCGAGCGGCAACAAAGCCAAAAATTCAAGTGCGAAGCGTACAAAGACCCTATAACACCAGTTTAACGTAAGTAGACCTATTCTATGCATATAAATCTATCACACCGGGTTTCTCAAATTAAACCATCCCCTACTTTAAGCTTATCTGCAGCCGCCAATCGACTCAAAGCCGGCGGCAAACCTATTATTAATCTGACCGTAGGCGAGCCAGATTTTGATACTCCAGAATCCATTAAACAAGCCGCCCGTCTCGCTTTAGATAAAGGGTTTACCAAATACACCGCGGTAGATGGCACGTTACGTTTAAAACAAGCCGTCGTTAATAAATTTAAGCATGAAAACAAACTGGATTATGCATTGGATCAGGTGATTGTTTCTAGTGGTGCGAAACAATCCATTTTTAATCTTATGCAATCCTTATTAAATCCAGGCGATGAAGTTATCATCCCCGCACCGTATTGGGTATCCTATCCAGATATGGCTTTATTAGCGGAAGCTAAGCCAGTTTTTATTTCAGGTTGTATTGAGTCCTGCTTAAAGATTACACCGCAGCAATTAGAAGCAGCGATTACTGAAAACACTCGACTTTTTATCATTAATAGTCCTTCCAATCCTACGGGTATGGTCTATACGCATGCCGAACTGAATGAGCTAGCTAAAATTTTATTACGTCATCCATCGGTGTTTATACTAACTGATGACATTTATGAGCATATCTACTGGGGAAACGAGCCTTTTAAAAACATTATTAATATATGTCCCGAGTTGCATGATAGAACCTTAGTCTTAAATGGCTGCTCAAAAGCTTATGCCATGACTGGCTGGCGCATTGGTTATGCGGCTGGACCAAAAGAAGTCATACGCGCCATGTCCAATATACAGTCACAGAGCACCTCTAACCCAAATTCTATTGCTCAATTTGCTGCAACGGCTGCCTTAACCGGCAAGCAAGACTCTGTGCAGCATATGAACGAGATCTACCATCAGCGCCATACCTTTTTTTCAGCGGGTCTTAATGACATTCCTGGTGTACATTGCTTATCTGCACAAGGAGCCTTTTATAGCTTCCCTTCCTTTCACACCTTTATTGGAACTGGTAAAAAATTCAGCTCAGATTATGAATTGGCCGATTACCTACTCAATAATGCTAACATCGCTACCGTCCCTGGCTCCGCTTTTGGCGCACCCGGTTATTTACGCCTTTCCTATGCGCTAGATAATGTCAGCCTAAAAAAAGCGTTAATACAATTAAAAACAGCTTTAGCTGGTTTGGCTTAAAGGCCTACTACTGAACTCTCTTTAGATGTATCGGAAACTACACCGCGTGTTTCTTTAACAAAAAGGGCTAATACTGCGGCGATAACAAATGCAACGGGAATAATGGTTAACGCATGTTGAAAGCTTTCGATTGAAAATGCCATTAAATTTCCTCTAACATGTGTGCCAGTCAATACGTCTAAGGCTTTACCTATTAAAGGCTCAGATAAAGCACCGCCAAACATAACTAGCAAGTTAGTCACTGCAATTGCCGTACCTGCTAAGCCTTGAACATTAAGTTCTCGAGCTATAGGAAAAACAATAATTTGTGCAGAACTACATAGACCAAAACTGAATAATAAAATCCCTAGACAATGTCTAGAAAAAAATGGGAAATAAATGAGTAAAGTAAATATAAGAGCGCCTAATAAAGCACCGATAATAATTGGGTGACGTCGATTTCCAATTTTGTCAGAAACCCAACCAACCAAAGGACTACCTATCGCCCAACCCAAAAATATAAATGAAATATTAACCGCTGCCGTTGAATTTGATAGGCCATAAGTTCTAATTAAATACGGTATTCCCCAAACTTCAGCAAACGCAGATAAGGATAAATATAAAAGACTGCCTATGACTCCTACCAACCACATTTGTGGGTTTTTACATAGTTTAAACACCGCCTGGAAAAATTCCCTGTAGCTCTGAGTTGTTGGCGTATTTCCTTCGTGAGATATTCTTGCACCATTACTTTCGGGTATGATATACCACAAACACACGGTCAAAAGTAAACCTACCGTCGCTGAAATATACAGTGTGACATTGGATCCTAAGGCAAATACTAATTTTGATAAAATAATATCTCCAGTCATTGCACCAATCATTCCCAGAGAAGTTGCCATACCCGCAATGAAAGCAAAACGTGAAGGGGGAAACCATATCGCAGCAAGCTTAAGCACACCTACGAAAGCAAATGCAGAACCAAATCCTACCAAAAAACGACCTACTTGAGCGGTAGAAAGATAATGGTGGGCAAATAGATAAGTACCTATGGCACAAACTAAACACGCAAAAGCCAATAACTTCCTAGGCCCAAGCCTATCCATCATCATACCTACGGGTAACTGCATAGGTGTGTAGGCGTAATAATAGAAAGCCACTAGATTTCCAAATGCCAACCCACTGATATTGAACATTTTTAGTAAATCTTCCGTCATAACACTGGGCAAGATTCGCAAAAAATATTCATAACAGTAAAAAAGAGCCCCTAAGCCACATACTAACCAGGGAAAAAGGTCAATACGTTTTCTCGGCATAATCATACCCCCAGAGTAATTGAAATGAGTAGCAGGCCCGAAATTTAAAAATTAAAGGTTAATTTTTTAGAAAAGCCAACTAATGAAATGGATTACACTAAGCAGCTTCTGCTGGGTCAGACTTATCCGCATCGACTTTGATAGTACGTTTACCGTATTTTTGTTTAAACTTGTCAACACGTCCGCTAGTATCAACAATTTTTTGCTTACCCGTGTAAAAAGGGTGGCATTTTGAACACACTTCTATAGTGAGAGCAGGCTCACCTAGAGTAGAACGGGTTGTAAAACTGTTACCACAACTGCAAGTAACAGTAACTATGTTGTAGGCTGGATGGATATCTTGCTGCATAATAATTTTTATATCCCTTGAATATAATGAGTCCGGCATTATAACAGAACAAATTATAAAACGAAATTTTTGACTGAAAACCCATTCTGAAATAGCCCCCTTTTTAAGTCTAAAAAGTAAGTTGTTTATGTACAAAATACTGATCAGAGGGGGGCTGAATATAAGCCTAGAAATAGCGTTTGCATTTGGAGGGGGAAGCGGGATATAAAATCATCTGCATAAAGCAAACAACCAATAAAATTCGAAGCCACAAGGAGTGTTAATTGAAAATTTCACGTGTTTTAATCAAAAAAAATTGCCTCTTATTCCTATATATCAGTTCCATAGTGATCAGTTTAATTCCTGAAAATGCCTATCCCGCAATGCATGGATTACAAATTTCCTATGGAACCGGAGATCCTGACCATTTAAAGGGGTATCGAGTCGCTGTTCAACAATTTTGGCCATGGGTAGGTTTTTCTAAATCCCCGGTGAATTTAACCTGCTATTGGGATTTCAGCTATGCCAATTGGCATACCAACCCACCGCTTGCCAATCAGCCACGCTCTATCAGCATCTTGGCAGTTTCTCCGCTCATACGCCTACAGAGCCGCGAAAATTGGCTGCTAGCCGCCCAGCCATATCTCGAATTGGGTGTCGGTGCTAGCTGGCTTTCTAATAATCATTTGGGCCATCGAAATTTGGGAGGGCAATTTGCTTTTCAAGATTTAATGGGCCTAGGTCTACGTTGGCGAATAAGTAAAACAGTGATAGGCACATTGAGCTATCACTACTTACATTATTCAAATGCCAGTTTGCTGCCCCCGAATCAAGGCATCGATGTAAAGCATTTATTTACACTGGGCTATGAGTTTTAGAGCTCAAGCAAAATTACTTATAAAGGTTTTTTTAAAAACTATATTGTAAAATATCATGATCATCTTATACTGCACACAAGCTGTTCTTAACATGCCCATCCTAACTCGTCCTTACAAAAAGGCGCCAATGAACTAAGGATCTTTTTTTAAGAGGCTATAAAGCAATGGCCAAAAGCAAATCATCATCTGAACATTCACCGATTGAACATCAAGCACTGCGCCTTTTCACAGAAAAGGCCTACCTTGATTATTCCATGTACGTCATTCTTGATCGTGCCTTACCACATATTGGTGATGGCTTAAAACCTGTACAGCGACGCATCATTTATGCGATGTCTGAATTAGGTTTAACCGCACTCGCAAAATATAAAAAATCAGCCCGAACTGTTGGTGACGTTTTAGGTAAGTTTCATCCTCACAGTGATGTTGCTTGCTATGAAGCCATGGTGTTGATGGCGCAAGATTTTTCCTATCGTTACCCCCTCATTGACGGACAGGGAAACTGGGGCTCTCAAGATGACCCTAAATCATTTGCCGCGATGCGCTATACCGAATCGCGCTTAACCCGTTATGCCCAAGCGTTACTCAATGAACTTTCGGATGGAACGGTGGATTGGGTGCCTAATTTTGACGCTACGCTGGAAGAACCTAAACTATTACCTGCGCGCTTGCCTAATATCTTATTAAATGGGGGATCAGGCATTGCGGTCGGAATGGCGACGGATATTCCCGCACACAACCTTGGCGAAGTAGTCAGCGCTTGTATTCGATTACTAGACGAACCAGACACCACCTTAGCTGAGCTTTGTGAACTGGTTATTGGACCCGACTTCCCTTCCGCTGCAGAAATAATTACACCGCGCAGTGAGATTTGTAATATTTACCAACAAGGTCAAGGCGTCATTCGTGCACGGGCAGTTTACACCGAAGAAAAAAACCAAATTATTATTACCGATCTGCCTTATCAGGTATCTGGCGCCAAAATTATCGAACAGATTGCTGAACAGATTCGCGACAAGAAATTGCCTTTAGTGGAAGATTTACGTGATGAATCGGATCATGAAAATCCAACCAGACTGGTAATTATACCCCGCTCTAATCGGGTTGATAGTGCATCCTTAATGACACATTTATTTGCTACGACCGATTTAGAACGTAGTTATCGTATTAATCTTAATATGATAGGTCTCGACGGAAGACCTAAGGTAAAAAATCTGCTGGTCATATTACAAGAATGGCTAGAATACCGACAAGCGACGGTAAGGAAACGTTTAGAGTTCCATTTAAATAAAATTTTGCATCGCCTTCATCTCTTAGAAGGTTTTTTAATTGTCTATTTGCATATCGATGAAGTCATAAAAATTATACGACAATACGATGATCCAAAAATCCGCTTAATGAAGCGTTTTAAATTAAGTGATACGCAAGCCGACGCTATTTTAGAAATACGGTTACGACAATTAGCTAAACTTGAAGAAATTAAATTGCAAACCGAACAAGAAAATTTAATCGCAGAGCGTGACAAAATCCAGAAAATTTTGTCTTCTAAAGCGCAATTAAAACGACTTATTCGATCCGAATTACAAGAAGATGCAAAACTGTATGGTGACCGCCGCAAATCACCATTGGTTGAACGTAGCGCAGCGCAAGCCATGCAAAAAACTGAAATAATTCCTTCTGAGCCTATGACTGTTATCTTATCGACGCGCGGTTGGATCCGTGCGGCAAAAGGTCACGACTTTGATGTCAGTGGTTTAACCTTTAAAGCGGGTGACTCCTTGAAAGCGGCACTACCTGGCCGTAGTAATCAATTGATCGCTTTCATAGACTCTACAGGACGCAGTTATTCAACAGCGATACATACGCTGCCTTCCGCACGAAGTTCCGGAGAGCCTTTAACCAGCCGCTTTAATCCTCCCGCCGGTGCTAATTTTGAAGGCATGATAACGGGAGATCCCGAACAGTCTATATTAGTCAGCGCTGATGCCGGCTATGGCTTTATTACACAACTATCCGAACTGTTTTCTAAAAATCGGAATGGAAAAGCATTATTAAAATTATCTCCTCATGGCCAGGTTCTACCTTTGCTAATGGTTAATCAGATTGATTCCAACTATATTGCACTCGCTACCAATACAGGCTACTTATTAATTATTGCTGCACAAGAATTACCGATATTAGCGCGTGGTAAAGGCAATAAAATGATGCAAATTCCGTCTAAAAAACTCGAACTACGCGAAGAATTTATAAGTAAAATAGCTATTTTACCTTCAAAGAATAGTAAATTGAGGTTAATTTCAGGAAAAAAACAATTTATTTTGAAAGGTGCAGATTTAGCAAATTATATCGGGAAAAGAGGTCAACGCGGCCATAAATTGCCACGCGGCTTGCAAAAATTAGATGCGCTAGTCGTCGACTTAACTTGATTTAATGGTTAATTTCAATAATGAATAAAAATATAAATTATTTGTGGTTTTTTTTACTAGCCGCTTTTTGGAGCGGTTCATTTGTCGCCATTAAAGCGGTAGTATTGCACGTACCTCCTTTCTTTGGGGCGATGCTACGCGTAGGTTTAGCATTAATATTCTTAAGTCTTATTTTTTGTTTCTTAAGAAAAAGCGTGGCTGTTGCATTTAATCTACGCTGGCGCATTTGGATAATGGGACTTTTCTCACAAGGACTTCCATTCTTCTTCTTATTTTATGGTGAACAACATATTTCGCCAGGTTTAGCAGGTATTCTAAATGGAACGGTGCCCATTTGGACATTAATATTTAGCTTAATTTCTCCTAAGACTAGAAATTTTTCATTCTTAAAATGCATAGGTTTATTTACCGGTTTATTAGGTATTTGTATTATTTTTTGGCCCTTATTGAATTTTGATACCGCACATTCAGCCCTTTTAGGCACCGCTTCTGTCTTACTTATGGCAATCAGCTATTCGATCGGTAATTTGCTCAATCAACGTATGTTATCAGGTCAAACTAAATTAGATTTTTATGCCAATATCTATCATCAACATTGGGCCAGTCTTGTTTTTCTCATGTTGGCATCACTCTTATTCGAACATTGGCCGAGTAGTAGTTTACTATTGCACACGCCGATTATTTGGGTGGCAAGTATTTACATGGGTTTATTTTCCACTGCAATAGCTTGGATTATTTATTATCATTTAATTCGCGAATGGGATGCCGTACGCGCCAGCGCGGTAATGTATGTCGTTCCTATCATGGCTATACTGTGGGATTTTGTTTTTTTTCACAATCGCCCGCAATGGTCAGAAGGCTTAGGCATAATAGCCATTTTATTTGGCGTGGTATTAATTCAATGGCCTAAAAATTTACCTAAGTCAATCAGCTATTTTATAAAAAATAAATTATAATTTATTTAGACCATTCACACTGGTACAACTAAAAGGCAACAAGGGGTTTTATTACCTCATAGTGGCTCACTCTATTGAACATTCAAATTATATAATTACTTGTAAGTTAATATGTTTTTTTTGTTAAGTTAGAAGACTCAAATGTATTTATAGAATCAATAATTCGATCTCCCTCGCGACGTTCACTATCAATAACATTAGTATTTGATTTTTTTCTTGATTTTTTATTAAATAGTGTACTTGCTAAAAGTAATGTCCCGTTGGCATTGCTGCTGTCCACTCCCCTATTATCCGCTAGGCCTGTTTCAGACATTGAACTCAGCTTGAGTCCACGAGTTTCAGCCTGCGTAGCTCGAAAATTCTCTCTAAAAAATCCCGTAGCATTCACCAAAGGCGCAAGCGACTCATTTAATTCACTC
>CANJLU010000034.1 GCA_947475085.1 Coxiellaceae bacterium
AAAAATTCATAATCCACTATCCGAGCTAGATCTGAAAAGTCTTGTATAGTTTTCTTGTCACCAATATAGCAGGAGGGTACGCCTAATTCATGGGCTATAGTGGGCGCATGAGCTAATCCTACTAACAATAGAAATTTAGGATGTTTTTGCTGAAATTGTAGTGCCTCGATGCTTCTTATCATACAAGCATTTCCTACATTGAGCCGATGATCCGCATCCAATAATTGTTCAGATTGATTGATAAAATTTGAAGAAATAACATCACACGCTTGAATATTAATCTGCTGAAATCTTGCGGCTAATAACAACATTCGAAAATTTTTGAGAAGATCTTTCTCTGGATAAAGCTTAATAATAATTTTTTTTAATTCAGTCATGATAGGGCTAATATCCGAGTTTTGATCTTTATTAAATTTTTCAAATAAAGAGAAAAAAATTCTGTAAGGTAATTCAAGATAAAGAATTTTTACTCCTTGTTTTTTGCATACTGGCAATAAACGTACTAGTTCAGAATATGACGAATAATCAGTATGGACATGTCCGAGTGCCAAGCCTGAATTAAGCATTAAAATTTGCTGCAGCGCAAAGCTTGAGCTTACAGTGCCATTGAATAAAGCAATATTTTTGCTATTTTTACTGTTATGGACCCTCATGCTTTGTGAGAATAAAAGTCCATTATCACTTAACATCAGCGCATCTGCTTCAGAGCTAGCAAACTTTAAATTTTTAAAAAAATCACTACATTCTGCGTAGGGAAATAACTTACAAGCTTTTATTATCTCTGCTTTGCATGCCTGAACAGATTCTGTTTCTAATAATCTTGTCTGCTTATTGAAATGAAAAAGTAATTTTTCTTTCAGCCAAATTTTTTCATTAACATTATCGATCCGGATAGATTTTGATTTTTTTTTATTTTTCTCTAAATTTTTAAGTATTATGTTAAATAAAAAGGAAGTTATTTTTTTTTCAATAGGTTCAAATTCTTCAAAAAATGCAGCATAATATTTCATAAATAATCTCCTGATCACGAAATATTTTTTATCATACCAACATGATCATTAATCCGTCTATGAATAATAGGCTCAAAAAATATGACCTATTTTATAATTTAAATTGTCAAAAATTATTTTATTTAAATTCTATATAGATTGATTTTTTTGCGCAAGCGATACTCGACTTATTTTTTGATGATCGATGTTATACGCTAAAGCTGCTTAAGCTTTTCAGGATGGCTTTAATTAAGGTTTATTAAGCTTTATAATGAACTTTTATTATTGTGTATGAGCTTTTATGTCCTTAAAAGAAAATTCAAAGATTAAAGTGGCGGTTCTGTATGGCGGTCGATCGGCGGAACATGAAGTTTCGTTGTTATCCGCAGCTTCAGTGATTAAAAATTTAGATAAAAATAAATTTACCATTATCCCCATCGGCATTGATAAACAAGGCGCTTGTTTCATCAATGAAATGCAACACTTATATTTAAATGACACGATAGTGTTAAAAACTGAAAATGCGCAGTATTTGCATAGTTTAGTAGAACTAAACCGCGATAAAAAACATCCCGTTGACGTTGTTTTCCCCGTATTACATGGAACTTTTGGTGAAGACGGCACCCTACAAGGTTTATTGGAAGTATTAGGTTTGCCTTATGTTGGTGCGGATGTATTAGGTTCGGCCATTGGCATGGATAAAGATGTGACCAAACGCTTAGCCAATGCAGCAGATATTCCAATCATCCCTTTTTTAAGCTTTAATTCGGCTGCTTGGGCGCTTAAAAAACAGCAACTGATACAAAACATTGAGCAAAAAATACGCTATCCTCTGTTTGTTAAACCCGCGAATGCGGGTTCAAGTTTGGGTATTACTAAAGTAAAAAAACCAAATGAGCTGGCCGATGCCATAGCACTGGCCTTCACTTATAGTACCAAGATATTGCTTGAGCAAGCATTGGAAATCCGTGAAATTGAAACAGCGGTATTAGAGAATCTGCAATGGGGAGCGGACCCTTTAGTGAGTAATGTGGGTGAGATTATTCCTAGTCATGAATTTTATTCTTATGAAGCCAAATATTTGGATCCTAAAGGTGCAGAATTGATTATTCCAGCCACACTGCAGGAAGGTCAATTGCAACAATTAAAGAATCTAGCCATTAAAATATTTAACTGCTTAGATTGTTCGGGAATGGCTAGGATAGATTTCTTTATTGAAAAACGATCGCAAAAAATCTATTTTAATGAGCTGAATACTATCCCAGGATTTACACAAATCAGTATGTATCCCAAATTATGGGAGGCATCGGGTCTTTCCTATCAGCAACTCTTGACGCATTTAATCGAATTAGCGTTGGCACGTCATCAACGTTTTTCTTTATTGAAGCGATCGCTCAATTAATCATTAAGGTTCTAATTTTATTTGCTGAAAAAATTGCGGTATTTGTTGTTGCAGCAGTTTATCGATGGTTGCGGCCCGGGGCTGAAACAGGCTAGGTCGGCGCGGATAGATTCTATCGTTGATCCAATGCAGTGACCAATCACTGGTGGTGTTGACACAAGCCGCAGCAAAATTTCTTAAATGATACTTTTCCTCAATCTCTAAACAGCCGGCTAAAAAAATATCGACGTAAGATTCGACAATGGGGTAAGTAGCGGAGGGTGGAGCGAGTAATTCAGGCTTTAATTCATAGATCCAAAATTGTCCTCGCGGTAATTTTTTTCCCGTTAATAAATGAATATCGCGTGGCGTAACCAAGACGCGACAGTAATATTTTTCTCGCGCGTCATAATTTTTGAATGAATTGGCAGCGGGTAAGTTGAAGATAGTACCATTAAAATGTGCATGTTTACTTTTAATCACACCTAGGTAAGTGGTGCTAAATCCATCAGATAAACCTTTAGAAAACCAACCGCGTTGATAATGTTCTACCCAAACCGGTTTATTTTCACCGCTGCGATTATCGGTGGCTTTTTTGGAATTGCTTTCCATCAGTGAGCCATAGGCAATAATAAACTGCCGACTTTGCGAATCGATGGAGGGATGGCAGGCACAAAAATCTTTAGCAATCGCGGATTGATTGAATAAAACAATAACAAGAAACATAAAACCTTGCTTTACCATCCATTTATGCATATCAGTCGCTCGTAGAGAATGTTGAATATTGACGCTTTAGTCTATTTTAAGCGTTGTTAGTTTGTAAAGCGTAGGCTGATTAATGCCATGCAAAGGATTTGAAATACTAATGCATTGTGAGGTTATAAGATTATTGTCTAAGTGCCTATTATTTATTTCATTTGCTTTTTCTACAAATACAGTTTTATCATTAGATTCATTCGGTATAACCGGTTTAAATAATTTTTCAAATTGAAACGCGGATGTTTTTTTATGATTTTCTTCCTCCGCATTGCAAGTATTTTTTAAGTCTACTTCGCGATTTTTACTCAATTCTTTTTCAAGTTGAAGGTGTTAGTTAATTCCAACTAAACTTTTTTTATATTATTTTAATCAAAATCATAAAATTTAAGACACTTATCGAAAATTAACATTCCTTAGCTCTGCCTCATTTAATGTATCCGAATAAGGTAGCAAAGAATTAGGTCAATTTTTTGTTAGCTTTTTTAACGGCAACATTTTAATTTACTCACTGTAAAATTTTAATTAAATTATAACCTTAAAATTAAAAAATGGTTTTCTTTTTTATTTAGAGGGCGTAATATCAAGGTAATAAAAGCTTAAATTTTTCGGTGAAAACCTTGGATAAAAATGTGGCTTGTAAATGACTTAAATTTAATAAATATAAAATTATGCAGATACACGCTTTAAAAAAAATTGCCTTTTTTGCTTATGTGTTGATAGTGATTTCAACAATTTTTCCTGTTGACATAGCTGCTGCTACGCCAAACTTTTTACCTGCTACAGCGAACGCTAGTTTTGTTAGCGTTGCAGATATCCATTTTAATCCGTTTTATACTTGTAATAAGCGCAGTAAAGCCTGTCCGCTCATTAATAAGCTGGTAGTGGCTCCCACAGCAGCATGGCCAAAAATTCTCGCCGCATATGACACCCAGGCAGCTCGGTATAAAGAAGATACCAATTATGTATTGTTTAAATCGACCTTGAATGAGCTAAAAAAAATCGCTCAGCAGCAGCATTTACAGTTCGTTTTAGTGTTAGGTGACTTCCTCAGTCATGATTATAAAAAAAATTACCAACATTATACCGGCGACACTTCAGAAAAAGGCCTACAACACTTTATTGATAAAACCATGCAATTTATTACCAAAGAATTGGCTGCGGCTTTTCCTGATACCAATGTCTATATGGTTGTTGGGAATAATGATAGTTATGCCGAACACTATAGTTCGCAACCGGTATTTTATAAAAATATCGCACCTATATGGTCTAAGTTAATCCAAGATAAAGATAATCGCGTCAAGATGCAACAGGACTTTGCTCAAGGGGGATATTACGCCTTAGATATACCAAGCATGAAGAGTACGCAAAAGAGATTGCGCTTAATTGTACTGAATACCGCGTTTTTCTCTACTCGGGGTGTAGGTATGGATCAAGAGGCACAACGCGAATTAAATTGGCTAAAAAAACAACTAGCCTTATTAGACCCTACCCAAAGCAAAGCTTTAATTGCATTACATATACCTAATCTTGCCGAAGCAAGTATTAGTCGCGACATTCCTGTTGCAGCACTCGGACTTTGGCAGTCGCGCTATATCGATCAGTTTCTGCATTTACTTAAATGTTCTGCTCCGCATATTATGGCGATCTTACCTGCGCATTTACATGTGGATTGGGCACAGTTACTGCAATTTAATGGGGTTGCCAATAATGTCGTGATAAGTGCTACGCCATCCATTAGTCCGGTGGTAGGTAATAATCCTGCGTATAAAGTTTATTATTACGATCCACAGCATTATGTGCTTAAGAATTATTTCACTTATTATTATCCATTGCAGGAAGGAAAATGGAAATTAGAGTATGCTTTTAACCAAATCTATCAAGCGGATTGTAAAGTATGCACTTTAGAACATGGTCTTAAGCAATTATCAAAAAATACTCAGTATTTAAAGGAATACAAAAAATTCTTTGCTGTTGGTCGAGAGAGCTCAATTTTTTCAAATCTCATTTACCCTGCGCTGGTATGTAATCTGCAAACACCGAACGAAACCGAGTATAAACAATGTGTATTATAGATATTAGATTTATTAGCAGATGAGGGTCTTTGTTTTTCCGTATGGAAGGATCTATTAAGTCAGCGAAATTAAAGGTCTGCGCCCATTAGATTCGACCGAAGCTTCATAGGAATCTTCATCGATAGAGGATAGTCGCTCTTCAGCATCATTTAAACGATAGTTATTTATGTTGTTGTGCAACGCGTCATTTAGTGGGATTTTTTTAGCTGAAAACAGGCATGAAATAGAGGTAGGGCTAGAAATTTTCTGTTTAGAATATAATTTTTTTGTATACTCTGAGCAGTGTGTTTTTAGTTTGTTCCAATCGATTTCTTGTTGATAACCACTCATTTGATGAAATAACGTAAAAACATTAACTGAAAATAATATTAAAGAAACGATGCAAATTAAAGTAACACTGACGGTGCTAACCGGCAGCGTAGCCAGCGCAATAAGGGAGATGGTCAAACTAACCAATAGACTTAATAATAAAAAAAGTCGAATACGTTCACTGGCCAAAAAAGCGTTATTACATTCTTCGATATACTTATTAAGTGCATGTGCTATTTGTATAGACTCTGGGGGTGTATCTGAGTTTTCAGCAACTGGATGAAGAATGCTATATAAAGCTTCTTTCACTAAATCAACATCACATTCTAGTAGGTAGGGCTGCGTAGAAAGCGGTACCCAATCATAATCCATCATTACAGGGTGCATATTATTTTTCCTTAAAATTTTTAAGCCTATTTGGCATCCTAACATCTATTAAATTAGAGCTCAATCTTTAAGAGTATTCAGAAATTTTTTTAAATTAAATTCACGCTTAGCGATAAAATTTCGTCATCGCGAGCACCGTAGGTGCGCGGCAATCTATTGGATGGCCACCCGAATGAACATTCGCTCGCCATGACGGTGATCTTTGTATTAAGTATAGAATTTTGCCCAGCGAAGGTTGTATACTAGCGACAAAATTGCACAGGGTAATGAAAAAACCATGTTACAAAATTATTTTCCCATACTGATCTTTATTGCTTTTGGCTTATTTGTTGGTGTGGCGGCCTTATCCATCGGTCATTTAACGGGGTTGCAACGTCCTGATCCGGCCAAGTTATCTTCCTATGAATGTGGTTTTCCAGGTATCAGTGATGCGCGACTGCCTTTTGATATCCGGTATTATCTCGTTGCTATATTATTCATCATTTTTGATTTAGAGACGGCTTTTTTATTTCCTTGGGCGGTTTCCTTAAGACGCATAGGCCTACCTGGTTTAATAGCGATGGGAATCTTTCTGGGTTTATTATTGATAGGTTTTATATACGAGTGGAAAAAAGGGGCCTTACAATGGGAATAGAACCATTATTACAACAACAAGGTTTTGTTACTACATCCCTAGATAAGCTGCTCGGCTGGGCGCGTAGTGGGTCCTTATGGCCGATGTCGTTTGGTTTGGCATGTTGCGCGGTAGAGATGATGCATTCGGCTGCAGCACGTTATGATCTGGATCGGTTTGGTGTGGTATTTCGTCCCAGTCCGCGGCAGTCTGATGTCATGATCGTTGCTGGAACTTTGTGCAACAAAATGGCTCCTGCTTTACGCAAGGTTTACGATCAAATGGCCGAGCCGCGCTGGGTGATATCTATGGGATCCTGCGCGAATGGTGGAGGTTATTACCATTATTCCTATTCCGTAGTCCGCGGTTGCGATAGAATTGTGCCAGTGGATGTCTATGTGCCGGGTTGTCCGCCCACCGCAGAGGCGTTAGTGTATGGTGTTATACAGTTACAAAATAAAATAAAAAAAACACACTTTATTGAGCGTACTTAAGCTATGTCAGACGCTGTTCTGCATCTCCAAAAAATAAACCAACGTTTTGATGCGGTTATTCAAGAGATAACCGTTGCGCGTGGTGAAATCAGTTTAGAGATTGCTGCTGAAAACTTACATGAGGTGTGTTTAGCACTGCGCGATGAAGCTGATTTTAAGTTTGAACTATTAGTAGATGTTTGTGTCGTGGACTATGCTGAGTATGGCATCAGTGAATGGACCACCGAACGTTCAACATTAACCGGTTTTGAGCGAGGCGTAGATACCAGCGGTGATCTCCACCCGGTGGCTTGGACTAAACCACGTTTTGGCGTGGTCTATCATTTATTATCACTCACGCATAATCAGCGTTTACGTTTGCGTGTGTTTGCTCAGGGTGAACCACCACAAGTGCCGTCGATCATTAAATTATGGCCGGCAGCTAATTGGTATGAGCGAGAAGCGTTTGATCTGTATGGTGTTTTTTTTAGTGGACATCCTGATTTGCGGCGTTTATTAACCGACTATGGCTTTGTCGGCCATCCTTTTCGTAAAGATTTTCCGTTAACCGGACATGTTGAAGTACGTTATGATGCGACCGAGGGCCGCGTTATTTATCAACCCGTTACCGTGGTGTCACGTACCTTAGTGCCAAAGACCATTCGTAAAACAATGCCTGAAGATACCTTAACCTGTTTTCATAAAAACCAGAACGAGTAAATGCATGCCTGAAATACGTAATTACACCTTAAACTTTGGTCCGCAGCATCCTGCTGCGCATGGTGTGTTGCGTTTAATCTTAGAATTAGACGGTGAGGTTATCCAATCGGCAGATGCGCATATCGGTTTATTGCATCGCGCAACCGAAAAGCTGGCCGAGTCTAAGCCTTACAATCAAAGTATTGGTTACATGGATCGTTTGGACTACGTGTCCATGATGTGTAATGAACATGCCTATGTCTTAGCGATAGAAAAATTATTAGGCGTAACGCCTCCGAAACGTGCTCAATATATTCGTGTCATGTTTGACGAGATCACGCGACTCTTGAATCATTTGCTATGGCTAGGTGCGCATGCTTTAGACATCGGTGCGATGACCGTTTTTTTATATTGCTTTCGCGAACGCGAAGATTTAATCGACTGTTACGAAGCCGTGTCAGGTTCACGTATGCACGCAACTTATTATAGACCAGGCGGTGTGTATCGCGACTTGCCGGACAAAATGCCACAATATAAACCTTCACAATGGCATAATGAAAAAGAAACCCGTGAGATGAATGCTAATCGTGAGGGAAGTTTATTAGACTTTATTGAAAGTTTTATTACACGATTTCCTAAGCTGATTGACGATTATGAAACCTTGCTCACTGATAACCGTATTTGGAAACAACGAACTGTCGGTATTGGTGTATTATCAGCAGAACGCGCTTTACAATTAGGCTGTACCGGTCCAATTTTGCGCGCTTCGGGTGTCGCTTGGGATTTGCGCAAAAAACAACCCTATGAAGTGTATGATGAATTAGACTTTGATATACCAATAGGTAGTAAAGGCGATTGTTATGATCGTTATTTGGTACGCATCGAAGAAATGCGTCAATCAAATGCTTTAATTAAACAATGTGTGGGTTGGTTACGTGCTAATCCGGGCCCAGTGACGTTGACTGAGCATAAAGTGGTGCCACCGACGCGTTTGCAGATGAAAGACGATATGGAATCACTGATCCATCATTTTAAACTTTTTAGCGAAGGTTATTGTGTGCCACCGGGTGAAACCTATGCCGCGATAGAACATCCCAAAGGGGAGTTTGGAATTTATATGGTATCGGATGGCGCTAATAAGCCTTATCGGGTTAAAATACGCGCAGCGGGCTTTCCACATTTGGCCGCTTTAAATGAATTGGTTTCCGGACATATGATTGCCGATTTAGTCGCCATATTGTCCAGTCTTGATATCGTATTTGGTGAAATCGATCGATGAAGAGTGTGACGAATAACAAAAGCGACCTATTGCCAGAAGCATTAAAAATCGCTATTGAGAAATGGGCCAAGAAATATCCACCTGAACGTAGACAATCGGCGGTGTTACCGGCGTTGACGCTCGCTCAAGATTACAATGGTGGTTATTTATCTCAAGACTTAATTGATGCGGTGGCTGATTATTTAGAGATGTCACGCGTGACCGCCTATGAAGTAGCCACGTTTTATACGCTTTATGAACTCAAGCCGATAGGTCGGCATAAGATTGGAGTTTGCACCAACATTTCTTGTATGTTGAGCGGTTGTGACAAAATTGTTAAGCATTTGCAAAATCGTTTGCAAATTAATTTTGGTGAAACCAGCACTGACGAAAAATTTACCTTACGCGAAGTCGAATGCTTGGGTGCTTGCGCAAATGCCCCAGTAGTCCATATCGGACAACGTTATTATGAAGATTTAACACCCGAAAAACTAGATAAAATCTTGGATAACTTAGATGGCGAATGATATTTGTTTTCGTACCTTACATTTTGATGAGCCTTGGAGTTTGCCTAATTATAGGCGTGTGGGTGGTTATCAAGTTTGGGAAAGGATTTTAGAAGAAAAAACCCCTCCGGAAAAAATTATTGCTGAGTTGAAGCTTTCTGGTTTACGTGGTCGCGGTGGGGCAGGGTTTCCGACGGGCTTAAAGTGGAGCTTTATTACGCGCGGCGCTCCAGGTCAAAAATATATCGTGTGTAATTCCGATGAAGGAGAACCTGGAACCTGCAAAGATCGCGATATTTTACGGTTTAATCCGCATCAACTCATTGAAGGGATGGCGATAGCTGCTTATGTGATGGGTGCTAGCGTGGGTTATAACTATATACGTGGCGAATATTATGAACCTTTTGAACGCTGCGAAACCGCGCTAGCAGAAGCCTACAAAGCCGGTTTATTGGGAACTAATATTTTAGATTCTGGATTTGATTTTCAGTTGTATAACCATTTAGGCGCGGGTGCATATATTTGTGGGGAAGAAACCGCCTTAATGGAATCTTTAGAAGGAAAAAAAGGCTTTCCGCGTTTTAAACCACCTTTTCCTGCGAATTATGGTTTATATGGTCGCCCCACAACAATAAACAATACTGAAACCTTAGCTTCGGTTCCGGTGATCTTACAAAAGGGTGGACAGTGGTTTTTAGAATTAGGAAAACCCAATAATGGTGGTTGTAAATTATTCAGTGTGACCGGTCATGTCAACAAACCCGGTAATTTTGAGGTGCCGTTAGGCATTTCATTCAAAGAATTATTAGCATTGGCGGGTGGTATGAAAGACGGCAGAAGTTTAAAAGCAGTGATTCCAGGCGGATCGTCTATGCCGGTGTTAACCGCGGAAGCGATGTGGAATACCACGATGGATTATGATTCGATTGCTAAAGCCGGTTCGATGTTAGGTTCAGGCGCTGTGATCATCATGGACGAAACCACGTGCATGGTGAAAATCCTAACGCGTATTGCACATTTTTATAAAGAAGAGTCCTGTGGTCAATGTACTCCCTGTCGCGAAGGAACCGGCTGGATGTGGCGTGTGTTACACCGTATTGAACATGGACAAGGGCGGATGAGTGATCTGGATTTATTAGATAGTGTGGCAGGAAAGATTATGGGGCATACCATTTGTGCCTTAGGTGATGCGGCGGCGATGCCGGTGCAAAGTTTTATTAAACATTTTCGGAATGATTTTATTGAACATATTGAGCGTAAACGTTGCCCTGTAGGTGATCCGCATGATTAGATCGAAACTGTGTAATTTGCTTGATTTCATTGTTGAACACCTGGCTTCGGTCCTCATTTACTCGAGTAAACTCCGGTCCTCGCCAGTCGTTCGCCGCGAACTCAAGCAAATTTCTGTGTTTCGAAAGAAGTCGATTAGTTGTCGAGAAAAAATATGATAGACATAGAAATAGATGGTCGTACTTTTAACGTCGAGCCAAATACCACTATTATAGAAGCGGCCGATAAGGCGGGTATTTATATTCCACGTTTTTGCTATCATAAAAAACTTTCCATAGTTGCCAATTGTCGTATGTGTTTGGTCGAGGTGGAAAAATCCGGAAAACCCTTACCGGCTTGTGCGACGCCAGTAACCGCAGGTATGAAAGTTTATACCACCTCATCGAAAACCAAAGAAGCGCAACGTTCGGTGATGGAATTTTTGTTGATTAACCATCCTTTAGATTGTCCGATTTGTGATCAAGGTGGTGAATGCGAATTACAAGATCTTTCTTTAGGTTATGGCTCTTCACTGTCACGGTTTACTGAAGGTAAACGTTCCGTCAAAGACGATAATTTAGGATCATTGATTGCGACTGAAATGACACGCTGCATACAATGCACACGTTGCGTGCGTTTTGGTCAAGAAATTGCTGGAATTAAAGAATTAGGCACACTGAATCGTGGCGAAGATTTGCAAATCAGCACCTATATCGAACATAGTTTGGAATCAGAATTATCAGGAAATATTATTGATCTTTGTCCGGTGGGCGCACTCACATCGAAACCCTTTAGGTTTACGGCGCGTGCTTGGGAATTACAACAATCGGCTAGCATAGCGCCGCACGATTGTTTGGGCTCGAATATTTATTTACACACGCGTCGCGAACAAGTGATGCGCGCTGTGCCACGTGAAAATGAAGCGATCAATGAAACTTGGTTGTCGGATCGGGATCGATATAGTTATCTCGGCATTCATAGTAAAGAACGCTTAACAAAACCGCATATTAAAGAAAATGGGCAATGGTTTATTGTCGATTGGGAAACCGCGTTAGCAAAAGTGGTGACTGAATTTAAAAAAATTCTGCAAAAATATGGCCCACGCACGATCGGAGGTTTGGCTTCGCCTTCCTGTACGACAGAAGAGTTTTATTTTTTCCAAAAATTATTGCGTGGCTTAGGGACATCACACATTGATCATCGTTTACATCAAACCGATGTGTCGGATCAAATGCACTCAGCGCTGTGCCCGCCAGGGATCACGTTATCTGAATTCGAAAAGGCCAATTTTGTGTGGTTGGTGGGTTCGAATATTCGGCGTGAACAGCCGATAGCGGCACATCGTTTACGCAAAGCGAATTTAGCTGGTACAAGAATTGCGAGTCTGCATTGCGTGGATGTCAGCGTTCCTTTTGCATTACATGAAAACTGGTGCGTGAGTCCGGATGCCTTGGTGCCGACTTTATTAGGGATTGCGCAAGCCTTGGCAGCAGATGAAAAATCATTGGCTGCGTTTGCAGCAATTCCAGTTAATCCTCTACAAAGTGACTTAGTTGAACAATTAAAAGCGGCTGAAAATACGCTAATCGTGTTAGGTGCTTTGGCACATAATCATCCACAAGCCAGTTTAATTCGATCTTTAACGCAGTTTATTGCTCAGCAAACCGGTGCACGCTGTGTGACTTTAAGCGAAGGTGCAAATAGTGCCGGCGCTAGCTTAGCCGGCGCGATACCACACCGTTTGCCGTGCGGTGTTTCTGTCGCTGAACCTGGTTTATCCGCCGCTGAAATGTTCGATGCGGATTTACGTGCGTTTATGTTATTGAATATCGAGCCCACATTAGATTGCGCTAATCCGCAACAGGTCAGTAAGGCATTAAAGCAAGCCGATTTTGTATTGGCTTTATCACCGTTTAAAGCGCAATCCTTATTAGATCATGCGCATATTATTTTACCGATGGCAACATTTGCCGAGATTCAAGGTAGTTTTATCAATCTGGCCGGTTGTTGGCAGAGCTTTTCAGCGGCGATACCGCCATTAGGACAAGCGCGTTCGGCGTGGGAAATTCTGCAAACTTTGGGAAATAGTTTGGAATTAGCGGATTTTAATCGATCCGATCATGCCTTTATTCGCGAAGAACTGGAGCCAACATTACTAGAATATCTTGGCCAAGCTAGTCTTGCGGTTGAGATTGATACACAAAATGCAATCACCCGCGCGAGCATCGCAGACAAAAGTTCAAGTGCGAAGCGTATGAAGAGTATAACGCGTATCAGTGAATGGCCTATTTACGGTGTGGATAGTTTAGTGCGTCGATCCTTAGCCCTACAAGCGTCAGCAACAACTGAACCCGTTGGTGTGGTGATTAATCCTGCATTGGCCAGTGAATTAAATTTTACCTCCGGTCAATTAATTCGTATCGAACAAGGAGTAGGTCAGGCTTTATTACCTTTGTCGATACAAGCAAGTATTCCAGATCATTGTGTTTACATCGCTGCCGGTTGTGAAGAAACCGCTGCTTTAGGCGAATCATTTGGTGAGGTTAGACTCTATGCTGAATGATTTAGTGTTATTAATTTGGATCTTAATTAAGATCATTGTCATTACCATTCCTTTATTACTTACTGTCGCGTATTTAACCTTTATTGAACGTAAAGGCATCGGTTATATGCAAACCCGGATAGGTCCAAATCGGGTGGGACCCTTAGGTTTTCTACAGCCAATCGCCGATGTAGTTAAGTTAATTACCAAAGAAATTATTGTTCCCACCGCATCGAATCGTTATTTATTTATTTTAGCGCCGGTTATTACCATCGCGCCCGCGTTAGCCGCATGGGCAGTTATTCCGTTTAGCGAAGGTTTAGCATTAACACAAATTAATGCCGGCGTACTTTATTTGTTTGCGATTACTTCGTTGGGTGTGTATGGCATTTTAATTGCTGGCTGGGCGACCAATTCTAAATATGCGTTGCTGGGCTCGTTACGTGCCGCTGCGCAGACCATTTCTTATGAAATTGCCATGGGCTTTGCGTTTGTCGGTGTTTTATTAGCAGCGGGCAGTATGAATCTGCATGATATTGTGCTTCGCCAACAAGGCGGCATTTGGCATTGGTATTGGTTACCATTACTACCCTTATTTGTTTGTTATTGGATTTCGGGAATTGCTGAAACCAATCGTGCTCCTTTTGATTTGGCGGAAGGAGAATCCGAAATTGTAGCGGGTTTTCATGTCGAGTATTCAGGTGTAAGTTTTGCTTTATTCTTTCTCGCTGAATATATGAATATGATTTTGATCGCAGCGATTGCTAGTTTATTATTTTTAGGTGGTTGGCTATCACCTTTTCAAGGTATTGCGGTGTTAAACCAGGCATTGATTTGGGTTCCTGGTATCATTTGGTTTTTTATAAAAATGGCTGGTTTTTTAGGACTTTTTATTTGGTCGCGCGCGACCTTTCCTCGATATCGCTATGACCAATTGATGCGTTTGGGTTGGAAAGTGTTAATTCCAGTTACTTTAGTTTGGATAGGGGTTGT
>CANJLU010000035.1 GCA_947475085.1 Coxiellaceae bacterium
TAATTAAAGCCTTAATCAATTGCGCTAATTCACTTAGATGTGGCTGTTCAGAATAAACTGCGTCCTCACTTAAAAATTGCGCTAATGGCTCGCTAAACTTTGCTATCGAATAAAACTGTGACGGATATGCATCGATAAAGGCTTCTGCCAGTTCGGTAAAGGCTTCATCACCTAATAGCTTAGCCAACAAGCCATATTCTTGTTCTAAAGCATCTATCAAGCGCCAAGCATATGCGTTGCCATAGACTGCCAAACGTTCGTCTATCGTGCCTTTTACTGGCAATACTAAGCGATTTAAGATGCGCTCATCTTCTTCGATTAAATGGGTTTGCAAGTCGTGTTGCAAATTAGCTAATGCAGACATTTTCTTTCCAACTATTTTCTGCTATCTTTTTGGCCTGCTGTAACTCGGCAAATAAAACTGGAAACTCGGGTATATCATCGTCACGTTCTATCATGGTAGCCACTCGTCCAAATCTTTTTACTGCTTGCTCATACAGAGACCAAACGCCATCGATAATCGGTGCGTCGTGCGTATCAATAATATAATCACCACAATTTTTATGTCCGGCTAAATGAAACTGGCGTACTCGATGGATAGGCATGGCATTTAAATAGTCTAATGGATCAAAATGATGATTGACAGAGCTGACATAGATATTATTAATATCGAGTAAGATAAAACAGTCGGCTTGTTCGGCAATAGCCGTTAAAAATTCCCATTCTGTTACCTTAGAATCGCGATATTCTATGTAACTTGAAACATTTTCTAACAAGATCTGTCGACCTAAGAAATCTTGTACTTGTTTTACGCGATCAACGACATGTTTCAATGCTTCTTCGGTGTAAGGGAGCGGCAATAAATCATGCATATTTAAGCCGGCTATTCCCGTCCAACACAAATGATCAGAGATCCAAGCCGGCTGTATTTTCTCCGCCAATATTTTTACTTTCTTTAAATACTCTGTATTAAGTGGGTCACAACTTCCTATCGACAAAGAAACACCGTGCATCACTAAGGGATAGTGTTCGCGGATCCGATTGAGATAATGCAGTGGTTTTCCGCCCGGTACTAAATAGTCTTCAGTAATCGCTTCAAACCAATCTACTGCAGGTCGATGCTCTAAAATATAAGCATAATGCTGGGTACGTAAACCAAGACCAAAACCTAAAAAAGCATCCATTAAGGTATTAACCTATAAAAAATCTTTTAATAAAAAAAAGCCGCGTATTGTTACGCGGCTTTATTGTACACAGTCGTATGGCTAATGAACAGCCATTAGATCGTCGATAAATTAATTATTATCCGTTCATTTGACTGGTTGCATTTTCAGCGGTTCTGCAACGACGATGGTGGCGGTGATGTCTTCGGTGTTTTGGAGGACATACTTGCTTGCATCGGCTCATACATTTACATGTATTACATGGAGCTGCGCATGGCGCTGCACAAGGTGTTTCACAGATTGGTGTATTTTCTGGTATGTTTCGCGCACCGGTTGCACAACCAGACAAGAATATAGCAGCTGCAGCGGCAGCAATAACTAAACCTGACTTTTTCATGATCATGATCATCTATCCCCTGTAATAAAAATGGATAAGAAAAATTTTTCTGTCACTAATCCACTGTTTATAGCATTACACTATAGAACATCTAGTGACACTTAGTTTTTATACATAATTGTAAAAGAATGCAAGTATTTTTTAAATTTCAGTCTATAAGCGCACAAAAAATAAACTATTTTGATTTTTTTAATAACAAATTGCGGCAATAATTGACAGTAAAAAAATAAATAATAAACAACATTAGAAAATTTAAAAACATCCTGCTTTGATTAAATTGATAATAAAAAGCACATAAACCCACTAAACCTAATACAAAATTTGCACAGCCGAAAAGTAAATTAATTTGTAAAGGAGAAAAATTTAACGCTAATAATAAATGATGACCATGTTGTCTATCAGAAAAAATAACAGATTGGCCTTTTATTAAGCGATAAAGCATCACCGCAGTCGCATCAAATAAAGGTATCGACATGATCCATAACATTGTCACTGGTGTTATTGGCTGAATGGTGTTTTGCGATAGTTCAATTAAAAACCACACTAAACCGAATCCTAATAACATACTCCCCGCATCACCCATAAATATTTGCGCATGTGCACGCCCTGGAAAAGGAAAGTTAAAGCAAAGAAAACCTATAACACTGGCTGCCAATAATAGTAGTAACATAGTGGCTGAAAAATGTTGTGTAATTATCGCGCAACCGATCAATAAGATTAATTCGACTAAAACTAAAGTTCCCGCCAAACCATCTACACCATCTATCATATTAATCGCATTAATAATTCCTAGTCCGGCAATCAATGTCACTATCAAACTAATGTAATGCCCCAAATGAATATCTTTTAAAAAAATCAAATTACCTAGATGGGCAATATAATTTTTTCCCCAAAAAATCATTAATAAAACTGCCACAATTTGCGCAAAAAAACGACTTTTCGCTGATAACTCTTGAAAATCGTCTAATAAACCGACAAACACCAATAAAGCCGATCCGGCAATAAAACTACGATATTTCTGCAATGAAATGGGTAGCGTTAATAAGCCGACGAGTAAACCCATTAGCATCGCTAAACCGCCAATCAAAGGGATATTCCCCTGGTGTTGTTTGCGGATGTCCGGTGTGTCAATTAAACCAAGACGCAAAGCTAATGGGCGCAGCAAAAGGATACAGAACACCGTAATGCAGAAAACGAGTCCTGTAGATAATAAATCAAACATTTTTTATCTCATTTTTTTATAATACAAACTCAGCCTCTAGGGCGTCATTTCTAAACATTTTCACCGTTGCCAAAGACACTTCGTTTAAATCTCTACCGATCCAATCCAATTTTTTTAAAATATCATTAGTCAAGGTTATAATATGACAATGTATATTATCAGCCTGAATAATATTCAGCACTTCTCTAGGGCTCGCCCAAATAAGCTCTTGATTTTGCCTATCTTTTAAAAACTCCACACATTTAGCCATTAATGGCACTGGATCAATACCGGTATCCGCTATCCGACCGGCAAATACAGAAATATACGCCGGTGTATTGGTTCCTAATACCTGGCTTACTTTTACTACTTGCTCTAGCGTCGTCAATGCTGTTACGTTTTGTTTGACCCCTTGCTGAGCAAGATCTTCAATCAATGCGAAAGTAAATTTACCATAACTATCCGTAATGGGGATTTTAACATAAACATTTTCTGCCCATGCATTGATAGCCAATGCTTGGCGTTTCATTTCAGTCAGCTCATCAGAAAAAACTTCAAATGATATCGGTCGGTCGGGAATAGCTTGTAAAATCTCTAAAGCAAACTTTCGGTAAACAGTAATGCCAGATTTTTTCATTAAGGTAGGATTGGTTGTAAACCCTTTTATCAAAGGATTTTTATATAAATCCAACATGGTAGCTATCTCTGCTCCGTCAGCAAACAATTTCACAGCTAAATCTTCGAGTTTCATCCAATCTACTCCTTAATTGAAGAAAAAAAGAACATCGTCATGACGAGCGAATGGAATGAGCGTGGTCATCCAGTTTTCCGTATACTCTTGGCACTTGAATTTTTGTCTGTGTTACCACTCCATCCCCGCAATGAGAATTTATATAGTCACAGATTCCCATTTTGTAGTCGTAACTTTTAATTTGGGGTGTGCAACCATTAAATGCCATATCACAGACTGAAAGGCCTCAGCATGAGGCGTAATATGATCCACATTGACAGTAGGAATTAATACACAGGCATCTGCAAGTTTTGCAGTATAACCCCCATCTCTACCCAAAATACCGACAATTTTAGAACCCTTTTCTTTCCCATAATCCAAAGCAGCAACAAGATTAGGACTAATATTTTTTTCTAAATCTCCTCCACCCACTGACAAAACAAATAACATATCCTCAGCAGACAAACGACTAACTGCCAACCAGTTTGAAAAAACCCATTTCCAGCCATCATCATTGGCACGCGCTGTTAACTCAGCGATATTGTCGGTTGGAGTGTAAGCTTCTATTCCAACAATTTTTCTAAAATCATTCACTGCATGAGAAGCGTTCGCCGCACTTCCACCCACACCTAAAAAAAAGAGACGACCCTTTTTTTCACGCAAATCAACTAATAAATCTATTATTTGATCGATAGCTTTTAAATCTAATTTATTAGTAATTTGCTGCGCTTCTGTCAAAAATTTTTCTATAAACATACATAAATCCATTTTAAAATGTAAATTTTTCACTTCGAATCTAACTTTGGTTTTGGTTTAAACGTTAATCCTATACAAAGATTACACCAAACAAAAGGTAAAAATTTAAATGGAAAAAATTCACTAGATACTAAACAAAAATAAGGAAGAATTTCCTCGAAAATTTCATGAGGTACGTTGACATGTTCTCGTTCAATAAACCACTTATAGGGCTGCCTATACTTTTTTTCAAATAATCTCTGTACAGATACTTTTCTTCCCATAGAGTGACTCAACCCGCCTTCACAAGGAATAACCACGGAAAAAATCGCTGTTTGTTTATTGCAAACTCGATAAATTTCTTTAATTGCTCTAGGCAAATTAGGAAGATGTTCTAACACATGAGATGCAATGACACGATCAAATTCACCATCAGAAGCAGGAATTTGATCTTGACAATCACCCACCCAAACTTGAATGTCAGGATGATTACTACGTATCCCTTCGGCCATGTTCTCTCTTAACTCTAAGGCAATATAATTTTTTCTTTGTATACCAGATAGATTTTCATGAAATATATGCTCGCCTAATCCTGCGCCTATCTCTAAAGATTTAGTAAAAGTAGCGGGGCGATTTTTAATGATATAATTATTATTAAAACGTTCCAGAAATGAAAATTTTTTTGGGAAAATAGTATATAAATATTTTACAAAATCATCACGAATCCATTTTTGTTCTTCATTTAACTCTGGAAATACTTTAGGCCACTTATCAGCATTTTCGTTCATGAAATTTATCCATAGTTTAAGCATTCAGTTAGATATAACATAATTTATATTATTTTTTTTAGTCAATTTATTCTTGGTTTAAAAGTAAGGCCTATACAAAGATTACACCAAATAAAAGGTAAAAAATTAAATGGAAAAAATTCCTGAGATTCTAATTCAAAATAAGGAGTAATTTCTTCTAAGATTTCTTTTGGAACATTAACATGCTCGCGTTCTATAAACCACTTATAGGATTGTTTATATTTTTTTTCAAAAATTCTTTGTGCTGAAACTTTTCTTGCCAAAGAGTACACTAATCCTCTCTCGCAGGGTATAACTACAGAAAAAAAACCATTTCTTTTATTACATACCCTATAAATCTCCTTAATTGCTTCAGGTAAATTTGGAAGATGTTCCAACACATGTATTGCTATAATTCTATCAAACTCATGATCTCGAGCGGGTATCATCTTCTGGCAATCACCTATCAAGACCTGTATATCGGGATGATTACTTCTTATTCTTTCTGCCATATTTTCACGTAACTCAAGAGTAATGTAGTTTTTACGTTGATTAGTTGATAATTTTTCATAAAAAAGATGCTCTCCAAGTCCAGCGCCAATTTCCAAGGTTTTAGTAAAAGCGAACGGTGTATTTTTAATAACATAATTATTATTGAAATACTCTATAAATGTATAGTTTTTTGGTAAAACAGTATGCCAATAATGTACAAAATCGTTACTAATCCATTTTTTTTCTTTGCTTAATTCAGGAAAAGTTTTAGGCCATTTTGCGCTATCACTCATACAAAAATTTCCCTTTTTTTAATGAGTTTTTTAAATTCATTTAAGCCATTAATTGAACCTATTTCATAAAAATTCTGGAAAACTTCATAACTTGCTAATCGATTTTCTGTTAATAGCATCTGATAAAGATTGCTTAAATCATTAAATTTACCAGTACTAAAAAAAATATTTTTTTTAAATACGGATAAGCCATAATCTATATGACTCATATTAACTGTTTTATTTTTTTTATCATATTTAATAATTTTATTATAAATAAATTCGATATTACTAGTATCTCCTCTATCATTATTTTTAAAAACAGTCATTAAAGCCGGTTTAGCTTGCCTTTGGAAAAAGTTCTGAATTTTTCTATAATCAATTGGCAAATAACTATCACCATATAAAACGAAAAAATTTTCATCTAATAAGGATGTGGCTTTATATAAAGCACCTGCTGTGCCTAATAATTTTTTTCCATCGTCAGAATAAGCGACTGACAAGCCAAATTGTTTGCCATCTTTCACATATGATCGGATTAAATCACCTAAATAACCGATGCATAAAATCACTTTTTCGAATCCTTGACTTTTTAATAAGCGTAATTGATGAGCAATAAAGGGCTCTCCGTCAATTAAGATCAAAGATTTTGGCGTAGTTTTGGACAGTGCTCCTAAACGAGTAGCCAGGCCACCTGCTAAAATAACTAAAGAAAATAATTTATCCATTTCAAGATTGAGCGATCAATTTAGTGCCTTCAAAATCAAAGCGGAATCTCACTTCCTGTAAACCTGCTTCACGCATACTGCGACGTAATAATACTTTATCCTGAGCAAAAAACATTAAGAACCCTCCTCCTCCTGCACCAATCAATTTTCCACCTAAAGCGCCATTATCAAGCGCCAACTCATACCATTGATTAATTTTTTCATTACTCATCTTTTTAGATCGAGTCTGTTTATGTACCCAATGTTTATTCATCAATTCTGAAAATTTAATAAGATCGCCATTTTCCAAAGCTATTTTACTTTCTAAAGCCAATTCTTTAATAAAATGTAAATGCTCAATCATATCATGATCATTATTTTTACTTTTTTCATCCTGTTCCTTTAAAATAGTCGAGGCTGAACGTGAATAGCCAGTAAAAAAAAGTAATAAATTATCTTCTAGTTGATACAGTGTATCGGGTGCAATTTTAAGTGGAAAAGCCTTAACTTTACCTTCCGGTAAGAATTCGAAACAAGTCAATCCACCATAGGCTGATATATATTGATCTTGTTTTCCAATCGGTTCTCCCAAACGTTCTAATTCAATATGACAAGCTTGTTCCGCTAAGTCCTCAGGATGAACTAAATTTTTTTTAAACGCATGAAGATTTTTTAAAAGTGAAGTAGTAAAACTACCTGAGGAGCCTAAACCGGTACCCGCAGGTATATCCGCCATACTAGAAATTTCCAAATGCGTCGCTTCTATGCCAATATATTTTAAAGCTTCACGGATAATAGGATGTTGGATATCATCCGTATTGATAACTTTTTCTAAATTGGAATATTTAATAATTAATTCTTCCACGAAAGTTTGATGTAACGTGATGTAAACATACTTATCAATTGCGGCTGCAATCAAAAAACCACCATGTTCTTGATAATACGAAGGTAAATCAGTTCCACCACCACCAAGAGAAATTCTTAATGGACTACGTGTGATAAGCATAGCCGGATCCTTCCGCTACTTTTTCTACGATTTTTAAAGCCGCATAAGCATCCTTTACGCCAGGATTTGCTGGGCGTTGATGCTTAATGTCATCTAATAGCGCAGAGAACTCTAACTGCCATGAATCATCCCCCATAGGATATTCCCAAATACTTGTTTCGGGTGGACCCATATGCGGCAACATTTTATAATAACTTAAGCGTTCCACACCATAACTACCGCCTAAGCCTTGAATTTCTAACTTAGCTTTTTTACCATAAATTTCGTAAGAAAATAAATTTTTCCATTCTGTGCAACTTGCATGCAGAAAAGCAGTTTGTTTTGCAGCCGTTTTTAATAAAATAAATCCGTTATCATCTACGGGTCTATCCCAATAGTAGGTATGTGCAAAACCATCTATTTCAGCAAATTCGCCTAAAAACCATCGAGACAGATCAACTAAATGAATTCCTTTATCAAGTAATTCACCCCCTCCAGATAATTCAGGGTTAGAACGCCATTCTTTATCGTAACCTATCCGGCCCCCATGTCCATAACGACCGCGAATAAACATTAATTCCCCCAAGTCACCCGTTTGGACTATTTCGTACGCTTTCGACAGTGCTTTATGGTAACGATGATTAAATCCTACTTTTACTACCACATTAGAACTTTCCACTGCAGCAATAACGGGCTCCAATTCTTTGCTAAAGCGGGCACCAGGTTTTTCAATGAGTAAATTTTTTCCTGCTTTAATAGCCGCTAAGCTAATTTCAGTCAACACTTCATGTGTAGTGGCTATAATAACGATATCTACTTCTGATTTCGTCATCACTTCTTGCCAGCTCGACAGAACCTGACACCCTGGTACTTGATTCGCTAAAATTTGTGCCCGCTGCAAATTTTTATCGACACAATACAATAAATTTCCACCTTTTAAATATCGAGCACGTTTATTGCCAATCAAACCACAGCCAATAATAGCAACTTTCATGATATATCTTCCTCATATTTTTTACGGTTTTCAGGTTTAATTCTACGTAAGGTAAAAATATCTTTTGTAGCAATTTCTGGATAATACTCATGTAAATTTTTCCAGGGATCCCATACTGCACTAATTAACTTACCCGTAATACCTTTTGCAACTTCAGAAGCCAAATACACCGATAAATCTGCGGCCAATGCTGGCGAAGATCCACCCGTTTTAGCTTGTTCTAAGGATATTTTATAAAAATTATCTCCAACATTTTCTGGCCCAGCATCTAACACTTCATCTAAAAAACCTGTATTTAAGGCTCCAGGAGAAATTGCCATCACATCAATATTAAAAGGTTGTAACTCATTGGCAAGTGTTTCAGAAAAACGCACAACAGCTGCTTTAGAAGCAGCATAGGCACTAAAATTCGGCATGGGTTTAGTAGCTCCACCTCCAGATATGATAATAATTTTTCCGTAATTCTGTTTTTTAAAAAAAGGGATTACCGCTCGACACTGCAGCACAGTTCCTTTCAAATTAATATCTATCGCATCACTCCATGCTTGCCAGTCTAGCGTTTCAAGCGGTCCCTTAGGTCCATAAATACCGGCATTTGCTACTAAAATATCGATACCGCCCAATTCTTCTTCAGCTGCTTTAATTAAATATTCTACTTGTTCAGGTGAGGCAACATCAGTAGGTATAGCAATTACTTTACAATTAATAGGTGCAATAGCCTGTAATTCGGCTTGCATTTTTAAAAGTTGTTTTTTATTTCTCGCACAAATCGCCACACTGGCGCCCGCCTTCACATAGGCTTGCGCAATCGCTGATCCCAAGCCTTTACTAGCACCACTAATAATGGCTTTTTTATTAAGTAATTTCATTATTACATCCTACTCTAAAATATTTAATGGCTTTTTTACCTTCGAATTGCTTGCTTAAAAAACCACTTGTATCAAATATGTAAGGTTCTCTTAGTTTTGTATCTAATTGTTCTATTTGAATATTCATGAACTCTGGACATTCTGTTCCAACCACAATCACATCAGATCTATAAAGAACAGAATCTATATCTGGTTGCAAATTAATAAACTGTTCTAATTCGGGTACTAAATTTTGTATGGCGGGATCATAGGCATTTACAATTGCTCCATGTGAGCTCAGCCACAAACTAATTTTAATAGCACTAGAATGTCTTAAAGCATCCGTTCCTGGTTTATAAGCTAAGCCTAAAATCGCCACGGTTTTCCCTCTTAAATCTTCTATATTCTCAATTATTTTTTTTTGTATCCAATCAGCATGTTTTTGATTGCTTAGCAAAACCGAATGAAAGAAATTTTCATTTAAAGAGTACGATTTATTCATTTGTATTAAATAATTAAGATCCCTGCCCAAAGTACCCCCAGAAAATGCTCCACCCGGAGTTAAGTAAGCATAGGGGCCGATCCTGATATCTGTTTTTAACCCTTGAGCTACAGAATGGGCATCAGCACCATAATATTCACATAATGTAGCAAGTTCATTAATAAAAACAATTGAAGTCGCTAAAAAAGCATTAATAGCATGCTTAGTCATTTCAGCGGATTCTATCGACATCCATAGAATTTTATCAACTATCGGATGTAATAATTTTTTTATAATGGGTTTGGCTAAGTCTGAACAAATACCCATAATAATACGATCCGGTTGCAAAAATAAATCTATCGACTTCCCCAAACGTAAATTTTCTGGCGAATACACACAATTTATCTGTTTTTCTTTATTTTCATTAAGAAACATATTCTTTATTGTTTGAGTAGTGCCAACGGGGATTTGCGAAGAAATAATAACTAAGGCATTATTTTTAAAATATGGAAATAATTTTATTACTCTATTTCTAATTTCATTAGCATTAGCCTTTCCCAATTCATTAATAGGCGTATCATAAGCAATCCAAATTATATCTAGATCCTTGAGCTCAGAAGGATCATGGGTGAAATGTAATGAATTTGAATGCTTTGCAACATTCATAAGCTCAATCAAACCAGGTTCATATATGGGTGGAAATCCTTGTTTTAAATGAGTAATAAGTTGAGCGTCTTCATCATAAGCAATCACAGTATGACCAAACTTTGTTAAACAAGCTGCGGTGACACAACCAAGATGCCATAAACCTACAACTCCCACTTTCATACTCTGGCCTCCAGTAAGTCAGCATTTTTTCTTAAATAATCTAGAGTTTTAATAATTCCTTGCTGAATGCTAAACTTAGGTTGCCATCCAAGCTCACGAATTTTTTTACAATCTAGAAATATAAATGGATTATCGCCAATCCAGCCTCGCTTACCTCCTGAATAATTTAATTTAGGGGTGATACCTAATTCAGTAGAAATCCAAGCAACCGAATCTTTTACTTGACAGTATTCATCAGTACCTAAATTAAATATATTAATTTTTTCATCAGATTTTTTTAACGCTAACTGAATGGCATCAATACAATCTGGTATATATAGATAAGATTTAGATTGATTTCCATCACCTAAAATTTTTAACTGCGTAGGTTTATTTTTTAACTGGCGATAAAAATCAAAAACATGACCATGTGTATATCGTTCGCCTAAAATTGATACAAAACGAAAAATATAGGCTTGAATGCCAAACGCTTCGCTATAGGCTTGAATTAAACCTTCGGCAGCTAGTTTCGAAGCACCATAGAGTGATGTCTGTATGGGGAAAGGAGCAGTTTCTGGGGTTGGAATAATATCAGCCTCGCCATAAACAGACCCTGTAGAAGAAAAAATTATTTTTTTTACTCCCTGAATTCGTATAGCATCTAATACATTAAAGGTTGCAATCGTATTCTGTTGCAAATCTTTTTCGGTATGCTTAATTCCGTCCTTTACATCTGCATTAGCCGCAAAATGGAATACTCCATCGCAAAACGAAGGCATGCTTGCTAGTAAAGTTTTTTTATCTAGACAATCTCCTTGAATAAACTTAAAGGAAGAAAACTGTTCTGCTACTTGTAAGAACTCTAAAAATCCAGTGGATAAATTATCATAACCAATGACTTCGTGTCCTTGCATTAATAGACGATCAACTAAATGACTTCCAATAAAACCTGCACAACCGGTAACAAAATATTTCACATTAAAAAATTCCTTTAAAAAAGTAAAAATACATTATTCAATTTTCTCAATTAATTCAGAAAAAACATCATTTTTATTTTCAACAATAGCATCGATAATGTACATAGGTCTTCGTTTAACCTCCTCATAAATACGACCTACATATTCTCCCATTAAACCTAAAAATAACAATTGCATACCTGAAAAAAAGGTTATTGTTAAAATAGTAGCCGATAATCCAGGTGTTAAATTGACTCCAATAACTTTTTGTATTAAAAAAAAACCACCTAATACAAAACCAAATAAAGCGATAAAAAACCCCATTATAGACATTATTTGTAAAGGACGAGTGCTAAAACTAATCAATCCATTGATTGCAAGCTTTAATGCACCAACATATCGATTGTAATTGCTTTTTCCAAATAATCGCGGCTCTCTATCAAATTCAATAAAAGTTTGCCGAAAACCTACAAAAGCAACTAATCCTCTTAAAAATCCATGTTTTTCGTGTAATTGACGCAATTCTTCGATTACACGACGTGTCATAATACGAAAATCGCCTGTATTTCGTGGAATAGGTACTTCACTTAATTTGGCAATCAACATATAACCTAAATAAGCAATGGTTTTTTTAATCCATGACTCTCCCTGTCTTGACCGTCGAGTAGCATATACTACCTCATATCCTTCTTGGACTTTATGATATAAATCCATAATCAATTCGGGTGGATCTTGAAGATCCACATCAATTACGACGCAAGCTTCTCCGTTACAATGTAAAATTCCCGCCATCGTTGCTGCAGGTTGTCCAAATTTTCTCGAAAGTAATATTAACTTAATCGATGAATTGTATTGCATCTGATTCCTAATAATTATTTCAGTCATATCCGAGGAAGGATCAAGACAAAATAATATTTCATAGCTTATTCTCATTGTTTTCAAGATCAATTGTGTTCGTTTTAAAAAAGGAATAATATTTTTTTCTTCATTATAGACTGGAACAATAACAGACAATTTTACATCAGTATTTTCGTTTTCCATGCTTAACTTCTCCTTTTAACTCGATCTTGTTTATTCATAATTTATTTTTTAAAAAATAAATTTTAATTTTTAGAACTTATCATTAAAGACGAAAAAAGTAATCCTAACTTACGTTTATCTGTACTCATATCAAGCTCAGCGGGAGAAATAGCATTTTTAAAATAAAATTGAATTTCTAGTAAATTGTTTCTATTAGTTAACGAGCTTGGAATTTCTATTTGATTAATTATAGAAGAATTTTTTATAGTATAAATTACTTTTTTTAAAATTTGATGATTAATCGCAATATCAACTTCTAGATTAGGATGTTTAAGGTTAATATAGGGCATTGCATCAATTTTTAATATTAAATTCGATTTATTTTTCTCTGCAAGTGGAACTAATATCGTGGCAAATTGGCCATCCGTCCATGTACCATTACCTTCTGGCGTACTCCACCCCTCCTTCAATATTAAATATTTTTTGAAATTATCTTCAGACGTGTGAAAAAAGATAGGAGTACCCAAAGGGTATAAACTATTTTTAAGCCAGTCTACCCTCTCAGCATCTGTAGAGCTATTTTCCCAATTAGGTAATAATAGTGAATAACCATCCACTATCATAACTTTATAAGAAAGATTGAATCTGGTATGAGGAATATTTCTTAGTAAATTTTTATCATCTATTATATACAATGCATCTTTATCAAGGTAGCCATTCCTGAGATTATATGATAATTTAATTCTAGCTTTTTGGGTTTTTATTGGATCAATTCTAGCAAAATAACCCATGTTAATATTTAATTTATTAAATGCTGCATAATATATTAAATCTAAATTTTCTGAATTATTTTCTGGTAATACATAGATTATTTTTTTATACTTTTTAGCCGCTATTTTCCATACTGGGGCTTTTAAATTGGATATATAGGGTTGAGTATGAAGAAATGAATTTCTAAATTTACTATATATATTAGAGGAATCAAAAATTTGTAAGCTCAGACAAATAGAAATAAATATTATGGCTGTTAAGATGTGGTAATGTCTAATAATTACGTATAAAATTCCTAAATAAATTAGATAATAAATTGGTAACGCAAAACGTCCTGAAGCTCTAAACATATTGAAAATTTTCGGTAAATGATAATTAAATAATTCATAATGGCCCAATACAATATGATCAGATAGTGCAAATATCATTAATAAAACTGTTATACATATCAAAGGCAGCATTTTTTTAGAAAAAATTAATTTAAACTTTCTTAACTCTATAAGCTTAAATACTCCAATTAATCCTAAAATTATCATTCCCAAACCTAAATAACTAAATCCTTCATAATCTCCCCATGTTCTAGGTTGCTTCTTTAAAACGTAAGACCAACTATTAAAAAAACCATCGGTAGGATCGATGAACGATAATAAATTCATTCGAAATAA
>CANJLU010000036.1 GCA_947475085.1 Coxiellaceae bacterium
ACAGGGTGGACTGGGTATGCCGAAGTATGACTCTTCAAACATAAAAGTCTTAAAAGGTCTGGATGCAGTCCGTAAACGTCCTGGTATGTATATCGGTGATACAGATGACGGGACCGGTCTGCACCATATGGTCTTTGAAGTCGTGGACAACTCCATAGACGAATCCTTAGCAGGCTATTGCACTCAGATTGACATTACGCTGCATAGCGATGACTCAGTCACCGTTAAAGATAATGGCCGTGGTATTCCGGTTGATATCCATAGTGAAGAAGGCCGATCGGCTGCCGAAGTCATCATGACCGTCTTACATGCTGGCGGTAAATTTGACAGCAACTCCTATAAAGTCTCAGGCGGCTTGCATGGTGTAGGTGTTTCCGTGGTTAACGCCTTATCAGAAAAATTACAGCTCACTATCCGACGTAATAATAAAGTCTATGAGCAAACCTATTTGCTAGGAGAGCCCACAGCACCGCTACAAGCCACTGGAGAAACGCAGGAAAGAGGGACTGAAATTCGCTTTTACCCCAGCAAGCTCATTTTTCAACATAACAATGAATTCCATTACGATATCCTGTTAAAGCGCTTGCGTGAGTTATCCTTTTTAAATTCCGGTGTAGCGATTAATCTTATCGATGAAAGGAGCAACGAAGAAACTCAACTTAAATATGTGGGCGGAATTAAAGCTTTTGTCGAATACCTCAATCAAAACAAAACTTTAATTCACAAGCAGCCATTTTATTTTACCGCTGAACGCGATGAAATCACTGTCGAAGTGGCTTTGCAGTGGAATGATAGCTTTCAAGAAAATATCTTATGTTTTACCAATAATATTTCTCAGCGTGATGGAGGAACCCATCTAGCTGGTTTTCGTGGTGCCTTAACTCGAACATTAAACACCTATATCGATCGTGAAGCGACTAGCAAAAAGTTAAAAATCGCCACCACCGGCGATGACACACGTGAAGGCCTAACCGCCGTTTTATCGGTCAAAGTTCCGGATCCTAAATTCTCTTCACAAACTAAAGATAAATTAGTTTCTTCCGAAGTTAAGGGAATTGTTGAAGCCCTAACCTCAGAAAAGCTCGAAGAATTTTTATTAGAAACACCACACGATGCGCGCGCCATCATGATGAAGATCATTGATGCGGCACGGGCACGTGAAGCAGCGCGCAAAGCACGTGAAATGACACGGCGCAAAACTGCATTAGATATTGCTGATTTACCTGGAAAATTAGCAGATTGCCAAGAAACTGATCCTGCGCTTTGTGAACTATTTATTGTCGAAGGAGATTCAGCAGGTGGTTCCGCTAAACAAGGCCGCAATCGACGTTATCAAGCTATTTTACCTCTTACAGGTAAAATCCTTAACGTAGAAAAAGCCCGCTTTGACAAGATGTTATCTTCAGAAGCAGTTGGAACATTAATCACTGCGTTGGGTTGTGGTATAGGTAAAGAAGAATACAATCCAGATAAGCTTCGTTACCATCGTATTATCATCATGACCGATGCGGATGTCGATGGGTCGCATATTCGCACTTTATTACTGACATTTTTCTATAGACAAATGCCAGAATTGCTGCAACGCGGCACTATTTATATTGCTCAACCCCCTTTATATAAAATTAAAAAAGGTAAGCAAGAACAATACTTAAAAGACGATGCGGCGCTACAAGCTTATCTTACACAAACCGCATTGCATGATGCAGCGCTCTATCCACATACTGAAGGCTTTTCTATTCAAGGTATTGGTTTAGAAAAATTAGTCATGGATTACCGCAAGGCACAAATGATGATTCAACATTTGTCGCGACGCTATCCAATGGAGGCTTTGCAAGCCATTTTTGATCTTCCTCCTTTATCTCCTGAGGAATTAACTGATTCTGCTAAGATGCTCGAATGGACAAAAAACTGGCAAAATCAATTGCAACAGACTACCAATAATGAAGCTATTCGTTACCAAGTCTCTATTTATGAAAATACTGAACGACATGTATTTTTACCTGAGATAACCATCGGTACCCATGGTTTAGAAACAACCTATAAAATCTCTTACGAATTCTTTAAGACACTTGAATATCAATGCTTATTCGATATGACCAAACAGCTACATGGTCTTATTGGTTCAGGTGCCTATGTACAGCGAGACACAAAAAAACAAGCCGTGAAAAACTTTAAAGAAGTCTATGAATGGCTATTAGCTGAAGCACGTCGAGGACAAGCTATCCAACGCTATAAAGGTTTAGGAGAAATGAATCCTGATCAATTATGGGAAACAACCATGGATCCGAATACCCGACGTTTATTACGCGTGACAGTTGAAGATGCTATCGCAACGGATCAAATCTTTACTACCTTAATGGGTGATCAAGTTGAACCTCGTCGTGATTTCATTCAACAGAATGCGCTAGAAGTTGATAATTTAGATATTTAAAATTCAGCATACTCACAGCAATTGGGTTTGCGAAAAGTACCCTGCAAATAAAAGTAAAGTTGATAATTATGCGCCTAGGATCCAAAAAACATGGATAGCTTTAAACCTTGGAAAACTTTAAAGAAAAATTCCGTCGTTGATATAATTGCTCCGGCCAGTGGTGTTGCTGACAGAAAAACTATTATAGAAAAATTAAAGTCTTTATTAGAAAGTTGGCAATTAATACCCAGAATTTCTTCTGATATATTTGGACCTGATTTACTGTGCGCCAACAGTGATGAAAAACGCTTTCAACAGCTAAAAGACGCTTTATTCAATACTGACTCCCAAGCTATTTGGTGTCTACGTGGCGGCTATGGCTGCACACGTTTGATACCTTCCTTACTAAAATTAACTTCTCCAGAAAAATGTAAATTGTTTATTGGTTTCAGCGATATCACTGCTTTACATTTATTCCTGCAGCAAAAATGGCATTGGCAAACACTGCATGGTCCTACATTAAATCAAGTGACTGGTCACTTAATTGATCAAGAAAATATTGCTGAATTAAAAGAAATTATTTTTGGTCAGTTACAGCAATTAAATTATTCATTAAGCCCTTACCATAAACCCATTAATTTCTCGGATTTAATACTAGCCCCATTAACCGGCGGCAGCCTTAGCTTGGTACAAACCAGCCTCGGCACAGCTTGGCAAGTCGAAACTAAAGATAAAATTTTATTTTTGGAAGATGTCAATGAAGTGGCTTATCGTATCGACCGTATGTTACAGCACTTACAACAATCAGGAATATTAACGCATGTAAAAGCCATCTTATTTGGTGATTTCACTTTTTCTGCAAAGATAGAAGAGGAAAAAAAGATTCAAGCGGTATTAGAACGATTTGCCAAGGAACAAAATTTTCCGGTATTCCGTTGTCCTGATATTGGTCATGGAAAAAAGAATCGTTGTTTACCTTTTGGAACTCCCGCACAATTAGACTTAAATAAAAATCAACTCACGATTAAAATAACAGGTTAACTTTTCTATGCTCAATTCCTTCGGTAATGCCGGTACATTTCTTATCCAATCCATTTTTGATCTGTATATTTTTATTTTACTGCTACGGATTGTTTTACAATGGGTGAATACCGATAGTCATAATCCTTTGTTTGTATTCGTAGCAAAATTAACTAATCCTCCGCTACGCCCTATTTGTCGCATCATTCCCAGTCTACATGGTATCGATTTGGCCGCTATTATATTGTTACTAGGCTTGGAAATGATCAAAATTGCATTTTTAGTCTGGTTGCAAATTAATGCCACTCCGCATTTAATCGGATTAGTTGTACTTGCCTTCGCTGAACTCCTAAATCAACTCATTAATATTTTCTTCTATGCCGTTATCGCTTTAACTGTGCTAAGTTGGATAAGTCCTTTAGCCCATGGTCCACTGGTAGAAATATTAGTTCGTATCAGTGAACCCTTAATTAAACCCATCCGCGGCATCTTACCGATTATTTCAGGATTTGATTTCTCGCCGCTAATTCTGATCGTCGGCTTAAAATTATTAACTATTTTATTAGTACAACCGCTGGCCCAAATCGGCGCAAGCTTGGCTTTAGGTCATTTAACTAGTTAAAATCTAATAGTTTTGCTGTTTTTTGTCATCCAGCTAGCGCCTTACATACACTCAAAAAAATCAAGTTTATCCCTGATCAAAATTATCCATGAGTTTCATCAGAATTAGGCTTAATAGTTCTTTAATCTTTGCTCGATAGAATAATCTAAGGATTTGACTTAAACCAATGGAGAAATCAATCAAACAATAAATATGTAGATGTATGCCTACTTCAATTCCACTACCACCCCCTTTTCCGAGTTTTTTTAATAAAAAAAAACGACCGCCCAACTTAAATCTTACATCAGGAAATAGATTATCTACTTCATCGGTTAGTTCTGCAGACACACTTTCACCATTTACCTCGACACAAAATTGCACCACACCTGAGATAAGAGATCTTCTGAGCACATTAAGAATAGATGAGATTGAAAGCGTAATAACTTATTATAATGGAGATTTTATAAAAAATGGTCAGAATGGAGTTGTTAAGACAGTTAACTTGTCTGCTCAAGGTAGAACTCGCAAACTTGTTAAAAAGCAAGGAAGCTTCAGCGTGGAACATGAAAATAAGATGACTGAAGCTTTACAACAGGTTGTTACCAGTAATTTTCCATTTGATCTTTTTGCATTACCCGTTGCTCAAGGTTCAGTTGGAACGACTAATATCTTATATACCTGTTATCAAGAAATTGGCGATCTACAAACGCATGTAAATTATATTTATAACCAATATAATTCCAATCCTAGCGCTGTATTAAGTTATCTGTTTCAAGGATTTCAGCAACTTATAGAAGCAATTAATGCCTTAGATAGTTCTGAATTTAAAGACAAGAATAAACAAATTCATCATGGAATGATCCATAATGATATAAAACCAAGCAATATATTTCTTAAAATTAATGGTGACTTTATTTTAGGTGATTTTGGTTGTGCCTATTTTAAAAATGAAGCCGCACCTCAAATTAGTACATTTCTGTTTTCCGCTCCTGAGTTATTTATAAATAAAGATTTTTGTACAAAAAGTTTAAATAATCTTAATACAGATATATGGTCCTTAGGTGCAAACTTATGGTATTTAATAACTAATCAGTTATTGAGTCCCACTCCAACCAAGCCACTTAGTGACCTAGAAAAAATACTATTCTATAAAGATTGGTCTGAAAATTATCCGACACAATGGCAGGCATTAACTAAATATTGTTTAAATTTAACCGGCAAGCATTTGGTTAGACAGATTAAGGATACGATCGATAGTGACCTTAAAAATCTCCAAAAAAATTTGGATAGCGGGCAAAATACAGAACAAAAGAAGAAAATATTAAAAAAACTTGCATTACTTATGCAAGCACCTGTATCAGAACGACCTAAGGCCCTGGAGTTAAAAGAATTAATGGTTAGATTGGAAGACCATTTTGTTATTTATGGAGAGGCTGAGGAGTTTGCCGCTCAATTACTAGAACGCAAAAAAAATGAAAATCTAGTTCATCAAGAATTTCGAAATAGCAACAGATCGTCTTTTTCAAGATAAGAAATGGCGTTTATGTTTGCGTCGGTTTATATAGACTTGTCGTAAAGCAATAGCGGCTAATACAATAAATATTATTAATGTCCAGCCTGGCATACTTAAACTCAAAAAACGCCAGGTTGAACTGCCACAATTGCTGGTCCCTTGAAAGAACAATTCCGTAATTTTATGAAAATAGATAGAAGTGCTGTACTGCGCGATCGCCGCTTGACAACTGATTAACTGATCCGATGGAAAATGCTCTAACCATAATTGGCGACTCGCCACTACCGCACCGGCTGCTGCAAATAAAAAAGTTAAAGTATGCAAAAAGCAGCGCGTTGCTGTTTCAAAATTAAACAACGCGCCCATTAAAAATAACAATCCTAACAAGGTAATGATAAACCGCTGTATGATACAAAGCGGACAAGGAATGATTCCAACTCTATATTGCAAATACACCGCAACCGCTAACACTAAGGCGCAAAGAAAAAATGTGAATAAATCGACCCAGCGCGTAACGGGTAAATGCATATTCGGATCCCTACCGTCAGATTAAGGCTTGCTGTAAACTACTATACATTATCTAGTAAACTACACAAAGCTACACGTGATGAACCATTTATTGTTTCTATCGTATTTTAACTTGTTTTCCTATAGGAAATTATTTATGAGCCCTGTCAGTTAAAGGCTCGTTAAGCTTTATATACTCACAGCAATTAGATTTTAGGAATTTTAGTATGGCACAAAATGTAACACAAAAATTAATCAGCTCGCATAAGGTTGCAGGTGAAATGCAAGCAGGCGATGAAATTGGCCTGAAAATTGATCAAACCTTATGCCAAGATGCAACAGGCACAATGGTAATGCTGGAATGTGAAGCGATGGAATTGAATCAGACTAAAGCGGAAGTCTCAGTACAGTATATTGACCATAACCTATTACAAACAGATTTTAAAAATGCAGATGACCATTTATTTTTACTCAGTGCTTGTAAAAAATTTGGTCTATATTACAGTGGCCCGGGCAATGGCGTCAGTCATCCTGTACATATGGAGCGCTTTGGAAAACCGGGAAAAACCTTATTGGGTTCAGATAGTCATACCTGTGCTGCGGGATCGATGGGCATGTTAGCCATTGGCGCAGGTGGATTAGAAGTTGCCATGGCTATTGCTGGACATCCCTTTCATGTCACCATGCCGAAAGTCTGGGGTGTAAAATTAACTAACGCTTTGCCGGACTGGGTAAGCGCAAAAGATATTATTTTAGAATTATTACGTCGTCATAATGTTGATGGTGGAATTGGTAAAATTATTGAATATTATGGACCGGGACTGCAACATTTGTCTGCGATGGATCGTCATGTCATTGCTAACATGGGCGCAGAACTGGGAGCAACTACCAGTGTATTTCCTTCCGATGAGATGACACGAGAATTCTTGAAATCACAACAGCGCGAAGCTGACTGGCAAGAGATTATTGCCGACCAAAATGCCCGTTACGATGAACATGACGAAATCGATCTTTCCAAGCTCGAACCTTTAATTGCCTTACCTTCTAGCCCAGGAAAAGTAGTTCCTGTCCAAGAAGTTGTTGGACGACCCATTTATCAAGCCATGATCGGTTCATCGGCCAATCCTGGCCTACGAGATTTCGCTGTTGCGGCAGAAATTGTCGCTGGAAAACAAATAGCTCCTGGTGTTTCATTTGATATAAACCCCACCTCACGCCAAATTTTGGAAAATATGGTGGAATTAGGAGTTTTAGAAAAATTAATTCGCGCGGGCGGTCGTATTCATCAAGCAGGATGTAATGGTTGTATTGGGATGGGTCAAGCGCCCGCCTCTGGAAAAATAAGTTTACGTACCGTACCAAGAAATTTTCCAGGTCGATCCGGAACCAAAGATGACCAAGTCTATCTCTGTAGCCCTGAAATTGCTGCGGCCTCAGCTTTAACGGGTGTTATCACCGACCCTCGCTCTCTCAAGGATAAAGTTTATCCACGCTTTAAAGAGCCGCAAAAAATTATTATTAATACCACCATGTTGGTGCCACCCGCCGCAAATCCTGGTGAAGTAACATTAGCTAAAGGCCCTAACATACAACCCTTACCTATTATCCCAGCTTTAGCCGATAATATTGAAGGCCCGGTTTTGATTAAAGTCGGTGATGACATTTCTACTGATACCATTTTGCCTGCAGGGGCAAAAGTACTGCCTTTTCGCAGCAATATTGCAGGAATCAGCCAATTTGTTTTTGATCAAATTGATCCCTCTTATCCAAAACGCGCTTTAGAATACCAAAAAACCGGATCTATTATTGTTGCCGGTGAAAACTATGGCCAAGGTTCCAGTCGGGAACATGCTGCCATTGCACCTCGTTATTTAGGTGTACAAGCAGTGTTAGTTAAACAATTTGCACGTATTCATAGACAAAACTTAGTTAACTTCGGCATTTTACCTTTGGTTTTCACAAAACCTTCCGATTACGATACTATCGACCAAGATGATGTTTTATTAATTAAAGATATTCGTGCAACTATTCAAAAATCCGAGCAACTGACCGTTCATAATAAAACTAAAAATAAAGATTACATCGTTAATCATCCTCTAAGTCCACGAGAACTAAAAGTGTTGTTAGCCGGCGGCCTCATTAATTGGATAAAACAATAAGAAGATGTTTTCAATTGCTCGATGCTGGCCAAAAAGCACTGTCTTTCTGCGTTTCGTTACTCACATACTGCGTGTAAGCTCCGTTACGATACTCAAAAAACAGTGCTTTTTGTCTCAGCCTAGCACAATTGAAAACACCTTATAACGTTTACAATAGATTTTCTAATGAAAATAATCTTTAAAGAGTGTTTTCGGTGATTTTTGCTCATACAAAATACGGTATACGCCTTCACAAAATGGTGCTTTGACCCCATATTTCTTAACTAAAAAGAAAATATTTTTTGCGGTATCATAACCTTCAGTGGTTCCAATTAACTTTTTAGCTTCCTCTAAACTTTGCCCCTGTCCTAAAGCTAAACCTAAACGTCGATTGCGAGATTGATTATCCGTGCAGGTTAACACCAGATCCCCAAGACCTGATAGCCCCAAGAAAGTATCCTGTTTTGCGCCTAATGTTAAACCGAGTTCAATCATTTCGGATAATCCGGAAGTAATCACTGCGGCTTTTGCATTAGCACCAAAGCCTAAACCTTCAGTTATACCAACAGCAATTGCCAGTACATTTTTTATAGCGCCGCCAAGTTCCACACCAATAATATCTTGCGTTATTTCGACACGAAAATCTTTTGTCTGAAATCTTAATGAAAGATCATGCGCAAAATCATAATTTTCCGACGCAATGCAGACAGCTGTAGGCAAACCCATGGCAACTTCTTTAGCAAAACTAGGCCCTGATAGCACAGCCATTTCTCTATGTCCTAATGTATCTTTAACCACTTCATTTAATAATTGATGCTTTTCAGCATCTAAGCCTTTACTTGCCCAAAGCAAGCGCTGGTTAGCTTGTAAAAAAGGCTGCATCTTTTTTAATGTTGTATGAAAAGCGGCGCTAGGTACAACAATTAAAATATCCCGTGTTTCTGAAAGAACTGTTTGATAATCATCCGAACAAATGATATTAGAAGGGAAAACAACACCGGGCAAATAGCGCTCGTTGGTTTTTTTAGTATTTATTTCAGTAACTTGTTGCTTTTCATAAGCCCATAAATGCACTTTTTGATGCTTAAGAGCTAAATGAATAGCTAGAGCACTTCCCCAGGCCCCTGCGCCAATAATAGAGATAGGCAAATGAATATCAGGTAATTTTTCAGACATTGGATTTTCCATTATTAAGCTTCTATATTGATTTAAGTTTATCATAGATGGTTTTAACTATTATCTAAAATCAACAAAAAGCGCCCGTATAATTTACTTATTAAAGTTTTGCGTTCACCTGTTAAATTAAAAAGACATAATCAAAGTTAGGTTGAACAATTAAGACTAGCCAACCCGATAAGGCTAAATAAGGACCGAAAGCGATACCTTTACGCAAGTTTTGTTTATTGAATAGATATAACCCCATACCAACGATAGACCCTGCAACAGCGGCTATAAACAGGATGTAAGGTAAGGCTTTTATGCCTAACCAAGCACCTAATAAAGCAAAACATTTAAAATCCCCTTCTCCCATAGGTTCAACTATAGCAAAAAATTGATAGCATTTGGCTAGCATATAAAGAAAGAGATAAGCAAAACACGCGCCCAAAATAGCCGCTGCTGGAGAAACAAAAGTCTGTGGTATGCTAAAAATTAAACCACACCACAGTAAAGGAAAAGTGATCATATCCGGTAATAGTTTATGTTCAAAATCAATAAACGCTAAAATTAATAAACCCCAGGTTAAAATTAAGCCTGCAAAGGCTTGTAAACTTATTCCAAATTGGTCAATAACGATAAGCGAGCTTATTAACGTTAAAATTTCTATGAGAGGATAAACAAAAGAAATTCTTTCTTGGCAATAGGCACATCTTCTTTTTAAAAAAAAATAACTTAACAAGGGGATTTTTTGTAAAATAGTTAAATATTCATGACAATATGGACAATGCGAAAAAGGTAAAAATATATTAAAAGTTTTTTCATTGGTCTGAAGCGAGTCATCTGGGCTTAAAAGTTGTTGGGCATCTTTTCTCCATTGTTGCTGTAACATTAATGGTAAACGATATACCAATACCGTAAAGAAACTACCGAACAAAAGACTTAAAAAAACAAAACTAGCTATTAAAAAATATTGCATTTAAATAACACTTCCTAATTTAAATATAGGCAAATACATAGCGATAACCAAACCAGCTACCATTAAACCTAAAATAATAATTAATAGTGGCTCTAATAGTACCGATAGGTTGTCCGCAAAATAATTTATTTTTTCTTCGTAGAGATCAGCAGTATTGTTTAATATTTCGCTCAGACAATTAGCCATTTCTCCAATTTTAATAAGTTGCAATAAATCTAATGGCATGACTTTTTGCCGTGAAAAGGCTTGATAAAAACATTCACCGTCACGTATATGCTCACAGCTTACTAAAATAGCGGATTTATAAACAAAATTACCAGATATTTCAGCAATTAGCTGTAAAGCATCAACTAAAGGTAAACCTGCAGTTAGCGCGGTAGATAAGGCACGCGTAATACGAGCGATAATAATTTCAGAGATAATTTTATTAACAAAGGGTATTTTTAAATAAAGACTGTCGAGTTTATCATTTATAACAGAGTATTTTTTCTTTAAAAAAAGAAAAATACTACTTGATATCAATAAAAAAAATCCGCAATAGCCACTAATAAATGCTACGTGTTTTGACAAATAAATAACAATGCGCGTTATTAATGGCAATTGTGCGCCTACATCAGAAAAAAATTGTTCAAACTGCGGCACTACTCCCATCAATAGAGCCGTAAAAACCATAGTCGCTACTAGTAAAACCACCGCAGGATAGACTAATGCATGAATTATTTTGGCTTTTAATTTCATGCTTTTTTCTTGATATATTGCTATACGATCAAACATTAATCCCAAAGTAGCAGTTTTTTCTCCTAATGCAATTAGGCTGCAATGAAACTTATTGAAATAGGCTTTATTTTCTTGCAATGCTTCACTTAATGAAAATCCCTCTTCTAAAGCAGTGATTAATTTTCGTAAATATGCTTGTAGAAGGATATTGCAGATGCTAGTTTCTAATAATTGCAAGATTTGCAGCAATGGAACTCCTGCTCGCAGTAATCGTGCTATTTGACGAGTAAGAAGATAAATCTCTTGTATTTTCACGGGCTTAATAAATCGAATAATCCAACGAGTACGAATATAGCTTATAAAAATATTTTGACATTGCAACTCTAAACGCAGTTGATTCTTATCTCCAAAAAAAACTTTACCTTTACACGGCTTTCCTGTGCAAGTTACTCCTTTCCAGATATAGATTTTAACTATACTAAACATACATTTTAGTCTTTTATTACGCGCCTCATTTCTAATAAGCTTATCTCACCTTGTTTTAACTTTTCCAAAGCGGATAAATACAAAGTTTGCATCCCTTGTTTTTTTGCAAATTGATTAATTTCTAATGCGTTATTTTTCTGTAAAATTATTTTTTTAATGTCGTTAGTGAGTGTTAATACCTCAAAAATCCCAGTACGACCTTTATAACCATCTGTACATTGCAAACATCCCTTAGCAGTAAAAATTTTAATATCCGATGCAAGATTTAACTTTAACGAAATTTTTTTCGGCAATCTTTCTTCAATTTTACAATGCATGCATAAACGCCTGACTAAACGTTGTGCAATAATTAACTGTACTGAAGCTGCAATATTGTAATTAGGAATATTCATATTCTCTAAGCGAATCAGACTATCTGCAGCACTGTTAGTATGTAACGTTGATAAAACCAGGTGGCCTGTTTGAGCAGCCTTTATTCCTATTTCAGCCGTTTCCTGATCGCGCATCTCTCCTACCATAATAATGTCAGGATCTTGGCGTAAAAAAGCTCTTAACACGCAAGCAAAATTTAAACCTACGGCAGGATTTACATTAACTTGATTTATTCCCGATAAAATAATTTCTATAGGATTTTCGACCGTTGAGATATTAATCGTGTTTTTTTTTAAGAAACTTAAAGCGGTATAGAGTGTGATAGTTTTCCCGCTACCGGTAGGTCCTGTGACTAAAATCATACCATGGGGACTTGCTAAAGCTTTGATAAATTCCTTTTTTTGATTTTGGTTCATTCCCAATTTATCTACTTCTAATAACATTTTATTATTATCCAAAATTCTAATGACTAATTTTTCACCATGAATAGTTGGACAGGTACTCAATCGACAATCTACATTTCGACCGTTAATATCTTTTAATTGAAAACGCCCATCTTGCGGAATTCTTCGCTCGGCAATATCTAATTGCGCCATAATCTTTAAACGTGTGATAATTCGTGAAATTAAATGTTTAGGCAAAACAACCATTGAATATAATAATCCATCGATCCGAAAACGTATTTGCAATCGATTTTCATACGGTTCTATATGAACATCAGATGAATTACGGTTAATAGCGTCAATCAAAAATTTATTGACATAATTTATAATAGTTAAATCGTCATTGCTGGAATTATTTAACGCTGCATCTAGATTATTTTCGTCTTTTTCGCGAGTTATTTGGTAACGACTTAAACCAACTGCACTATTAATACCCGATTTTATTAAACCAGTGTCTTTTGTTTTTTTTAATAGTTCTTGCAATTGTTTTTCGTCTGCAAGCTTATATTCCAGCAATAACCCGGTGGAAAATCGTATTTCGTCGAAAACTAATTGCTGAGTGGGATCAGCTATAGCTACGGTCAATTTTTTTTCATCATATGATATGGGTAATATTTTATATTTTAGTAATAAATTTTTATCTAATATACTAATTGGTATTTGCATTAAATCGATATTATCTAAGTCAATGTATGTCAGAAAAAACTCTGCGGCTAAAAGACGGGCTAAGTAGGAAGAATCTACCTTTTGTGTTTGGATTAAATGAGTTATAAAAGAAATTTGCTGTTGTTTAGCATAAGCTATCATTTCATCAACAAATTCTTTTTTTAATCCGCAATCAAATATTAAATGCTGTAAAAAATTATTGATGGAAAAGTTTTCCATTTTTTTATATCCCTGGATTCGACCTTTACCAGTATAACGCAAATTACAAATAAAATGTATTGACACATTATTTTTTTAATGTTTATATTGATATTACTGAGTTAATGAATACCTTGCTGGTATAAGTTCTAGGGGTTAAGAATAGAAATATTTAAAAACAATAATAATTTCTATTTTTAGAACTTACTTATTTTCTTATAGGTAATGCTTAGGAATAAATTAAATGCAGAACTTATACTCACAGCAATTGGATGTTTGGCAGGGCGCCGCACGAATGAAACAACCGGAATGTATTCATGATACATGAGGATTGCGAGTTGAGCGGCAACAGACAAAAGTTCAAGTGCGACGAGTATATATTATTGCTTTGATATATTCTTTCTAGTCTTACGCTGTTGGAAAGTATAGAAATCCAGCAAGGTTTCTTAAATTATCAGGACCTAATAGACCACTTGCATAACCCAGTGATAGGTTTGAGTTTGAGGCAGAGATAGTCAAGGGCCGGAGTTTACATGAGTAAATGAGGACCGTAGACTAGCGTCTAACGATGAAATCAAGTCTATC
>CANJLU010000037.1 GCA_947475085.1 Coxiellaceae bacterium
ATCCAACTTATCCTTGATTTTTTTTACTTCATCTTCGAGTTTTCTTTTGTCTAATTGATCCTTTAAATCCTTACCGTTTTTCTCGCACTCAGTCAATTTATCTTTGTATTGTCTTAATAAATTCTCATACTCGGCTAACTTATTTTTGAATTCCTTTCTTTCTTCTACACATTCCTCTAGCCTTTTTTCGTAGTTAATTTTATCCAATTCACATTGTGTGAGCTCATCCTTAATATTTGCATCCAAATCAAGTTCAGCCTTAAAGGAAGTAAGTCCCAAGGGTATTTGTGTTAAATCACTGTCAGCCGGTACTGCAATATTATCACCTAACAAACCATAGTCCTCAAAAAGTTCTAATTTGCAGATGTTACCGGTTTTGACCGAATGCAGATGATCGTTCAATGAATCTGGTATGTCTTTTAACCCTTTGCCAAAATCCACTACATAACCCACATAGGCGATATAAGCATCACCCTCAAACTTAGGTTTAGTGAAGAAAATCGCTTCGGTAGGACCCGGCTCTTTTTTGTCTGTTTTTGATAAGGTATATATCATTTAATCTTTCTCCTATTAAAGTAGAGAAAGATTATCTAATGAAAATGGGTAATATAATTTACATGATTGAATCATCATCTTGAACCATTTGCCAAGCAAACGCGCGCCAGTCCAGGAAATACAAATTAAATTAAAATAACTCCTAATTTCTTAGCGATCTTAGCTAGAGCCTTATCTTTAGTCGCTAAAGGAATACCTAAGCGTAAGGCTAATTCAAGGTAACTAGCATCATAGCTAGTGAGTTTTTCCTTATAGGCCAGCTGACTGGTCTCATGAAAGGCACGATAGGAAGTCTCTTCATCAACCTGTATCGATAAACTACCGATCAACTCGAGAGATAAGATGACATGAGCATAACTAATGCGTTTGCCCCTTTCGGCAAGAATTAGAATATTGCTCATTTCTAGCGCCCAAAGACTCGGCACATGCGCCGTTTCTTGTTCTAAGCGCTCTAATAGAGACCAGGTATAGGGGCTAGCTTCATCATCAAAGCACCAAGACAAGGCGATAGAAACATCTAATACAAAGCTCATTAGCGCCGTCCCTGGTCACGTAATTTTCTCCAATCACCCTTAAGCGTATGCCCATGGATTAAATCTTTGAGCGCCGCGATAGCTTGTTGAATACGTAGCTGATTAGCCGCAGTCGCGGGTACCAGCTTAGCCACGATGCGACCATGTTTAGTGATAACGATTTGTTCACCTTTTTCCACTTTATCGAGCAACGCAGAAAAATGTGTTTTGGCTTCAAAAGCACCCACTGTTTGCATAATGACCTCTTTAAATTAAACTAGTCTGAAACTAGTTTATCACATTTAATAGGTCATTAAAAGATTTAACGATGCCCTTTTTTGTGCATTCGGATAACCAAAGTAAGCGAGGACCTCAATCGAGGTATAGCGTTTATTACACTTAGGACAATGTCTTCTGCGTAAGATTTTTTTTCCTTCTTCTGATTTACGTGAATTAATTACCCGTGTTTTGGCATATTCACAAAACGGATTTAAACACTTCATAACTTTATTCCCTTGTATAATGACTTTCAATAAAAAATGATAAATTACACATCAAGCTTAACTGCCTGCCTATCCGCTACAGACGACGTATGGTCCCGGACAGCATGACATAGCGTCTTAAATGTTTAGGCTCATCTTTGGGTAATTTACGCTGCATTTTTAATCTTTTATGTCTTATTTTTTTGCGTAATCGAAACTCTCTTACGAACGGAAAACAATCAATCAATAGCGATAGGAATCCGGGACGTTTTAACATAATTTATTCCTTAAAAATGATATAGATAAAAAAATTTATTATTAATGAATTACTTTACCTCCTTATTTTTTAAATGACTTGAATTCAAGACTTGCTTTATATTTTTAGGCCTAGGAATATATTCAGTAAAACCCTTTAATTTATTTTGATGTTCGATTTGTCCAGTTAAATAACGTGGCATGCTAGCCAATTTTTTAAGTGCATAATAATTTTGATAGCGCCGCTCAAATTCTTTTTGTGCAAAAATCAAATCACGTTCCGATTGTTGACATAAAAAAATCCACCCTCCCATATCTCTAATCACAGAGTGGATCAAAGGATCCGTGAATATCACACTCTCGTAATGGCCGATATGTCGAATGGTGGTAATAATTTCTGTCCAAGCCGCTAGACCTTTACTTGCTGTATCACCCTCTATCGCTTTAATCCAATCCGCAGGACTTGGAAAACCTCTTTTGGCATTGTCTGGATTTTTCAAAAAATCCCATAAAGTTATCTCAAACACGGCATACGCATATTTTTTCAAACAATTCCAATAGGTATGTAATAATAACGAAGAAAGTTTGCGATTATAAACTTCTGCCAAAACCATCATTCCTTGCGTAAATTTTTCTTGATCTTCTGAAGTCATACCATTTTTTTCCCTTTTAATAATTGCAGATCATGCGGCTTAGTCACTTCTGGATTAGAAGTCATCCATTTTTTTGCTATTTGTAAATTATGTTCAAAAGTTATTGGAAATGAACGACACGCCGCTGGAAACTGTTTTTTTTGCTGTTGCTCTTTAGTCAACCACGCATGAATATGTCGTAAAATACTCGCGCGGTGCTTACGTTTATTCGGATTAGTAATATTCCAGGCGATCAATTTGCGCAATTCTTGTAATACATCGATTTCAGCATAAAGAGTTTGCCATTCTTCATATTCTTGCTGCCTCACCTGATATATGGCATTACCCATGAGAGGTATCGTTAATAACGGTTCTGAACTTGGGACACTGGAATGCTTAGTCGTTAAATTAGCAATGGGTGCGTCGGATGGTGATTTAAACCCTTCAATCTCTTCTTCTTGATCCTGTTCTTGTTTCTGTTCCTGATCCTGTTCCTGATTAAGGCAAGACTTAGTCAATGACTTAGTAGCATCTTTTACTGCAGGTTGACGTAAGGTTTCTGCAAAGGCTAGCTCGAAGGCTTTACCTAAGCCTTTTACAAATGCTTCTAGTTTATAATAAGCTTCGTTTTTAAGTGTACATTCAGGGATTTCATCCCAATGCAATGCCCAGCTTCGCACTACATTCGGTGATTGAGGTTTATTATATTTAATGGCATTAGCTATAAAAATAACGCGTGCCTTGAGATCAGCTTGCACCAAACCTTGGCCCATCACTTCTTTTAAAGCACGTTGAAATCCTATCAATGACCATCCTAACTCTTCTGCCATAGCACCCGCACCAGCTCGATACAAACCTGGGATAGAGGTGGTATGCGGATTGCATAATAGATAAAGAAAAAGTGCTTGGCCACTCGGTTTTAAAGGGGTTAATGAGCGAAATTTCTCATCACACCAAATCCTGACATCTAACATTCGATAGCGCATAATTTCCCTCACTCAATGAATTAGACTGAGAATTTATTAACCCTAATTAACTTACTGCTTTACTTAAATTAGTTTTTTTTACTTTTCTAACCGATAAAACTGGACATAATTTAGCTGCTTTAGAAATACTTATTTTTCGCTGATCAACCTGCTTCATCAATTCCTTGCTCGCATAAAGTTTTAATCTTTTAGCATTTTGATAGGTGAAATGACTGCCAAAACCTAAGCGAGTGGCAATTAATTGTCGTAAAGGTGTCCTTTCTTCTTGATTCACTTGTGCATCATTATTCATAAGTCGTGGCTTTTGAATTCCTCTCGGCATAATATTTCTTTTTTTGCTGAGCTCAGCTTGGCTTTTTGCTTTTTCAAGATCACTACGATACCCTTGTCGACTCCCCAAAAATTTTTCTAATGCCATGCCTATCGCAACGCGCTCACTGATAAGGAAATTTTTTACAAATAATTCACTGCTGTAATGCCCTTTCGCTAAGTCAGTTAAAGAAACACGCCACGCTGGAACTGTTTTTTTAGTATGGTGTTTATATAGATAAAAAATCTTTTCACCAAAGATCAACGTATTCTCTTCATCCAAACAAATAGGGCGCTGTTTATGCAGAGGAATCGATGCGTTTTTCTCAGTAATAGTTATTACACATTTTTCTGATTTGATACGCTCAATGGCAACATAAACTAGCTCACACGGTGGTAAATCAAACTTGGGTAACCGTAAAGTTAAGTGCTTTAAACGTTGCACAATATGAAAGGGCACTAAATCCTTCCAGTTAATTTCACCGCCGGTTAAATATTCAATTTGCAAGGCATACTCTAAGGGTATTTTGCTGACTCCTTTTATCCAGGCGTAGACATGTTCACGGTGTATACCTAACTTTTTGGCCATATGCTTAACTGAACCTAAACTATATATAGCTTTATCTAACATTGCTTCCTGCATGAACTCACATCCTTTATTTTTCGTTCTACAAAAAGTCTATACAATAAAAGTTAAATTTTTTTACATCGTAAGTGCGTATCTTATCGAGATAAAGTGAATGCTTAGTTAGAGTTAGGAAGAGTTATGCAACCTCGCTTAATCCGTTTGCGTGATGCCGCAAAATATTTAGGTATGGATAAAAATCGATTCAATAGCGAAGTTAGGCCTTTTTTAATTACATTAAGAATTGGTCAGCAAGGAATTGCCTTTGATCGATTGGATTTAGATCAATGGGCCGATGAGTTTAAAAAACATCAAGGCAAACCTGCACAACGTGTTATACGTTGGCAAGCTCATGCGATTAAACACTTGTTAACAGAAAAAAAACATACCACTATCTCAAAAAAAACGCTTGATGAAGAATTTCAGCAGTTGGTCGATCAATTATCGAGAAAGAAAGCAAATCTTTCACGTTCATAAGTTATGGTAAGGAGTTAGCTAAATGGCAAGCAAACGCTCACCCGGTCTCATTAAAAGAGGATCGATATGGCACATCAATAAAAAAATTTATGGTCGACGCCTGTCAGAAAGCACAAAATCGTCCTCATTGGCAGAAGCGGAACGCTATTTAATGCATCGCCTTGAAGAAATCCGGCTAGCCAGTATTTACGGAGTAAGACCGACACGTTCATTCCGACATGCCGCACTTAAATTCCTTATTGAAAACCAACATAAAGCGAGCCTGCATATTGATGCGCGCTTACTAAAACAACTGGATGCGTTTATCGGTCATTTACCGCTGACAGCGATTCATCAAGGCAATCTAGCAACCTATATACAAACGCGTAAAGCGGCTGGAGTAAAAAATCGAACTATTAATTACGGATTACAAGTCGTACGTCGCATTTTAAATCTCGCTGCACAAGAATGGTTGGACGAAAATGGTTTAAGTTGGTTAGCCAGTGCGCCAAAAATTCGCTTGTTACCTGAGCAAAATAAACGTTTACCCTACCCTTTATCCAAAGAAGAAGAACAACGCTTGTTTGATCATTTACCCTTTCATTTAAAACAAATGGCCATATTTGCCGTTCATACGGGCTGTCGTGATCAAGAAATTTGTCGCTTACAATGGCAGTGGGAAGTGAGCATACCTGAATTAAATACCTATGTTTTTATTATTCCTGCCAACCTAGTTAAAAATCGGCAGCATCGATTAGTTGTTTTAAATCAACAAGCCAAACAAGTGATTGAAGCACAACGCGATCGCCACCCTATATTTGTTTTTACTTATCGGAATAAACCTTTATCACGGATGTTAAATTCTGCATGGTTAAGCGCACGCAGGAAAACCAAACTTCCACAGGTACGTGTGCATGATTTAAAACATACGTTTGGCCGGCGTTTACGTGCGGCTAACGTCAGTTATGAAGATAGACAAGATTTACTCGGCCACAAAAGTCAACGCGTGACTACGCATTACTCCAGTGCAGAGTTAGCCAATTTAATTGCAGCGGTAAATTCTATAGAGATGCAAACTAGCAGCGCCGGTCTATTTACGTTATTAAAACCTTCCTCGAGGCAGTCTATGCATTAGACAGATTAACTTTTTTTCGTTTGAATTTTTTATAGACCTCATTATCATTGCGCTTACCCATAAAAGCGATGATGAGTAATTTCCTTGCTGCGTCTATTCGGTAGATCACTCTATATTCACCGACATCAACTCGATGATAATCAGAAATCCCTTTTAATTTTTTTGCGTCTTGTGGAAATGGATTTTCCTTTAAGGACTCTACAGTCATTGCTAACTGTCTTCCATGTTTAATAGGTACTTGCTTTAAAAACTTTAAAGCTTGTTTAGCAAAACTAATTTTTATCATCGTCACGTAAGGATTTTAAAAAATCTTCACTTTCTTTTTCGCTAACTAACCCGTCCATTTCTGAAGTTTTTGCTAAAATTTCCCACAACTTATCTTGAGCATCTTCTAATAGTTGATATTTTTTTATCGATAGTACCACTGCAACAGGCCGCCCTTTCTTTTCAATTAGAACATTCTCGCTTTGAGCGGCATCCAGCAGTCGACCAAATTCATTTTTTGCTTCTCGGGCTCCAAGTGTCAACATAATTCACCTATAGTGTTCATTAGGTGCATAATAGCTCTAATAGATCGGTATAGCAACTAATCCTAGTTAATACCATAAATACCAGTTTTGTATTTCCCTGATCAGTGATAATTTATATCTATCATAAATAGAAATAGTTAATAAAAAATCTATTGCTATAGAGATCATTCAATGATCTCTCCATTTATGCTCACTTAACAAAAAATAAGAAAGTTATTACTTTGAAGCACTAATGCTTTATTGAAAAAATAGTTATCACAAATTTTATTAAAGGAAAAAATTATGCCTATCGCAATTATATCTACCTTACTTACTACAGTCTTAGGAACCTTAAACACTGTACTTACTTTACTAGCTGTAGTTCCGGGCGCTGGCTCTGCTATTGCTCCCGTACAAGCTGCAATCGCTTCTGTCATGAGCGCATTAAGTATATTAAACGGATTGCCAGGGATACCTGTTGTAAGATAATTAATTAAGTGTAGATGAAGGAAGCATTGTGCTTCCTTCATGAAATTTAATTTTTAAGTATTAACAGCATATTAAATAAAAAAGATAAAATTTAAACACAAATAGATTCACAGCAGGATAAAAAAGATGTCCCTTATTATTATAACCGGCATGTTATCAAATGCATTAAGTATACTGACCACTGTATTAACTTTAGTTCAAACTATAGCGGGCGCTGAGGCAGCTACACTCGCTATAAAAGATGCGATTATCTCGCTAATAGAAGCCATCGGTATTTTAAATTCATTACCTCCTATAACCATTCCATAAAAAGCGTTTGATTATACCCAAGCAAATATTACTTACTTGGGTATAATCTAGTCGAAACCTATTTTTTGCATGCCTGAGTAAGGCATAGTACGTCAGCGTAATGCTCATTATGCTTTTTTAAATTTAAAAAAATGCTCTAAAGTCAAATGAATACGTGAACCAGTCGATGACTGTTAATCATCCACTCAGCTGCTATAGTCAATGGGGAGATGAGAGGAAAAACAGCCACTGGGCTACTTGAAGGCTTACGTTAAAAATGGCTGTTTGCGACCGTCTATTTTTAGTGCAATTGTCCTATCATTTGCCACATAAGCCTGTTAGAATGCCCACTTTTAGAGCTAAAGATGTTACTTGGCTCAACTACTATAGCCAGGAACTTTTTAGTGAACTTTACAGAATTCAAATTAAACGCCCAAATTTTATCCGGTATTCAAGCCGAAGGCTACGAAGTAGCCACACCTATCCAAGCAAAAGCCATACCCGCCATCCTTGACGGCCAAGATGTTGTAGGCTTAGCGCAGACTGGAACCGGTAAGACCGCCGCTTTTGCCTTACCCCTCTTACAACACCTGATGGCAGGACCTAAAGGTCAACTACGTGGGCTTATCCTTGCGCCGACGCGAGAACTAGCCGACCAAATTTGTGTTGCTATCAATAAACTCGGTGCTAAGACCGGTTTACGCTGCGCCACTATTTATGGCGGCACCGTTAATTATCGTGAACAATATCGAACATTACGCGGCGGCATCGATATCGTCGTCGCTTGTCCGGGTCGTTTGCTCGACTTACTCCAAGGCGGCAAAAACAGCCGTGAGCAAGCAAATCTTAACCACATTGAAATATTAGTCTTAGATGAAGCCGATCATATGTTTGATTTGGGATTCCGCGAGCCTATTTATCATATTTTAAAATATTTACCCAAGCAGCGCCAAAACTTGCTGTTTTCTGCCACCATGTCAGCCGATATCCGCTTACTGGCAGACAAAGTATTGAATAAGCCGGTTTCGATAAAAATTGGTGAATCCGCGCCCGCCAACACCGTCACGCAAACATTGTACCCCGTTTCAGAAGCACTCAAAACTGATTTACTGGAAACCATTTTACAAAACAATGCGGTTCAATCGGCCATCATTTTCACGCGTACCAAACATCGCGCTAAGCGTTTAGCTGAGCACCTTGGTCATCTCGGTTACAAAGCAACTTCTTTTCAAGGTAATTTATCGCAAAGTAAACGTAAGATTGCGCTCGGCAAATTTCGCCATGGTGAATTAAAATTCTTAGTTGCCACCGATATTGCGGCTCGAGGAATTGATATCGATCATATATCACACGTGATTAATTTCGATATGCCTAACACAGCCATAGATTATACGCACCGCATCGGACGTACGGGCCGCGCTTCTAAGTTAGGTGCCGCCTTTAGTTTGATTACCAACGGGGATAGACGCCAAATTCGTTCGATTGAACATCTACTTAAAAAACGTTTAGAAGAATGTATTATCCCTGAATTTGATTATAAAGCTAAAGCTAAAGCCCCCGCTGAACTCACCACAGCCGATCGACCCAGACAATATAACTATGCTCATGCTCATCAAAATTCAGCGTCTAGAAAACCAAAGCCACGCGTTAATTACCAAAAAAGTTATTCCGGTAGCAGAAGAAGAAAAACCACCGATTGATCCAATAACCGCTGCTTTCTTTTAGAAACCCATAATTCGACCTAAACACTTTAAAGCTCTTTTGATAAGAGATTTTTTCAGTGTTAATAATTTATTTTAAATTTTTGTATCTACAGCAAAAAAATCTTCTTCTTTTTTATAAATAAAGAAATTGATAAACTAAAGGTGAGTTGAAAAATTTAAAAAAATAAATATCTAAAGGAAAATTAGATTATGTTGGATTTTATCGCAAAACATAGAATAGTTGCTATAAATAAAGAAATTGAAGGTTTAAAGCAACAGTTATTGACAGATAAATACGAACGACAGGATATTGAAAAAAAAATTGAAGATTTACAAAAAACATTAGATATTCAATGTCCATCCGTCGATGATATATATGCTAATGCAAAACTAAAGCTGGAAGAAAAATTATCGATTGATTGTACGCTCAACATTAAAGAGAAAAATTTTTTTTACGAGATTGAAAGAATATTAAGTAATCCAGAATTTGTTCCTGTGGATGACCCAGAAAAAGTCATTGATTACCAAATGGGTCTGATTTGCCAATTAAAAGAATATAATCTCATCAAAGATCCAATCTTTAATTATCTTCTGGCATTAAGGTTATTTGATTTTAAAAAAGAACTTATATCTAACATTATTTCAGATCTACCTACAGAAAATATCCCAAGAGAAAACCTTATTAACGAGCTTAAAGTTAATTTTGACAAAGAAATTTTTAGCCACGTTGAGGATAAATTTGCCAATAGATTATTTAACCTATTAATTGGTAAAAAAAAATCGGAAGATAAAATATTGGAGCTATCGCTTAAAATTGGCAAAATTAATTGTAAAGATAAACTAACTGCCGAACAAATCACTTATTTTTCAGCATTAGGAATCATTAATTCTTTAGAAGAAAAAGGATATACGCAATCGGATTCTAATCAGGACAATGCAGAATATAATTTAGTACTCCCTGTTGTTCCTGAGGATCTTCCTAGCGAAAAAAAGATTTCTATTGAAACTTCTAAACCTAATCCATTGGCCCATGAAAGAATTGATTTAAAAAAATATCAACAGATAACAGCGGCGGTGCTGGATGCAATACCCAATGGCGAAAAAAAGCTTCAAATCATTAATCAACCCACTGTAGCATTTACCGATATTATTCGTGCGACCTTAGATCTTCAAGACTCCAATACTAATCCTTTATCTGTAAAGGATTATTTTGAGCAACTTTTTAAAAAAAATATAGCGACATTTAAAGTAGCACTAACAGAACACTCTATTAAAATAAAACCAAAATATATTGAAAAATTGTGCGCTCTAGGGTTAAGTAAAGAAAAAAAAGAACAATTACAAACTTTAAAAAACGATATTGAGCGAGATATTTTTAAAGTCAATAGTAGTAACCGAACCACTTTATATATTTTAGATATTTTTTTAAGAAAATATGAGAATATCAGCGACTTAAGCCAGTTGCTGCTAGGACATGATCCTAATAACGTAACATGGAACATGGAAGATGGTTTTAGTTCAATTCATATACAGCAAGGCCAGCAACCATCCGCTTCTCATCAAAACAGCATTTTTTTAGAGCCGATGCAACTAAGTCATCGAATTCCGTTTTTAGCTCGGCGTAATGCGGATGAAGTAAAAAAAATAAAGGAACTGATAGATTTAATGCAGGATAAAAAAGCACATTTCGATACTCTAACACCGGTTTCATTCGAAAAATTGATGCAATCTAGTCTAAGTCTGGCCACTCCGCAATCAGAAAAAGACGAGATAGGACTATTTAATCAATTTAGAGCAGAAAAAGATAAAGTGGATGCAGAATTTAATAATAAACAGCATAAAGCAAATTTACATCGAAGATCATTAACAAATTACGAACGCTCTGAATATGTTACCCATTTAAACAAAGTGATAAAAGAATACAACGAAAAAATTAATGCTCGAATCCCCGATCAACGACAAGGAAAATCTTTGAAAGATGCTTTTTTTTACAAGTGCCGACTTGTGGTTATACATAATTTAAAAACTAAACTTATGAAGATTAAATCCATAGCTCCTAATAGCAATAGCCCTTTTGAAAACTATAACAAATATTTAAAACCCATTGACAAGCTAATGGGAATTCAAAAAAAGCTAAGTTTACAACAGGAAAAAATTTTACAGAATTTTTCAGAGTTTATTTCAAATAAATATCAGCAATTAAATCTTACTTATGATGAAGCAAAGAATGTCATCGCTTCTATACAACAGCATGCTATCTGTTGCGCACCCAACTATTCTGAAAAATTAAATGGTGAGTTATTAAAAAATTCATTTTTCTTACATGACAAAAGTAAGAAACTGTGTAACAAATACGCTGAAGTTTTACAAAAAATAGCTGATTCAAAACAATGTGCGATTGAAAAGGAAGCTCGACTATTGAATAGATTGGATCAAAATATTTCGTATAAGAAAAATAGTATGTATAGGAAAGAGGCTCTCAGCATACTGCATGACACAGAACAATATTTGCAACTCATTGATTATCTACAACGTGTGAGTGAATGGTTTGATCCAGAACAAATTAATCTATACTCCAACGCTATTGAATTTGTTAATTTAATAGCAAGACAAAAGAAAATAGTGGAAGAAAAACAAATGACAGAAATGGGTATATCGACAGTCTCAACCAAGCAGCCGGCTTTAGCATCAGTAAGCCAAACTGCGGTAAATAATGCTCCTGAAACCAACAAAGCTATGCCTCAAACAGTATCAACGTCACACCTATCTCAAAAGCCGCTAAATGTTAATTTTTTTAGTCCATATAAAGCCGACTCATCCGACAATATAAGCAACATTAGTTTAGTTTGCAGTTAGTTTAACTATGACGCTTCACCGGAATTTATTGTACAATAGCCCGCTATTTCGCAGAAATAGAATAAAATTTTTATGGTGGTGATAGGCTATGAATTTTCTCGATGATACTCAACGCATCAAAACCGGTCTCGCTGAAATGCTCAAAGGCGGCGTCATTATGGACGTCACTAACGTTGAACAAGCGCAAATTGCCGAAGCTGCAGGCGCGTGTGCTGTCATGGCTCTAGAACGTGTGCCCGCTGATATTCGTAAAATGGGCGGCATCGCACGTATGGCCTCTCCTAAAATTATTCACGATATCATGCAAGCCGTCTCGATACCGGTAATGGCAAAAGTACGTATTGGCCATTTTGTCGAAGCTCAAATATTACAAGCATTACATGTCGATTTTATCGACGAAAGCGAAGTGTTAAGCAATGCCGACGATGAATGTCATATTGATAAACATGCGTTTGATGTGCCTTTTGTGTGTGGCTGTCGCAATCTTGGCGAAGCATTAAGACGCATTGCCGAAGGTGCGGCCATGATACGTACTAAAGGTGAAGCAGGTTCAGGAAATATTCTCGAAGCAGTACGCCATATGCGCGCTATCACCCGCGAAATTAAACAACTGACCGTTTTAAATAAAGAAGAACTTTACGCTAAGGCAAAAAGTTTAAATGCCCCTTTGGAATTAGTACGCTGGGTTGCTGAAGAAGGTAAATTACCCGTACCGCATTTTTCTGCGGGTGGTGTCGCGACACCTGCCGATGCGGCTTTATTACGCCAGCTGGGTGCCGAAAGTGTGTTTGTCGGTTCAGGAATCTTTAAATCGACAGATCCTGAAAAACGTGCCTGCGCCATCGTGCAAGCCACTACACATTTTGATAATCCGGAAATTTTGCTGAATGTTTCAAGTGATTTAGCTGAAGGCATGAGTGGCTTCAATCTTAAATTCGAAGAAGAAGAAAGCTTGGTTTGAGACCTCTTGCAAAACCCAGTGATGGGCTTAAGTTCCAGGCAAACAATTTGCAAAGACCGGAGTTTACTAAAGTATTATGAATATTGGAGTTTTAGCCTTACAAGGGGGCTATCAAGCGCATATCAATAGTTTAAATAAGCTTGGTGTGTTTTGCTCCTTGGTACGTGATCGTCCGACACTGACCGCCACCGATGCATTAATTATACCCGGTGGAGAAAGCTCGGTAATGATCAAATTATTGCATCAGTATCAACTTTGGATGAGTCTCATGGATTATGACAAACCTATCCTAGGCATCTGTGCCGGAGCAATACTTTTAGCTCAATCCGTCTTATCACCGACACAAGATAGCTTGCGTCGTATCAACATCTGCGCCACACGTAATGCTTACGGCAGACAACGCGCCAGCCACATAGTAAACGGACACTGCGTAGTAAGAAATCTGGCTATGGAAATGGTTTTTATCCGCGCACCTAAACTTACAATCCTGGGAAACTCGCACGTTAAAGTACTCGCGCAATACCAAGATGATATTGTTGCGGTGCAAGAGAATAATATCATCGCCGCTAGTTTTCATCCTGAGCTGAGTCAAGATAATTATTTGCATCGATATTTCATCAAGCAAGTAGCCTGCAGTTCGGCAAAGGCTTAAATTTCGTTGCTTCTTCTCGTCATTGCGAGCTCGAAATATATTTATTGTCATTGAAGCACCGATATATTCATCATCACTGGAGCACTGAAAAGATACATCGTCATTGCGAGCGCCGCAGGTGCGCGGCAATCCACTTATATGATTTCTTCGTATAAATCATTCCAACTTGGGTTTTTTGTTTCTATCAGCTGCAGTTTCTTTTTTCTAGAACCCGCTTTAATTTGTTTTTCTCTCATAATGGCTGACTCCATCGTTTCGTGTAATTCATAAAATACTAATAAATTACATTTATATTTTTTAGTAAATCCATGAATTAAGCATTCCTTTTGCTCATAAACTCTTTTATTTAGCGTCGACGTTACACCGGTATAAA
>CANJLU010000038.1 GCA_947475085.1 Coxiellaceae bacterium
AACCCATACGCACTATAACGTAACTTGTTATTGGTTGTAAGGGGGTATAGGGGTTCAGATTAGATTATTTTATAAGGATATTTCAAATGAAATTGTCGGATGCTAAAAAATTAATCCAGCAGTTATTAATGGAAGCACAAATTGAGATAAATGGAAAAAACCCTAGGGACATTCAGATCCATAATGATAAATTTTATACTCGATTATTAAAAAATCCTATTTTAGCTTTAGGTGAATCGTATGTGGAAGGATGGTGGGACTGTGAAAGTCTCGATGAGTTCTTTTTTTATTTACTACATACAGAAGTACCCGAAAATATAAAAAAAAATAAATATTTTTTGTATTATTTTATCAAAGAAAAGCTTCGTTCACTTGCTATGAGCTGCTTTAATTTACAAGCAAAATCTCGTGCATTTGAAGTGGGTAAACATCATTATGATAAAGGGAATTCATTATATCAGGCAATGCTGGATAAGAATTTAACCTACAGTTGCGCCTATTGGAAAAAAAGTAAAAATTTGGATGAAGCTCAGCAAGCCAAGTTAGCTTTAGTATGTGAAAAATTAAAACTCAAACCTGGTATGAAGGTACTAGATATTGGATGTGGATGGGGAAGTTTTGCTCGTTACGCAGCAGAAAATTATGGAGTTTCAGTAGTTGGTTTGACGGTATCTAAGGAGCAATATCATTACGCAAAAAAACTTAGTCAAGGTTGGCCTATAGAAATTCTCTTTAAAGACTATAGAGATATTACAGGAGTGTTTGACCGTATTTCTTCGATAGGTATGTTTGAGCATGTAGGGCCAAAAAATCATAAAGCCTACATGAAAATTGCGCATCGTTGCTTAAAAAATTCTGGATTATTTTTATTACACACTATAGGCAGTAACACATCAAAATATCATCCTAATCCATGGATACATAAATATATATTTCCTAATGGAATTTTACCTTCAATTCGTCAAATTGGAAAAGCCAGTGAAGGCCTTTTTATTATGGAAGATTGGCATAATTTTGGCGCCTACTACGATACAACATTAATGGCTTGGTTCGAAAATTTTAATAAATCGTGGATTTTTTTAAAAAAAGAATATGATTACTCCTCTTTTCATAGATTGTGGAAATATTATTTATTGGCATGTGCTGGGGCGTTTAGAGCACGCGATCTTCAGTTATGGCAAATTGTTTTTTCTAAAGGGGGTGTAATTAATGGGTATGAGTCTATACGCTAATTAACGAAAATCAGCTTTTAGATTCTGCAATGAAGAATTACCGACTCAACGCGATTAAATATTAGGTTTTTTTAATGGTTAGTTTCTCCAATGATTAGATAGAAAATAAATTAAACAGAAGCTCTAAGAAGGTTTACCCCCTAGTACTTTTATGAAACAATGTAAGCCTAATTTATGTGGAGAGTATCGTGTGATTGATGAGGAAGGTTTTCGGATAGGAGTGGGTATTATTGTTGCAAATTCTATAGGGGAAGTCCTCTGGGCTAGGCGCATTGGTCAGCATGCTTGGCAGTTTCCTCAAGGTGGTCTCCAAGTTAATGAAACACCGGAGCAGGCCTTATTTAGGGAGCTTTACGAAGAATTAGGATTAGAAGACTCAGATGTTGAGTTACTTGGAGGGACAAAAAATTGGTTATATTATTGGTTACCCCTTCATTTACGACGTTCACATATGCAACCATTATGTATAGGCCAAAAACAAAAATGGTTTTTGCTTTGCTTAAGAGGAGATCCGGAAAAAATTCGGTTCGATGTTACTCGTTCGCCTGAGTTTGATCGTTGGCGCTGGGCTCCTTATTGGTACCCTATCAGGCAAGTTATTACATTTAAGAGACATGTTTATCGGCGTGCGTTAGAAGAATTAGCGACATTGCTTCCCTCCCAAGTTGTACAAACGAGACGGGTTAGTAAACTATGTAGCAACTTAACGTTGGTAGAAAAAGTCGAATAACCAAATAAATATAAACTTATTTGAGCATGTTACGGTTTTACAAGACATTGGTTTAGTATTTTAAACCGTAATTTAATTATATGTTCAAATACTAATTAGTTAGGTATTTGCTATGTTGAAGATACTTCGTCGTATTGTTCAAGAGATCAGCGCAGCTCAAAGTTTTAAAGAAGCTTTACGGACATTAGTAAGACGAATTCGTGAAGCTTTGAATACACAATCCTGCACAGTTTTTCTACTTGATAATGAAAAAAATTACGTTTTACTTGCAACTGACGGTCTAAATCCTAGATGTGTTGGGAAAGTACGTTTTGGGTCTGATCAAGGCTTAGTTGGTTTGGTGGGACGAAATGGCGAATTAATTAATATTGAAAATGCACCCAAGCATCCTGATTTTTTATATATCGCTGATATTGGTGAAGAACGTTACAAAGCTTTTCTGGGTGTACCTATTATTCATAATCGTGCTTTATTGGGAGTATTGGTAGTCCAACAAGAAGAGCAGCGTTGTTTTGATGAAGCAGAAGAGGCTTTTTTGGTTACCATGGCTGCTCAATTAGGCGGTGTTTTAGCACATGCAGAAGCCACAGGAGAAATATTTTCTTTATTTAAGGAAAATAAAAAACAATTACAGCAAGATATCAGTTTTCAAGGGATTGCTAGTGCCCCAGGTATTGCCATAGGCCAGGTTGTTGTGGCATATCCATTTGCTGATTTAGAAGCAGTCCCTTATAAAAGAGCGGATGATTTATTAGCAGAAATAGCTCAGTTAAAAAAATCTTTTAAAGCGACGCGAGATGATATTCATCGTTTAAAAAAACATATGATGTCTGTGTTACCAGAAGAAGAGCAAGCATTGTTCGATGTGTATTTAGCGATTTTAAATAAAGCTAGTTTGGAAAAAGAAGTTATAACTGCCATTAAAACTTCTCATCAATGGGCACAGGCAGCTTTGCAGTCGGTTATTAGTACGCACGTGCAACAATTTGAGAAAGTTGATGACGATTATTTACGTGAAAGAGCGGCGGATTTGAGAGATTTAGGACGTCGAATCTTAATGCATTTACAAAATAACCAATTTACGCCACCTTTATATCCAGAAAATACCATACTGATTGGTGAGGAAGTCAGTCCTTCTGCTTTAGCGGAAGTGCCTGAGGGCCGATTAGCGGGGATAGTTTCTGTAAAAGGTTCTAGTCATTCTCACTTATCTATTTTGGCACGTTCTCTAGGGATTCCTGCCGTTACTGGAGTAGAAAATTTACCAGTAAACCAACTCGAAGCGCAAACTTTAATCGTCGATGGTTCCCAAGGCCGGATTATAGTAGCTCCTTCTGGAAGGGTTAAACAAAGTTTTACTACACTGATACAACAACAAAGTGAATTTACGAATAGTCTAGAGGCTTTGCGAGAATTACCAGCACAAACATTAGATGGCTACAGCATAGCTCTGTGGGTAAATACCGGACTGATGGCAGACGCGAGTCTGTCTTTAACAGCAGGTGCAGAAGGCATAGGACTATATCGTACCGAAGTACCTTTTCTTATTCGAGATTGCTTCCCTGCCGAAGATGAACAATATGGTTTATATCGTCAATTATTAGCAGCATTTTCACCACGACCCGTCGTAATGCGCACATTAGACATCGGGGGGGATAAGGCATTACCTTATTTCCCTATTAAAGAAGATAATCCATTTTTAGGTTGGCGTGGAATTCGTGTAACGCTGGATCATCCAGAAATATTTTTAATACAAATCCGTGCAATGCTGCGAGCTAATTTGGAATTCAATAATTTACGCATCATGTTACCGATGGTTAGTTGTGTTGCCGAGGCTGATCATGCCTTACGCTTGATCGATCAAGCCTATGAGAAAGTAGTAAGCGAAGAACCCCAAGCATGTAAACCTCCAATTGGGATAATGATTGAGGTTCCTTCTGCAATTTATCAAGCTCGCGCATTAGCTGAACGTGTTGAGTTTTTATCGGTAGGAAGCAATGATCTTACTCAATATATGTTGGCTGTAGATCGTAATAATCCGCGTGTGGCCAATTTGTACGATCCGTTTCAACCTGCGGTTCTGAAAGCATTAGTTCAAATTGTTGAAGCTGCTCATCAAGCAAAAAAACCGATTAGCATTTGTGGAGAAATGGCCAGTGACCCCTTAGCTATACCTTTACTTTTAGCGATGGGATTTGATGCATTGAGTATGAACTCTTTTTCTATTCCTCGAATAAAATCTGTCATTCGCCAGATTAGTTTTCATCAAGCCAGAAAAACATTAATAAAAATTTTAGCAATGGATAATGCAACTGACATAAGAAAATACTTAAATGAACAACTGTCGAGATTTAATTTGGATCATTTAATACCGGTAACTGGTTAGCAGTATGAGTTGGTGTAAAAAATGTCAATCTAGTTTTAATGGTTATCCCATAGAGCAACCTAAGTGTGTGTCACGTCCTGAAAGCTACGCAGAACTTAAACCTAGCCAATTAATTTCTATAGCGCGCGGTTTAGGCGGAAGTTACGGTGATGCCGCTTTGAATGCTCAAGGAGAGATTATTTTAACAAACCGTTTAGATCGCTTTCTCGAGTTTGATGTGCACAAAGGTATATTGTCGGTTGAATCGGGTATCAGTTTGGCCAAGATCTTGGAACTTATTGTTAAACAAGGTTGGTTTTTACCAGTAATGCCTGGGACAGCAGCAGTTTCCTTGGGCGGATGTATAGCTACGGATGTCCATGGAAAAAATCATAGTCATGCTGGTTCCTTAGGACAATATGTACTCGGTTTACAGGTGATTACTGCTACTGGAGCAAGGATAAATTGTTCGCCTGAAGTTATCCCAGAATTATTTTGGGCCACAATAGGTGGTATGGGTTTAACAGGAATTATTGGTGTAGTGACTTTACAACTAAAAAGAATTAAAACCGCTTATATGAAGGTGCAACATCAAGTTATACATAGCCTAGAGCAAACATTGGAAATCTTGTGTCATAAGGATGATGAGTTCGAATATAGCGTAGCTTGGCTAGATGCCTTAAATATGCCATTTTCTCAGGGCGTTGTTATGAAGGCAAAACACGCCGATTTGTTAGAACTTCCTACTGCTCAACAGAAATCAGCCTTTTCAACTCAAAAATATTCTTCCTTTAATTGCCCCTACTCCTTACCGATTTCTATTTTGCCTCCTTTATTGGTAAAACTGTTTAATAAAGCGTATTACTACCATTCAGCAAAAAGAGATCAAGCTTTTCTATTAGCGTACCACAATTATTTTTTCCCTTTGGATCGCATAAGAAATTGGCCGCGCTTATATGGAAAAAAAGGCTTTATTCAATATCAATGTACAATACCAGAAAAATTCTCCTATGCTGCCATAAAAGATATTTTGGAAACCTTGCATAAACATAAGCATCCTATTTATCTGGCTGTGTTGAAACGTTTTGGGCGGGAAAATTTAGCACCATTGTCATTTCCATTGTCAGGATTTACTTTAGCACTTGATATTCCTCTGCATAGCGAGAAATTATTTACTTGTTTAGATATTTTGGACGAAATAGTTATTCGTGCTGGAGGCAGGATTTATTTAGCAAAAGATGCTCGTTTAAAACCAAAGGCATTTCGCGACATGTATAAACGATACCCAGAATGGTTAGCAGTCAAGCAGCAATGGGATCCGCAGAATAGATTTAGCTCAAGTTTATCAAGGCGTTTAAAGCTTGAGAGCTAATAATTTAAATCTAGGTTTTTTAAAAAAGCCTGTAATTTTGGCTCACGACCCCGAAACTTTTTAAACAATTCGATAGCATCAATGGCGCCACCCTGCTCTAAAATATTATGTAAAAACGCTTTTCCAGTTGCTTCATTGAAGATGCCGTCCTCTTTGAACTTGGCAAAGGCATCACAGGCTAAAACTTCTGCCCAAAGATAACTATAATATCCAGCAGCATAACCTCCTGCAAAGATATGCGAAAATCCATGCTGAAATCGATTGAATGAAGCTACTGGGATGGTATCAATTTGTTTACGTATTGAATCAAGTAAGTCTTGAATTTGTTCGTAGCCTTTTGCTGGATCAAATTCTATATGCATACGAAAATCAAATAAGGATAGTTCCAATTGCTTTAATAATTGTAGACCAGCCTGGAAATTTTTAGCTTTACGCATTTTACTAATCAATGTATCAGGTAAAGTCTTACCGGTTTTATAGTGGCTACTGATTTGATCAAGAACAGATTTTTCCCAAACAAAATATTCTAAAAATTGACTGGGTAATTCAACTGCATCCCAAGCAACGCCATTAATGCCTGAAATAGCCGAGTAATCAATTACAGTCAGCATATGTTGTAAACCATGGCCAAATTCATGAAATAAAGTTAAAACTTCTTCATGTGTTAACAAGGGAGTTTCTAAGTGGATTGGGGGGGGGAAATTACAGGTTAAAAAAGCAATAGGTGTTTGAATATCACCATTGTCTAAGTAACGCCGTGATTGATAATCATCCATCCAAGCTCCTTCACGTTTTTCAGATCTTGCATAGAGATCTAAATAAAACTGCCCGCGTAATTGTTGCTGACTATCTGAAATCGAGAAAAAACGGACCTCGGGATCCCATACCTCAACGTTTTTAATTTCTTTAATTTGCATACCAAATAAACGTTCTATTAACTTAAAAAGTCCTGCAAGCACTTTATCTACAGGGAAATAACAGCGTAAAGTATCATCACAAATACCAAATTTTGTTTCTTGTAATTTCTCTCGATAGTATAAAATATCCCAGGCTTCTAAAGTTTCAATTTGATCTTGAGATTGCGCAAAACTAGAAAGTTCTTTCCATTCCTCTTTTGCTTTAGGTTGTGAATAAGCCAGTAGTTCCTCCAAAAATTCGAGCACTTCTTCAGGATTTTTTGCCATTTTATTCGAAGCCAAACTTTTTTGAGCATAATTTTTGAAACCCAATATTTGACTCAACTCATGGCGCAAATTAAGTATATTGAACATAACCTTGCTATTATCAAGCGCTAGATTACTGAGCTCCGAAGCGCGTGTAATGTGGGCTTTATATATGGCTTCACGTAGGGCACGATTATCTGCATAGGTTATTATGGGAAAATAGGAGGGATAATCTAGAGTAATTAAATAGCCACTTAGATTTTTTTCTTGTGCGGCTTTTTCGGCATTTGCGATAACGTAGGCAGGGACTCCTTTTAAGTCGGATTTATTACTAATGCATTTTGACCACTCAGCTGTAGCATCGAGTAAATTTTCTTCAAATTGATTCGATAGTTGAGATAACTGTTTTTGAATGTCCTGATATCTTTTTTGTTGAGTTTTGGCTAGATCGACTCCACCTAAATGAAAATCTCGTAATTCATTATGTAGACATTTTTCTTGGGCATAATTGAATTGATAATCACTATTAGCCAAGTTTTTAATGGATTGATAGAGGACATGATTTTGACTTAATTTGGAACTATAGATACTTAGTTTGGGGAGACAGTTGTTGTAGGCACATCGTAGTCCGGGAGTCTGTTTGACAGCATAGAGGTGATTGATCGGAGACCAAAAATGTTGCAGTCGGTCCTCTAAATCATCTAATTTCTGAATAAAACTCCAATCAAGAGGCGTGACTTCAGCGAGTAATTTGGCTAATTCGGATCGATTGCTGGCTAGTAGAGCATCTAATTCACCGACTATATTTTTCGGATTAATTTTAGTAAATTTTGGTAAGGTAGTCATCATATATTCCTAAGGGTTTTATATTTAACTATTATTTTCTTTAAAAAATCAAACCGAGTTTATTTTGTCTGATGAAGATAAATTTTTAGCGATGCTTTTATTTGATCAAGCTTAAAACCACGATATTGAAAATAACGTATTTGACGTAACTGTTCTTTACGTAATTGACTAGGACGAAACTTTTTTAGCAGAATCTTCTGAATTGCGTCTAGCCAAAAATCTTCTTCTTGAGGAAGTTGAGAAAAAATAATATCATTATTTATTCCATATTGATGACATTCAGCAGTGATTTTTATTGGTCCATATCCTTGTCTTATACGTTTTTGAATAAAAGCTTCGCAAAAACGTTCTTCGTTTAAAAATCCCTGTTCAATTAAACTATCTAAAACAGCCTCTACCGATTGATGCAAAAATCCTTTTTGCATCAATTTTTCTCGAAGCGTAAAGCGAGTATGTTCTCGTCTCGCCAAATGCTCCAAAGCAATTTGGTGGATTTTTTTGTCGACTTCTAAAATATCAACGTTGTATAACATAATCAGCGCGCTAATATACTCACAGCAATTGGATTTTTGACAAGGCGCCGTGAAAACGAAGCAACCGGAGTGTATTCAAGATACATGAGGATTGCGAGTTGAGCGGCAACACAGACAAAAGTTCAATTGCGAAGAGTTATTTATTCAATAATTTCAGCTTCCAGTTCTGGTACTTCAGGTGGGCTACTTTCGGTTGGTTTGTTGAGTAAGTTTTTTCGAATTTCCGCTTCTATTTTTTGACAAATTTCCACACGATCTTTCAAAAATTGTTTTACATTATCTTTTCCTTGACCAATACGTTCACCTTGATAGCTATACCAGGCCCCGGCTTTATCGATTAACCCATGTGTTACACCGAGATCAACAATTTCTCCCATATGACAAATTCCTTGATTATAAAGAATTTCAAACTCAGCTTGTCTAAATGGAGGGGCAACTTTGTTTTTTACTACTTTGACCCGAGTTTCATTACCTATGACTTCATCACCTTTTTTGATGGATCCGGTGCGGCGGATGTCAAGGCGTACCGACGCATAAAACTTTAACGCATTACCACCGGTTGTTGTTTCAGGGTTGCCAAACATAACCCCAATTTTCATGCGAATTTGATTAATAAAGATAACTAAAGTATTTGAGCGCTTAATATTTCCTGCGAGCTTACGCAATGCTTGCGACATTAAACGCGCTTGTAAGCCCATGTGTGAGTCGCCCATTTCCCCTTCAATTTCGGCGCGCGGAGTCAGTGCGGCAACGGAGTCGACAACAATAATATCGACGGCATTGGAGCGGACTAACATATCAACAATTTCCAGTGCTTGCTCTCCCGTATCAGGCTGAGAAATTATAAGATCGGCTGTCTTTACACCTAATTTAGCGGCATAAATAGTGTCCAGAGCATGTTCTGCGTCAATAAATGCCGCGACCCCTGCGACCCCCTTCTCCCCTATTTTTTGACACTCGGCAATAGTTTGTAAGGTAAGTGTCGTTTTACCAGAGGATTCAGGCCCATAGATTTCGATGATGCGCCCGCGCGGCAACCCGCCTATCCCCAAGGCAATATCTAGACCTAAAGAACCCGTGGAAACCACGTCTACAGGAACCTGGCTAGAGTCGCCTAGACGCATTACCGCACCTTCCCCGTGTTGTTTTTTGATTTGGCTTATTGCCATTTTAAGGGCTTTTTCTCGAGCATTACTTGCATCACTCATAACGAAGGTACCTTTTATAAGGAAAAAATGTGTAAAAATGGACTCTGGCTAGCATTATCGCATAAACTAAGCAGCCGTCTCTATATGCTTTTTTGATCGATTTGCTCAGAACAAGTATTTGTTTAAAACTTAAACAAATCTTGAGAAGCTCATGCGCTTTATAGCATGTCCTTTTTTATAGTGGCTGGATACTTAAAAGTTAAAAAATGTAAGAAGAAGATTCTGCAAGAGGTCTAATGAAAATACAAATTCCTTCATTTCAATCTATCCGTGCTCTGGTTGTAGGTGATGTGATGTTGGATCGTTATTGGTCTGGTGATACATCCAGAATTTCTCCAGAAGCACCCGTACCGATAGTGCATATACAAAATCTTGAAGAACGTCCAGGGGGTGCGGGTAATGTCGCTTTAAATATAGCTGCACTTGGTGCGCAAGTTGATTTACTTAGTTTTTGTGGAGATGATAACGAAGGAGACATACTTGAGAAAAAACTAAGTCATGCTAGCGTTAATTGTTATTTATATAAAATACCACAATCGCGTACTGTGACTAAACTTCGAATACTCAGTTTGCATCAGCAATTGATACGACTCGATTTTGAAGAGCAGCCTTATCAAATTGATTATGCACACCTAAAGCAATTATTTGATCAAAGACTTAAATATTGTGATGTGGTCATACTTTCTGATTATGCCAAAGGATGCTTGGCTTATGTTCAAGAATTAATTCAGTTGGCTCGAAAAGCAGGAAAGCCAGTGTTCGTGGATCCCAAGAGTAATGATTTTAAGGTCTATCAAGGCGCAACGGTATTAACGCCTAACCGGAGAGAATTTGAAGCGGTAGTTGATAGATGCGATAGCGAGCATACTTTGTTGCAAAAAGGTACACAGCTTTTAGAAAAGCATAATTTCCAAGCCATACTTGTCACACGTGGTGAACAAGGCATGACGCTCATTCAAAAAGATCAGCCGGAAGTATATTTACCAGCCTATGCTCAGCAAGTTTATGATGTTACGGGTGCTGGCGATACGGCGATCGCTTGTTTAGCTTTAACTTATGCCGCTCAAACAGATTTAGTCCAGTCTGCACAGCTTGCCAATATTGCGGCGGGCATTGTCGTCGGGAAATTAGGAGCAGCGACAGTTAGTCAAATGGAACTAAGACGTGCGATACAAATTAAGCAACTCTCATCTCACCGCGGTATTTTGCCAGAAGCTGAACTTAAAACTATCGTTGAAGATGCGAAGGCGCACGATGAGCAAATCGTGATGACAGGTGGTTGTTTCGATATTTTACATGCCGGTCATGTTGCCTATTTGGAGCAAGCTAAACGTTTGGGTGATCGATTAATTGTCGCGGTTAATGACGATGAGTCCGTGTCAAAATTAAAAGGCTTAGGAAGGCCGATAAACAATTTAGCCAATCGAATGGCGGTATTAGCAGGATTAAGTGTAGTGGATTGGGTGATCCCTTTTAGTGAAGCAACTCCAGAGCGTCTTATTAAGTTATTATTACCAGATATTTGGGTAAAGGGAAGTGATTACCAAGTGCATGAGCTTTCAGAAGCTAAAGCAATACAAGAATATGGTGGTCAAATTAAATTGATAAATTTTGTAGAAGGGTGCTCAACTAGTGCGATAATTTCTAAAATTCAAGAACAAGAAAAGGAATCTTCATGATTATTGTTACAGGAGGAGCAGGTTTTATTGGTAGTAATTTAGTAAAACAACTCAATAATGCATATCCTGATATGCCGATTATAGTCGTTGACGATCTGACAGATGGAATGAAGTTCAAAAATATTGCGGATTGTTCGGTTACTGATTATTTAGATCAAAATGAGTTCTTAGAGAAAATTAAGCAAAATAAGCTTTTTTCTAAGTTAAAAGCTATTTTTCATCAAGGCGCTTGCTCTGTGACTACCGAATGGAATGGGCGATATATGATGAACAATAATTATGAATACTCTAAAAGCGTATTAAATTACTGTTTGGCTTGGAAGATTCCTTTCATTTATGCTTCAAGCGCTGCTGTTTATGGTTTAGGGACGGTTTTTAAAGAAGAATTACCCTATGAAAAGCCAGTGAACATATACGCTTATTCTAAATATTTATTTGATCAATATGTAAGAAGCATCTTAAGTGAGATAAAGAGTCAGGTTGTAGGGTTACGTTATTTTAATGTTTATGGTCCTAACGAAAGTCATAAAGGTTCTATGGCGAGTGTGGTGTTGCATGCCGCTAAACAGCTCAAAAGTACCGGTATTATAAATTTATTTGAGGGGGCGGATGGTTATGCTAATGGTGAACAACTGAGAGATTTTATCTATGTTGATGATGCGGTTGCTGTTAATCTCTGGTTTTTGGAATCCAAAAAAAGTGGAATTTATAATACAGGAACAGGAAATTGCGAGAGTTTTAATACACTAGCACAAGCGGTTATTGATTTTTATGGACGTGGCGAAATTCGCTATGTTCCATTCCCAGAACATTTGCGAGATTGTTATCAAAGTTTTACTCAAGCGGATCTTTCAAAATTACGCCATGCGGGTTATCAAGGAACTTTTCGCAATATTGCAAATGGTGTAAAAAATTATCTTTCTATTATGCACAAAAATATTACCGTTTAATTCATTGATTCATTCATTTTTTATTCGTAAAATATAAATTCCAATAGAAAAATTTTAAAAAGGAGTTTTGTTTTATGGATATTTATTCTTCATTATTTGCAACCTTGTTAGCATCAGTAATAGCTACGCCGGTTTTAGCAACTACCAGTCCTTTTATTTCGCATAGTAATACCGTTTTAACCTCTTCTCCAGCAAAAACTATATCTACTCCCGTCTCAGCACTTGTTAATATTAATACAGCTGATGGAGAAACCTTAGCAGCAGAATTGAAAGGGATAGGTTTAAAACGTGCAAAGGCGATTCTTGCTTATCGAAATGAGCACGGACCTTTTAAAACTATTGATGATTTAATAAAAATCAAAGGGATAAGCAAAAGAATAGTGGATCAAAATCGCGAAAAAATAACTGTTTAATAGATAAATTCAGCTATAAATTTTGATTAAAAAAGGAGTAAAATAACAAAACTATATCTGAATCTATGAAGTATACTCACAGCAATTGGATTCTTGGCAAGGCGCAGCAAGAATGGAGCAACCGGAGTGTATACAAAATACATGAGGATTGCGAGTTGAGCGGTAACGTTGCCAAGAATTCAAGTGCGAAGAATATATATATTCACTGTGCTTGAAATGGGGCAAAATTTATCGTTATAAGTGCAAGGAATCAAAATTTGTTAGATGTGTAATTGTTCTAACATATAGTGGATAGCTGCCTCTAAATCCGATATTGAACATTCTAAGCAGGCCCCTTTTGGAGGCATAGCTTGATACCCCGTTGTTGCATGTTTTAATAAGATGGAAAAATTTTTTTTTATCCGTGGAGCCCAATCCGACTGATTGCCTAAACGTGGGGCACCTGCAATGCCATTTTTATGGCACACCACACATTTGCTTTCAAATATGGCTTTACCCAAATAGATATCTTTATGAGCAGCTGTTAAAGGTGATAGCTTTATTGCAGATGCAGCAACTTTGACTTTTCCAATTGGCGCAATACGATCTTCAAGGGCAATTGTTGAGTTATCAAAAAAATCTGCATAGGCAGTACCAAAGCCAAAAAGAAAAATAAAAAGAATTATACTCTTCGCACTTGAGTTTTTGCCTGTGTTGCCGTTCAATTCGCAATCCTCATGTATCTTAAATACACTCCAGTTGCTTCATTCTCGCGGCGCTTTAGCCAAAATCCAATTGCTGTGAATATAATATTTATAAATCTTAGCACATATGCGCAAAGGGTAATTTTTATGATTAAAATGGGTTAAGCAAAGTTTGTCTCCGCCTCTTTTTCTTCAGTTTCCATGCTTGATTGATATTGCCCTTTGCAAGCAGCGGCATTAAGTCTTGCACGTTTATA
>CANJLU010000039.1 GCA_947475085.1 Coxiellaceae bacterium
CACAGGCATGTTAAAGGAAGCTTAGGACGAGAAGCGGGGAATACGTCCATTATTTTAGACTCTGTAGATCCCCATCCCCTGCAAGTATTATCTACATATGAAAATAATACTTGCGCTAAAGTTATGCCTATATCCCAAGTCATTAGCCAGGGTTTTTTCAGCCTTGTACAGCAATCTGCACATAGGCCCACACAACCAGCACTTGCAACCAATAGTTCCATGAGCGTAAGTGCTAAAGTTGTATAAATATTTGATTTTAAGGAGGAATTTTGGTGGGCCGTGATGGGATCGAACCATCGACCAATAGATTAAGAGTCTACTGCTCTACCAGCTGAGCTAACGGCCCAAAAATGGGGTGAACGATGGGGATCGAACCCACGACAACCGGAATCACAATCCGGGGCTCTACCAACTGAGCTACGTCCACCATAAGACATCAAGAGGTATTAGGAAAATTTGGTGCGCCTGGCAGGACTCGAACCTGCTACCCTCGGCTTAGAAGGCCGATGCTCTATCCAGATGAGCTACAGGCGCTTTCCTGAAAAATTATCATCTTATAAAAATTTAAATAACAGGGCTAGGTTCCTAAAGTTTAAAGCTATTATCTATAGTGTGTTGATTTAATTTATTGTATTTTCTAATGCTAGCAATGCTAAAAATAGTACAAATATATCTTGCTGTACCTAATTAATTATCTTGATATGATAAATTTACTATTTTTTATGCTTAAAAATTAAGCATAAATACAAAAATTTGGTCGGGGTAGAGGGATTCGAACCCCCGACATCCTGCTCCCAAAGCAGGCGCGCTACCAGACTGCGCTATACCCCGTATCCCACCAAACTTATGTTAAGCGTTGGCATAATAAGCCACTCTATGAGCAAAAAACTTGTGCCAACTGCGGGTAAGGATAATACCTGCGCAATCAATTAATATCAACTGGTCTATTCATTACAGCTAAGTCTTGCATCCTATAATTTCGATGTCTAAGTATTCGTTTTTTTATTTTCCACTTAATTTTATACCCTGACTAGAAATTTTTATCAGAACTTAGAAAAAAAGGGGTATAAAAGCAAGCGTTTTTCGTATGTTATACTGATAAAATTTTTTATCTGAGGCATCTACTTGGCCTCATTGAGAGGGTTTATGCCCGTATTTAGGCAGTTTTCTTTATTAAAAAATCGACGATTTGTCCCCTTATTGTTAGTTCAATTCTTAGGTGCATTTAATGATAATGTTTTTAAAAACGCATTAATTATCTTAATTACTTATCAACTCATCACCCAATCCCTATTGTTGCAGCAGCTTTCAGTCACTCTCGCGGCCGGGTTGTTTATTTTACCTTTTTTCCTTTTCTCCGCATTTGCGGGACAGTTGGCCGATAAGCTAAGCCGAAGATATCTGACCATTATTATAAAAGGATTTGAATGTATTTTTATGCTGTTGGCTAGCTTAGGTTTTTACCTTCATTCAGTAAGTTTATTGATGTTAGTGTTATTTTTTATGGGGATACATTCAAGTTTTTTTGGCCCCATCAAATACGCTATTTTACCGGATTTATTAGAAAAGAATGAATTAATTGCCGGCAATGCATTAGTGGGAGCAAGCACATTTATTGCTATCTTGATAGGAACTATATTAGGTGGTTTATTAATTGCTAATCATACGGATTTAAGATGGATTTCTGCCATAATAATTTCTATCGCTGGTCTTGGATTATTTGCTAGTTTTTATATTCCACAAACGACAAAGGCAAATCCTAATTTAAAATTGAATTTAGGTTTTATTCAGGCTTCAGCAAAAATTATTCAGCAAGTAAAAACAGAAAAAAAAGTTTTTTTAGGAATACTCGCAATTTCTTGGTTCTGGGTGATAGGCGCTACTTTTTTAACACAATTTCCTAGTTTTACTAAGAATATTTTGCATGCAGATGCCAGTGTAGTAACATTTTTTTTAGTTATTTTTACAGTAGGTATTGCTTGTGGCTCACTAGTCTGTAATCGATTACTAAAACATAGAATAACCATGAAATGGATACCTATTAGCCTTTGGTTGATGAGTATTTTTATGATTGATCTTTATTTTGCTTCTAAACATTCAGTCTATAATTTTCAAAAACTGACTAATGTCGCTAGCTTTTTTAATTCCTTAACACATTGGCGAATTTGTATAGACTTGTTGGGTTTATCTGTTAGTGGGGGTATTTTCGCAGTGCCACTATATGCCTTAATCCAAACAGATACGGCTGCTGAACACCGTGCCCGAACCATTGCCGCTACTAATATCATTAATTCTTTTTTTATAGTCATTTCCAGTATTATTATTATTTTTTTACTTAAAATTGATTTAAGTGTTATACAGATTTTTTTATTATTAGGAATTATCAATGCAGGATTGGCTATCTATGCAACAAGATTAATACCCCAAGGATTGATTAAACCGATTTTACGAAAGATATTAAGATGTCTTTATGACGTTAAGTTAAGTGGGTTTGAGAATTATAAAGATGCAGGTGAAAGTGTCGTAATTGTAGCCAACCATACATCATTTCTAGATGTTGCCCTAATTTATGCATTTTTACCGGACGAACTTTTATTTGCGATAAACAGTTTTACATCGCGTATTTGGTGGATACGGCCCTTTTTATATTTTTCTAAAGTTTTTGAGTTAGACCCTTTAAATCCTTTAGCTATCAAGACTTTAATTAAAGAGGTAAAGAAAGGACAAAAATGTGTGATTTTTCCGGAAGGAAGAATTACTACGACCGGGGCGTTGATGAAACTTTATGAAGGGCCAGGATTAATAGCGGATCATGCCAAAGTAAATTTGCTACCTATACGCTTACAAGGGGCGCAATACACTCCTTTTTCCCGCTTATGGGGAAAAGTCCAAATACGGTGGTTTCCTAAAATTTCTATTTCAATTTTACCACCTAGAAAATTTATTGTTGACCCTACTATGAGTAGTCGAAAAAGAAGACAACTTATTAGTAATCAGCTTTATGACATGATGGTGGAAATGTTATTTCAAAGCACAGACTATAATAAAACCTTATTTCAATCTTTATTAGAAGCAAAATCGATTCATAAGGGTTCTACAAAAATATTAGAAGATGTCACTCGAGTACCTATTAACTATAATCAATTAATAACTCGTTGTTTTATTTTAGGTCCTTACATTTGTCGGTATACTAAATATCAGGAAGCAGTAGGGTTATTGTTGCCTAACATGGTGACTGCAGTCGTTAGTTTTTTTGCATTACAAGCCTACGGTAGAGTACCTGCTTTGTTAAATTACACAGCGGGCTCTGCTCAAATAGAATCAGCTTGCAAGCTTGCTCAGGTTCATTGCATATTTACTTCCAGAAAATTTATTGAAGTAGGTAATCTATTTGAACTCATTAACCGATTAAGTAAAAAGTCTATTCAAATTATTTACTTAGAAGATTTAAAGGCAGAAATCACTTGGAAAGACAAACTTCGAGCGAGTTTATTAAGCCGATTTCCTCAGTATTATTATTATAAAAAATTAAAAAAAGGTACTAACCCACAAGATCCAGCAGTTATTTTATTTACTTCTGGATCAGAGGGTGAGCCCAAGGGAGTGGTCCTTAGCCATAAAAATATACAAGCAAATCTGGCGCAAGTGACTACACAAGTCGATTTTAATCAGCGAGATATTTTCTTTAGTTCATTACCATTTTTTCATGCTTTTGGATTAACTGCATGCATCATCTTACCCATTTATCATGGAATAAAAACCTTTATTTATCCATCACCTTTACATTATCGTAAAGTTCCTAATATGATTTATGAATGTAATGCCACCATCATGTTTGGAGCAGATACTTTTTTAGCAGGTTACGGTCGTTATGCTCACCCCTATGATTTTTATAGCATTCGTTACGTTTTTGCCGGTGCGGAAAAATTAAAAGAAAAAACACGTAAACTGTGGATGGAAAAGTTTGGAATTCGTATTTTTGAAGGTTATGGTGTGACAGAAGCATCCCCAGTTATTAGTGTTAATACACCAATGCAAAATAAACCAGGTACGGTAGGTAATTTTTTACCAGGTATTCGTTATGAAATTGAACCTGTTCCCGAAATTGAGCAGGGAGGTCGCCTATTGATATCAGGCCCTAATGTAATGTTAGGTTATTTAAGCAGAGAACCAATTGGCGAAATTATCCCCCCCAGCCATGGTTGGTATGATACAGGAGATATTGTTGAGGTAGATGAGGAAGGATACCTGTCTATAAAAGATAGGGCTAAACGTTTTGCAAAAATTAGTGGTGAAATGGTTTCTTTAACCGCAATAGAGAATATAATTTATGACTTATGGCCTGATAAACACCATGCAATATTAAGCGTTCCCGATGCAAAAAAAGGTGAGCAACTTGTTTTAGTCACGGATTATAAATTGGCAACTCGGCCTACACTTATTAAAGCATACAGAGAGAAGGGATTATCTGAGTTAAGTTTACCGCGGAGATTATATTTTATTGGTAGCATGCCATTACTAGGCAGTGGTAAGGTGGATTATAGGGCTGTTAAATTTTGGTTAGAAGAACACAACATAACCCTGCGTGATAGACTCTAATTTCTTTGTTAAACGTTAGCTTACGGTCCTCGACTATCGTTTGCCTCGAACTCAAGCCCATCGCTGGGTTATGCAATGGGTCTAATCATAAATTAAAAATATTTTTTATATTTTTTCTGATTTTTTTAATCGCGCAAGTTTTTCTGCAATTTTAAGTTCCAAACCGCGAGGAGCAGGAAAATAATACTGTCGTTCCTTTAATTGTTCAGGAAAATAGCATTCTCCCTCGGCATAGGCGTTAGGTTCATCGTGGGCGTAACGATAGTTTTTTCCATAATCTAATTTGCGCATTAATTGAGTTGGGGCATTTCTCAAATGTAGAGGTACTTCTAACGTCCCGTTTTCTTGTGCATCTTTCATAGCCGCATTAAATGCAGTATAAACGGCATTACTTTTTGCAGTACAGGACAAATAAACAATGGCTTGAGCTAAAGCAAGCTCGCCTTCGGGACTGCCTAAACGTTCTTGTACTTCCCATGCGCCTAAAGCCAATTGCAACCCTCGAGGATCAGCATTACCTATATCTTCGCTTGCCATACGGAGTATACGCCGCGCTATATATAAGGGGTCACAACCGCCATCGAGCATACGTGCAAGCCAGTAAAGTGCAGCATCTGGATCCGATCCGCGTACTGATTTATGTAAAGCAGAAATTTGATCATGAAAAATCTCGCCGCCTTTATCAAAACGACGCAGATTGGTTTGAGTAACTACTTTTAATGTGTTTTCATCTATAATGTTATTTTCTGCTAGGTCTGAGGCAATTTCCAGAAGATTTAAAACCTGACGCGCATCTCCATCGGCAATATGCGCTAGTTGTTCTTTTACGGAAGTTTCCATTATCAAATTTCTTTTGCCTAATCCATCTTCATTATTACTTAAAGCACGATCAATGATCTGGATAATTTCTTCTATACCCAATTTTTTTAATACATACACTCGAGTTCGCGAAAGTAAGGCGTTATTAATTTCAAAAGAAGGATTTTCTGTCGTAGCACCAATCAATATGAAGAGTCCCGATTCAACAAAAGGTAAAAGTGAATCTTGTTGAGATTTGTTGAAGCGGTGAATTTCATCTATAAAACAGATAGTTTTTTTGGGTGATGCTGGATTGAGATGAATTTTTGTATTCTCTGCAAGCTTTCTTATTTCTTTAACACCAGATTGCAATGCGGATAATGATACAAATCTGGCTTGGATGTGATTGGCTATTAAAGAAGCCAAAGTTGTTTTCCCTGTTCCGGGAGGGCCCCACAAGATCATCGAATGTAACTGGCCGTTAAGTATGGCGAGTCGTAAAGTCTTTTGGGGCCCCAATAAGTGGGTTTGGCCAAAAAACTCATCTAAACGCTTGGGGCGTAAGCGCGTTGCTAAAGGTGAAAAGGGGTATGCGTTGGTTATCATGTTTTGATTTATACGATGACCACATTATAGAGTCAACTACACTGTTCGCGGTGAATTTCTGACCATGTTGCCGTTCAGTTCGCAGTCCTCATGTATCTTAATACACTCCGATTGCCCTCAACGTGGCCCATTTTCAAAAAATCTGCTTGTTGTCAGTATTATTTCTGCATTGATTAATGCTTATTGGATCTTTTTTCGATAGATTTAATAATGATTTCAGCAACATTTTTTTGCGTGGCCTTTTCAATTCCCTCTAATCCAGGAGAGGAATTCACTTCCATTACCAAGGGGCCTCTGTTTGAGCGTAATAAGTCAACACCTGCAATATTGAGACCAATAACCTTAGCGGCCCGAACCGCAGTCGCTCGTTCTTCAGAGCTTAATTTAGCCAGTCTTACGGTTCCTCCACGATGGATATTAGAACGAAATTCCCCTAATTTCGCTTGCCTTTCCATAGCAGCAATGACTTTGCCATTGACTACGAAGCAACGAATATCCGCAGCTTTAGCTTCTTTGATATATTCTTGAACCATAATATGAGCTTGTAAATCTAAAAAAGCTTCAATAACACTAATCGCCGCCTGCTGAGTCTCCGCTAACACTACACCAATACCTTGTGTGCCTTCTAAAATTTTAATAACTAAGGGCGGGCCACCTACCATGCTGATTAGATCTTGAATGTCATCAGGAGAATATGCAAATCCGGTAATAGGTAAGCCTACTCCCTTTCGAGATAAAATTTGTAAGGAACGGAGTTTATCTTGAGCTCGGGTAATAGCAATTGAGTTATTCGCAACAAATATACCCATCATTTCAAATTGTCTGACTAATGCGGCGCCATAAAAGGTGATCGAAGCGCCAATTCTTGGAATAATTGCATCGAATTTATCAAGAATTTTTCCTTTATAGTGTATATATGGGTTTTGCGTTGTGATGTTCATATAGCATCGCAACGTATCTATAATTTTAACCTGATGTCCTCTTTTCTTAGCTTCCTCTTCTAAACGGCGCGTAGAATAGAGTTTTGGACGACGAGACAAAATTGCAATTTTCATGGGATTATAGTTTTTTTACTGTATAAATAAGAATGTGTTGGATCAACGAGAAAACGTTGTTTTAAAGCAGTGCGGCCTAATAGCATTCTAAAACGCATATTATCTCTACTGGTCAAAGTAATTTCTATCGGCCAGCATTGAGTGCCAAGAACGATAGAGGTTTGAATAACACATCGACTTTCCTTGTGGCCACCAGAGTCTGTAATTTCACGTATATCGATTAAGTCAGCAATGCATTTAATCGATTTTTCAGGGAAACGTTTGGGTTGAGGATGTATGATAAAAGATACTTGTTTCTGATGGGGAGCCTTTTCAATAACCTCTACGCAACAGGCATGTAACGCCGAGGTTCGTGCGCCAGTATCTACTTTAGTTTTCAAACGCGGTATACCCAATTCAGGCAAAGATACAAATTCTCTCCATCCAATTATGATTGATGATGACATCTATTTAACAATAGAAAGCTTGGGTTGCGTTCCCGGTCTAACCCGAGGAGGAGTAGGATTTCCGTCCCCGTCACCGCTTTCTTCCTCTGTAAAAACCATGCCTTGACCATTTTCGCGTGTATAGATGGCTAATACTGCTTGAATGGGCGCGTAAATAAGCATCGATTGACCATTAAAACTTGCCTCAAATTGTACAGCTTGAGTATCTATTTTCAAATTTAATACAGCATCATTGGAGATATTTAAAGTAATTTTACCATCTTTTACACATTGTTTTGGTACTTCTACGTGAGGCAGTTCAGTATCTAAAAGAATATACGGGGTTAATTGATTATCCATAATCCAATCATAAAATGCTCGTAATAAATAGGAACGATTTGAGGTCATCATTTTAAATTTTTACTCCAAATTCGACCTCATTTAAAGTAGCTTTAAATGAGGGGCGTTTAAATAAGCGCTCTTCGTATTCTTTGATAGCACTTGGCATGGGTGCTAGTTTAATATCTAAACGGTGCAAGCGCCATAATAACGGCGCCATGCAACAATCTACCAAAGTAAATTCGTCGCTCAAGAAAAATGATTTACCAGCAAATATAGGTGCTAGACTAGCCAAACTGCCTTCCAATTTCTTTTGAGCGGCCTGCATAGATTCTGTAGGCTTAGTTACTTTAACATTATTTAACCCGCTTTCAATCTGCTGTAATAAAGGGTACCAGTCCCGTTCAATTCTATAGATCATCTGTCGACTTTTAGCACGAGCTACCGGATAAACCGGTAACAAAGGAGGATGTGGAAAGCGTTCATCTAAATATTCGGTAATAATATTTGTTTCATAAAGGACGAGATCTCGATCAATAATAGTGGGAACAGTGCCATAAGGGTTGTGTTGTAACAACCCTTCAGGTAAATCTGTAGGTGATACTTCTACAATCTCCGCACTAATTCCTTTTTCTGCCAAAACAATACGCACCCTATGGCTATAAGGGTCATTGATATTTGCATATAAACTCATCGTTGAACGTTTACCGGCAGGTTGTGCCATATAAAAGGTTCTCCATATTAATAATTTAAAACATTTTTCATGGTTTATGAAAATAGTTTATTTTTTTATATTTCCCCATATTTGCTTTTTTAAAATATAAACAAAATAAGTTAATACCAATAAGAATCCGCATACTTTTTTTCCCAATGATTGACGATTATTTTTTGTAGGGTCGGCTATATAAGCTAAAAAATTAACTAAATCAATGACTACTTCTTCTAATGTAGGGATTTTTGAGCTACTTTTATTAGAATGTGAGTAAATTGCACGATTACTAATTTTTAGGGATAACCGATCGTTAGTATTCTTTAAATTATGATAAGTATGGGTATCCATACGTATTATCGCTAATGGATCCGGCATTGCGGTGTTTTTAATGAAACTATTGTTAACTCCAAAAGGCCTCGTATCATCCAAATAAAAGCTAAGCAAGTAATTATACACCCAATCAGCATTTCTTGCCCGAATACTCAAAGAAAGGTCAGGAGGAGGCTTTCCAAACCATACTAACCCCTCTTTTTTTTGTAAGTTTGATTTTATTGTATCGCTAGTTTTAGCTTGAGTAAAAACAAGATTATCTTTTAGTCGTTGTTGGGTGGATGAGTTGAATTTATCATCAATGTTTAAATCGACTCCAAGTCGATTATAACGCATATATTGTAGAGAATGACACCCTGAGCAGTAATTCATAAAATATTTTGCTCCGCGCTGTAAGGAGGCCAAGTCAGATGATGAAAATTTTACTAGCTTATGTTCAGAAGGATTTGCTAGTGGCGGCGAAAATATTAGGATAAATAGAAAAAATGCACTTATTTTCCACATATGGATAGTGGTAGAGGTTTGTTTTTTTCATATTTTGTATAGATGGGCATCAGGAGAAAAAAAAGAAAATAATTTAATAATAAAATTTGCACGAGAAGTATCTTATGGGGTGTAAGTATGCTTGTACTGATATAACTAAGTAGGCCAAAACTTAAGGTAAAAATTGCTAAGGCGCAGCGAGAATAATTTCCTCGGTAGCGCATCGATCGAACTGGGTTATGGTCGAGCCATGGCAACAAAAATAGCATGAAAAGCCCGCCTCCCATAACTAAAATACCCAGTGACTTATTAGGGATAACACATAATATGCTATAAAAAGGTGCTAAATACCATAGTGGTTGAATATGGCTAGGAGTTAGTAAAGGGTCTGCTGGTATAAAATTATTTGTATCAAGGAAATATCCATACATTTCTGGAAAAAAAAATACGATGATGGAAAAAATAAATAAAAAAATTAGTAAAGCATGTAATTCTTTGATCGTATAATAAGGGTGAAAAGGTACTTTAAAAAGAGCCTTATTATGTAAGTATGGTTTTGTTAGTATACAAATCCCCTCAGGATTATTACAACCAACCTTATGTAAAGCAATAAGGTGTAACCGAATTAGAAATATTATTGATAAAGGTATAGCTATCACATGGAATGCAAAAAAACGATGTAAAGTTTCTCCTGATACCACATTATTACCACGAATCCAAAGTGTTAGCGTTGGCCCAATCTTTGGAATCGCATCTAGCAACGAAGTACCAATTTGGCTTGCCCAGTAGGATGTCTGTCCCCAGGGGAGTAAATAGCCGAGGAATGCTTCTAGTAGCAAAATAATATAAAGAAATACACCTAACAACCAAACTAGCTCTCTAGGTTTTTTATAGGATCCATATAAAAGGCTACGAAAGATATGTGCGTAAATTAAAATAAAAAAAACAGAAGCGCCACTAGAATGTAGATAACGCAATAACCATCCGTATGGTATATCTCGCATTATCATTTCGATTGAATTAAATGCGCCTTCAGGCGTAGGGGTGTAAAATAGAGTTAACCATATTCCGGTCAAAAATTGTAAAAAAAAAGTAAAAAGACTTAAAAATCCAAAGAAATACCAAAAATTGAGATTTTTCGGCAGGTAATATTGTGTTAAATGTTGGCGTATGTATTCATTAATTGGAAAACGTTGCGATAACCAATTGGATAATGATTTTTGCATTTATACTAACCTTGGATTTTCACCTATCACAACCGTATGTTCATCGATAAACCGATAAGGTGGAATTTTGAGGTTAGTGGGAGCCGGCACTCCTTTCATAACCCGTCCAGCGAGATCAAACTTAGAACCATGGCAGGGACAATATAACCCGCCTGGCCATTTACGATTTAATTCTCCCAGCATGGGTTTAAATAGAGGAGAGCAGCCTAGATGAGTGCATAAACCAATAAGAATTAAATACTCGGGGTTCAGAGAGCGATATTCATTACGCGCATAAGCGGGCTGCTGTTCTGTTAAAGAATCTGGATCACGCAATAAAGAATGAATGTTAGAAAGATTATCTAACATTGCTTGGGTTCGCCGGATGATCCAAACAGGCTTATTTTGCCAAGCAACCACCATGGATTCTCCAGGTGCGAGATGCGTTAGATCAACTTCAATAGGATCAATGGCTAGGGCGAGTGTTTCGGCAGTCGGCTGTAATGATGCCAAAAAAGGTATAGCACTAGCGGCTATACCAAATCCAGCCATGATAGTTATTATAACAGCCAGTAAATGGTGACGATTTTCTTCCATTTTTTTCGTCGATAAAAAACTGTGTTGCGATATTTATGTTTTACTTAAATAACATAAATTATCGTTTTGAGTATTGAGTTCCTTTACGCGCTTTATGTCGACCTACTTTCTTACGTTCAACTTTTCTTGCATCTCGGGTAACTAAACCAGCGCGGCGCAATAATCGACGAAATGAGGTGTCGTTTTCAGCAGTATCATCGGCATTTACAGTAGTTAATTCGTCATAATTTATTAAAGCGCGACTTATCCCGTGTCGAACAGCGCCTGCTTGACCGCTGCTTCCCCCGCCGGAAACAGTTACTGTGATATCAAATCTACCCATTTGGTCGACAACTTCTAGAGGCTGATTAACAACCATCTGCGCAGTTTCGCGGCCAAAGTAATTTTCCAAAGCACGGCCATTTACTTGGATAATACCAGTGCCTTTTCTGAGGAATACTCTTGCGGTTGCTGTTTTACGGCGACCCGTACCATAATTCTGTTCTAGTGCCATAGTTTTTATAACCTATCAATGCTAGTTGGTTCAGGATTTTGAGCGCTATGAGGATGTGAAGAGCCAGCATAGACTTTAAGTTTACTTATCATGGCATAACCTAAAGGATTTTTAGGTAGCATACCCTTAACAGCTTTTTCAATAATTCGAGTAGGAAAACTTTTTTGCAATTTTTCAAAAGAAATAGATTTTAGCCCGCCAGGATAACCTGTATAGCGTTCATATAGTTTATTTTTAGCCTTTGTACCGGTTACAGTCACTTTTTCAGCATTAATAACAACTATATAATCCCCAGTATCAACATGAGGAGTAAATTCTGGCTTATGCTTTCCGCGCAGAATATGGGCTATTTTAGTAGCTAAGTTGCCTAAGGTTTTTCCTGAGGCATCAATCAAAAGCCACTTTTGTTTAATAAGGCCGGGTTTGGCCATCAATGTTTTCATAACTGGGAAGCTCCGAAGCTCTCTAAGTGCGTTTACTACTCTTATGAGTAGAGGCGGTGATTCTAACAAAAACAAATGAAACAATACAAGTACGGCATTAAGTATTGTTTGAATATGTTGTTTTATAAGTTAAAGTATTGTGAAACATAGAACAAGTTAATAGGGGTACTCTATGCGCCAGTTTCCTCATACGCGCTTACGTCGTTTAAGAGAAAATCAATTTAGTCGGCGCTTAATACGTGAAACTAGGCTCAGCTGCGATGATTTAATTTGCCCACTATTTTTGCTTCCTGGGGAAAATCAAAGACAGAAGATAGTAACGATGCCTGGGATAGAGCGGTTTACCTTAGACTATTTACTGGATGAAGTGGCTGTTTTACAGCAGCTGCGAATACCTGCGATTGCCTTATTTCCAGTTATACCTGTAAAAAATAAAACCTGGGACGCTTGCGAGGCCTATAATGGGGAGGGCTTAATTCCCCATGCAATAAGAGTGTTAAAAAAGAATTTTCCGGAAATGGGGATCATTACAGATGTTGCGCTTGATCCTTATACAACGCATGGTCATGACGGGCTTTTATCTGAACAGGGTGTTATTTTAAATGATAAGTCGATAGAGATATTGGTTAAACAGGCGCTGTGCTATGCACAAGCCGGTGTGGATGCTATCGCTCCTTCTGATATGATGGATGGTAGAATTGGTTGGATTCGTAAGGCTTTAGAGGAGCAGGGCTTTCCAAACACCCAAATTATTGCCTATTCAGCCAAATACGCCTCTCATTTTTATGGACCCTTCCGTGATGCAATAGGAACATCTGGGCAATTAAAAAGTGCCAACAAGAAGACATACCAAATGGACCCTGCGAATAGTAATGAGGCTCTACAGGAGGTAGCATTGGACCTTGCTGAAGGGGCAGATATAGTCATGGTAAAGCCAGGAATGCCCTATTTGGACATTCTTTATCGTATTAAGCAGCAATTTGGGGTGCCTACTTTTGTTTACCAGGTAAGTGGTGAATATGCGATGCAAAAAATAGCTATTGCGCATGGGTATTTGAATGAGCGCGAGAGTATTTTAGAGGGCCTTTTGGCTATGAAACGGGCTGGAGCTGATGGTATTTTGACCTATTTTGCCAAGCAAGCAGCTAGCTGGCTGACAAATTCACAAGATTGATTTTTTTCATGATAAGATACTGTATAATTAACGACCTTTGCGAAAGTGGCGAAATTGGTAGACGCGCTGGATTTAGGTTCCAGTGG
>CANJLU010000040.1 GCA_947475085.1 Coxiellaceae bacterium
TAAATATACTCTTCGCACTTGAATTTTTGTCTGTGTTGCCGCTCAACTCGCAATCCTCTTCGCGGCACTTGCCAAAAATCCAATTGCTGTGAGTGTAAGAACGGTATTAAAAAAGTTGCTATTTATATAAGTTATTGAGAAAGGTATTTATGATTACAGAAAAGTTAAAGGCTAATGTTGCTGACTACAAAGTTGCAGATTTAAGTTTAGCAGAATGGGGGCGACGAGAAATCACCATTGCTGAGACAGAAATGCCTGGTTTAATGGCTTTACGCAAAAAATACGGACATGAAAAACCTTTAAAGGGTGCGCGTATTGCTGGTTGTTTACATATGACCATACAAACAGCCGTGTTAATTGAAACGTTGCTTGATTTGGGCGCAGAAGTGCGTTGGTCTTCTTGTAACATTTTTTCCACACAGGATCATGCTGCCGCGGCGATGGCTGCTCAAAATATTCCAGTTTTTGCTTGGAAAGGAGAAACCGAAGAAGAATTTTGGTGGTGTATTGAGCAGACTTTAGTAGGCCCCGATGCTTGGGCGCCAAATTTACTCTTAGATGATGGTGGCGACCTTACTTTATTACTCCATGAGAAACATCCCAAACTTTTGCAGTCTATTAAAGGAGTATCCGAAGAAACTACGACGGGCGTACATAGACTTTATCAAATGCAAAAAGAAAAGACATTATTAGTTCCAGCGATAAACGTGAATGATTCGGTAACAAAATCTAAATTTGATAATTTGTATGGTTGCAGAGAATCTTTAATTGACGCATTGAAGCGTGCCACTGACGTTATGATCGCGGGAAAAATTGCCGTAGTTTGTGGTTATGGTGATGTAGGGAAAGGATGCGCTCAGAGTCTGCGTTCCTATGGTGCGACTGTTTGGATTACCGAAATTGATCCTATTTGTGCATTACAAGCCGCCATGGAAGGTTATCGTGTGGTAACCATGGATGATGTAGCAAAACTAGGAGACATATTCGTAACTGCTACCGGAAATAAAGATGTTATCACCTTATCTCATATGCAAGAGATGAAAGATCTGGCTATTGTTTGTAATATTGGTCATTTTGATTCTGAAATAGATGTGGCTGGATTGCGTAAATTCAATTGGTTAAATATTAAGCCACAAGTTGATCAGATAAATTTTCCCAATAAAAAACGTTTATTGTTACTTGCCGAGGGTCGTTTAGTTAATTTAGGTTGTGCGACAGGACATCCAAGTTTTGTAATGTCTAACTCATTTACCAATCAAGTTTTAGCTCAGATTGAATTATGGCAATATAATGATCGTTATGAAAAAGGGAAAGTATATATGCTACCGAAAGCGCTGGACGAGCAAGTGGCTCGTTTACACTTAGAGAAGGTGGGTGCTAAATTAACCGAGCTAACTTCCGAGCAAGCTGATTACATCGGAGTAAAACCACAAGGACCCTATAAATCGGATTATTATCGTTATTAATACACATTATTTTTCAAAGACTTTAATACTACTTTTGCTCGCCATAAGTAATATATTTGCAGGACGCTGAGCAAATAATCCATTACAAACGATCCCCGGAATATTATTAAGTAAACGCTCAAGTTTAATGGGATCAGTAAAATCCCAATGTTGAGTATCTAATATAATGTTGCCGTTGTCGGTAATAAATTTTTCTCTATAAATAGGAAACCCTCCTAATTTTACTAATTCTCTTGCCACATAACTGCGTCCCATGGGGATAACTTCCACAGGGAGACTTTTTTGTCCTAATACCCCAACATATTTACTTTCATCAATGATGCAAATAAAGTTTTTGCTTGCAGCAGCAATAATCTTCTCACGCGTTAACGCACCACCACCTCCTTTTATAAGTTGCAGTTGCGGGTTAACTTCATCGGCCCCGTCTATATAAAGCGCTAATTCTCCTGCGGCATTCAGATCTAACACCGGGATATTAAGTTGTTTTAAACGCTTTTCAGTTTCGACTGAAGCGGCCACTACCCCTTCAATTTTATGCTTAATATCAGCTAACGCGGTAATAAGATGATTGATAGTACTACCGCTTCCTATACCTAGAATAGATCCAGCTTTTATATAATCTAATGCAGCCTGAGCCACTTTAATTTTTAACAGTTCCTGATTTTGTGTTATCACTATGATCTCCTCTGGTCAGAACGTAGAGTTACTTTGACATAAGGTAAAACAGCATGCAATTTCTCGTTAATAAGCAAGCAACTGAGATCCTTTAGTCTTTATTATTTTCTGAACCTACAATATAGCCTATCAACGCCGCTTCTTCTTGTGAGAAACCATCGATTAGCGTAGGGGCAGTAAAAATTTGCTGGGCTGTGCGCATAAAATATAATCCCTGCCCAAGAATATTCACCAAAATGCTATTATCTCGATATTGGGCAATTATTTGATAACGTATTTGTTCGGATATATTCCGCATAGTGTATCTCCATAAAAAAATAGTTTAATAAGAACTATTTATATTGTTTAAATCCTTATCGCATTCTATGAAGAAAATATTTGTCTTCGCTGGCGCAGACTTTTAGACTCGACTAGTTATCTAAAAAATGACAAAATACTATCTTTTTAAAACTATACTATGTGCTCACCTACTTATTCAATGTGCAAAAAACTTTAAAATTGGATAGAAAAAAGATTTTTTTACCTACTTGGTAAACTGAAATTAAATTTTAACCCTCCAAAATTGGACATTCTCGTGCTCAGCCCCGGTTTTTCCCGCTTAACGTTTTTTGATAAGCTGTGTTATGCTTGGCCATTTTTATAAGACCTACTATAAAATCTATGGAGTTTGTTTAGCGACTATCCCGATGTCCTTAAGAAAAAGGAATTTACATGCTATACCTTAAAAGGCCATTTAACTGGAAAGAAAGACAAATGATAGTTTTGGAAGAGGTCGAGTTGCTTTAGTATGCTCACAGCAGTCGGATTTTTGGCAAGTGCAGCAATCTATGTGTGCATACAAGCTTAAAGGTTGTGAGTTGAGCGGGAACACAGACAAAAATTCAAGTGCGAAAAATATATTTTATTATAAAGAGGGGCTGTATGTTTAGATTGGGATTTCGTAGCCTATTGTTTTTAGCTTTATCTATTATTTTAATCTCTTGTGGAAAAATGAATAATAATTCTAAAACTTCCCATCCGCGGAGTTTTGTGGCCGGGAAAGATTATGAGATTATTTCTAGATCGGAGATTATTCCGAAATCAATCCCAAAAACGCAAGTGCGTGTGGTTGAGTTTTTTAGTTATGCTTGCCCGGCTTGTTATCATTTTGAGCCAACATTGGACAAATGGCTTGCAACTCAGCCAAATTACGTAAAATTTGAGCGCGTACCGATAGTATTTCAACCAAGTTGGCGCAGTTTGGCTCGAGCCTATTATATTGCCCAGATGTTGGGAGTCGAAAAAGAATTGACGCCCGCTATATTTAAAGCTATCCATGTTGAAGGACAAGATTTATCAAATCCTAAACTGCAAGAAGAATTCTTTATAAAGCATGGTGTTAAACCGCATGAATTTGAAAGTATGGCTAGTTTTTCGCCAGGGATTGATGCGCAATTATTGAGAAGTGATACGTTGATGCAAGAAGATAAAATTCTTGCCGCACCTACATTAGTTATTGATAATCGATATAAAGTTGATCCTAGCATGATAGGTGGAGATCCCACGCGCTTTCTGCAGGTTACTGATTACCTGATAGAAAAAGTGAGAAAAGGGGACGAATAACTTGAGTGATTTCATCAGCATCCGAGGTTTATATTTTAGTCGTAACGGACGTAACGTTTTTTCCGATATCGAATTAAATATTCCGCGGGGTAAAATAACGGCCATCATGGGCCCTAGTGGGTGTGGGAAGACTACGTTATTGCGTTTAATAGGCGGTCAATTAAAACCCGAATGTGGCAATATCCAAGTAGATGGTAAGTTAATTAATAAACTGTCACGAGCTCAGCTGTATGAATTACGTCGTAAAATGGGTATTTTATTTCAGAGCGGCGCTTTATTTACCAATCTAAGTGTTTTCGAAAATGTTGCTTTTCCTTTAAGAGAACACACCGAGCTACCTGATTTTATGATTCGTGATATTGTATTGATGAAATTACAATCCGTTGGCTTGCGTGGCGCTAAAAATCTTATGCCTAATCAACTTTCAGGTGGCATGGCACGGCGTGTGGCTCTAGCGCGGGCAGTTGCTTTAGATCCAGAACTCATTATGTATGATGAGCCTTTTACCGGTTTGGATCCCATTGCTCTCGGCGTTATCGTTAAACTTATTTCCGATCTAAATAAAGCCTTGGGTATCACTAGCATTTTAGTTTCTCATGATGTAGAAGAAGCATTAAGTATAGCGGACTATATTTATGTCATTGCTAGCGGAAAGATTGTTGGTCACGGTACTCCCGAAAAAGTACATATTGATAAAGATCCAGAGGTTCAACAATTTTTACAAGGTTTACCGGATGGCGTGGTCCCTTTTCATTATCCAGCCATCGACTATAACCAAGATTTGCTACATTAATGCTATGTTGATATTAGAGAAATTACGATTATTGGGCCAATTTGGTTTACAGCTATTAACCAGCTTTGGCCGTTCAGGGCTTTTTTTAGCGCATTTATTAATACGCAAACCCCGCTTTAAAAAAAGTTTTCCTTTATTGATCGAACAACTATATTTTATTGGAGTACTATCCTTAGTCATTATTGTCTTATCAGGATTATTTATTGGCTTGGTCGTGGGATTACAAGGCTATAATACTTTAAATAAATTTGGTGCCAGTCAACAATTAGGTCAACTAGTGGCGTTGAGTGTGGTGCGAGAATTAGGGCCAGTTGTTACGGCATTATTGTTTGCAGGACGAGCGGGTTCAGCATTGACCGCAGAGATTGGTCTAATGAAATCGACGGAACAACTTGCAAGCATGGAAATGATGGGAGTCGATCCATTATGGCGCGTGATTTCACCGCGTTTTTGGGGCGGTTTCATCAGTATGCCCCTATTAATGATTATTTTTAGTGCAGTTGCAGTCTGGGGTGGATATTTAGTCGGTGTCGTTTGGTTAGGCGTGGACAGTGGAACGTTCTGGAGCGCTATGCAATCGGCTGTTAATTTTCATGATGATATTGTGAATGGAATTATAAAAAGTATTGTTTTTGGCGGTGTTGTTACATGGATAGCGGTGTTTCAAGGATATGATACGGTTCCTACTGCTCAAGGAATTGGACGAGCGACAACGCGTACCGTTGTGTATTCATCCCTGGCTGTACTAGGCCTGGATTTTGTATTAACCGCAGTAATGATGGGAGGTTGGTAAGTGCGTGAGAGAATAATAGAAATTTGGGTTGGCTTTTTTATGCTATTTGGGATACTTGCTTTATTAGTGCTCGCTTTTAAGGTAAGTGGATTAAGTAGCGCGATAGGCGAAAATGGATACAACATAACAGCGGCCTTTGACAATGTGGGTGGATTAAAAATACGCTCACCCGTGTCACTAGCCGGTGTGCATATTGGGGAAGTAAGCGCAATAAAACTTGATAATGTTCAATTTAAAGCTATCGTGACCATGAAAATTGACCCCAAATATAAACAACTGCCAGCAGATACTTCCGCAAGTATTTTAACTCAAGGTTTGTTAGGGGCAAATTATATTAGTCTAACGCCAGGATTTGCGCATACGTTTTTAAATAATAATGCTATCGTTCAAGATACGCATCCAGCATTAATTTTAGAAGATCTTATCGGTCAATTAATATTTAGCTTAAAGAATTCAGGGGGAAAGAAATGAAAAAAGTAATAGTCGCACTGTGTGGGTTATTAATATGTACCATGGCGTGGGCGATTTCTTCGCCTGTAGAGTTACTGCAAAATACTTCCAATCAATTGATTTCAGCTCTGCAACGAAATCAAGCTACGCTCAAAACAAAACCCCAAATTGTTTATGGAATAGTTAATCAAATCCTGTTACCACATGTCGATGTTATGAGCATGTCGAGTAAAGCTTTAGGTCGTGAAGCTTGGTTAAGTGCTACGCCGAGGCAAAAACAAGCTTTTGCTCAGCAATTTGTTACTTTGCTGATCCGTACCTATTCAAGTGCTTTGGCCCAATACACCAATGAAAGAGTAAATTTTTTACCATTGCGCGGCGATTATAATAATCAATCGCGCGTACAGGTTAATAGTGTCATTGTTCGGGAATCAGGCCCTTCCATTAACCTTAGTTATCGTATGATGCGAGTAGGTGGACAATGGATGCTGTATGATTTTAGCGTGGATGGCGTGAGTATCATAGAAAGCTTTCGTTCCCAATTTGTTGAAGAGCTGCAGCACAGTGGTATCGATGGTCTTATTAGTAAACTGGCTGAACATAATAACCAAAGTTATTAACTCTGATGAACAAGCCATTTTTACAGTTTAAAAAAGATCATTATGTATTATCGGGCGCATTAAATACCTATACCGTACCTGGGATATGGGAGCTTAGCCAGAATATCTTAAAAAATGATAAAGCGTCGCTACTCACTTTTAATTTAGAACATGTTACGCAAAGTGATAGTAGTGGCGTAGCATTATTGATTGCTTGGACACGAATGCTAAAACAACATGATCAAAAAATTCGTTTTGTGGCTATACCGATACAAATGCTCGCCATTATTCGAGTATCAGATTTAGAAAAAATATTGCCTATAATCGCCCCTAACGACGGGCAGATCTAAAGCAAAGAAAGCTTAAATGTTAGCATCCTAGATAAATCTGTTATTTGTCTAGGAAATTTCTGCTGCAAAAAATTATATTTAATAAATAATTGTTGGGGTCAACAACGGTACTTGGTATAAAAATAGAGATAGAGAGATAAATGGTGGATAAACTAATTATTAGAGGCGGCATCCCGTTACAAGGTGAAGTTCGAATTTCTGGTGCCAAGAATGCAACCTTACCTATTCTAGCAGCCTGCTTATTATCTGAGGAACCTATTACTTTATTTAATGTTCCTCACTTACAAGATGTTACCACCATGGTGGAACTTTTAAGTGGTATGGGAGCACAATTTACCATAGGTGAACGCATGAGTTTAGAAGTGCGTTCTCGTGATCTGGCTGATTCTTATGCGCCTTATGCATTAGTACGAAAAATGCGGGCTTCCATTTTAGTTCTAGGGGCATTACTTGCGCGTTGTGGTGAAGCGATAGTTTCTCTTCCTGGGGGGTGTGCGATTGGTACACGTCCTGTCAACTTACATATTCAAGGACTTGAAGCCATGGGCGCAAAAATTGAAATAGAAAATGGTTATATCAAAGCTAAAACTAAAGGACGTTTACAGGGTGCATTTATTGAACTAGATACTATCACGGTCACTGGGACTGAAAATTTAATGATGGCTGCAACATTAGCCAAAGGCAAAACCGTTATTAAAAATGCAGCACGCGAGCCTGAAGTCGTTGATTTAGCCAATTTTTTAAATAGTATCGGTGCGAACATTAGTGATGCAGGAACCGATACGATTACTATCGAAGGTGTTGAACAATTAACTGGAGGTTATTATCGAATTCTGCCGGATCGAATTGAAGCGGCGACGTATTTAATTGCAGTTGCTTGTACGCGAGGTTTTATTCGTCTAAAAGATATTCAGGCAAATACGTTGGATGCGGTTATTTATACCTTGCGTCAAGCAGGAGCAGAAATTGCTGTTGGCGACCATTGGATTGAACTGGATATGCGGAATAAACGTGCTAAAGCGGTTGATGTCAGTACGGCACCCTATCCTGCTTTCCCAACCGACGCACAAGCACAAATTATGGCGCTTAATATTACCGCTGAAGGGACCGGAATTATTACCGAAACGGTGTTTGAAAACCGTTTTATGCATGTTCAAGAAATGCGTCGCATGGGTGCTGATATTACGTTAAAAGGTAATGTGGCTATTTGCAAAGGGGTTGATAAATTGACTGGTGCAGAAGTGATGGCCACTGATTTACGGGCTTCGGCGAGTTTGGTGTTGGCCGGTTTAACGGCTGAAGGTGAAACCACGGTGAATAGAATTTATCATATCGATCGTGGTTACGAATGTATCGAAGAAAAACTATCGCAGTTGGGTGGAAAAATTCGCCGTGTGTCTGTATCAGATGCGGCTTAGATAATTAAAAAAAGCCGTCATGGCGAGGCCGAACGTCAGTGAGGCTGTGGCCATCCATGGATTGCCACGCACCTACGGTGCTCGCAATGACGAAAAATGCTTTACTACTAATTAAATTTTATACCATTGATTATTAAACTAAAATTGCTTCGCAAACATTAGTCATCGTTCGTGCTTGTATCCCGCTTAGCATGTCCCAAATGGATTTGGCTATTTTTTTAGCGGCTTTTTCTGCGGCTATTTTTTCTTCCATAGGTAAATTTTTTATTAGTGTTTTAGTTGCCTCGGCATGTTCGACATCGGCTTCAAGATGCACTAAGAAAAATTTTAAAGTAGGCTCGTCAATAATATCGTAAAATTGTTTTAGTCCAGTGATTTTGCTGGCAGCGGTCTGCGGGATCTGACGTTCATAAGCATACAAAGCACCTAAGCCTTCTGCATAAGATGCACGCGAAAGCGCCATAAACTCATCAATAAATTGCTTAGTTTCCGGAAAAAGTTCACTACTAATGACAGCTGCGTCGGATAAGCCTAGACCTTTGGTAAATTGCAACCATAAAACCGGATGACTATCTAGACCATTCATTCCTTCTTCGTCATTTAAGTTGTCTAATAATACTTTTCGGGCCTCGGCATCCCGACAATTACTATGTGTGGCACTCACATAGCGCGGAAAAGCATCTACATGGTGATAATATTGGCAAGCATAATCACGAAGGTTATCCAGTGACAACTTACCAGCAGACCAAGCTTGATAAAACGGATGTTTCAATAAATGGTTTTCATTCAGCTGTCTATCAAGTTGCTGCATGTAATTACTCTGCAAAATACCATTGAGCGTATTATCCACGGTTTGCATAGTCATAGTGCCTTTCTCCTTATTTGGTTTAGAGTGAAACATTATACCGAATTTAGTCTCAGATCTAAAACCAAGCGTATGTCTTCGTTATTACCAACTTATAAGCGCATATTGTTTTAAAGATTTATTTAATAGGATGTAAAGTTTAAAAACGCAAATTTTTATTTAAAAACAAAACAAACTTGATTGTTTTTTGCATATAAAGTTTACATAATTACCGCAATTTGACACGTTTCTGTTTAACTTCTACGATAAAGTGCATTATTTTATTCTTTAATAGCTATTAAAGGGAGTTTTCATATGAAAAAATCAGAAACAACTGCTTGTTTAATTGCGGGGGTTTTGGCTACTTCCGTATTACTGACCGGATGTGGAGGCGGCAGTGGCGGTGGTATGAGTGGTTTGGGTGCTACGGGTGCTACGGGTGCTGCTGGAGCCGGGGGTGGCACAGGCGCAACCGGTGGAGTAACCAATTTACTAGGTTTATTGGGAAGTGGCGGCGGCGTTGTGCTAGATTCGAACCTTTTCGGGGCAGAAGGTATACAAGTTGATGCATTAACACCCGCAGATCTAGCAGATTTAAGTGCCGCTGGCATAACAGGTGCAGAAGGTCTTCAAGTACTGAGAAGTAATGGTCAGATTTTAGGATTTCAAACTCCGACAGGAAACGTATTCGGTGTGCCTGTCCCAGGTACAGGAGCTTTACCGATAATAGGTAATACGACTTTACCTGCCTTACCTGCAGGAATCCCTCGGGTCGGAATCCTTGGTCTTTAATTAATAAAAAAATAGGTGATTATCTTGCGTCACGAGATGTAATAAAAAATTTTGATATCCAGCATTAAAATCGTGACGCTTATAATCTTTCAACATTTACTTCTAAAATGGTGTATAGCTAAACGTGAAGAAAAAGCGCAAGCTTTTGCCATTATGACCACTTTGTACTTGTGCTTGAACGGGATTGGTCATGGGTCTTGCGACACTCAGCTGCAGGCGAAAATCTTTAGTTAACACTAATCTAAGTCCAGCCGATAAAGAAGCATCGCTGTAAACACTATTTAAAAAGAAAGTAGGCGCGACATTTTTGTTCCAGACTTTGCCAATATCATAACGCGTAAAATATTGTATTCCTGCGAAAGATTTTGGAAAGCTATTATAACGTAGCTCTATTCCACCCATAAGTCCTTGATCCCCTATAATTTCACCAGGGTCGTATGCCTGTCCATAAGGTAGTCCACCACCATAGGGAATTTTTTCGGCCGGAGCTAATGGATTGAAGGCATACTGGCCCATAGAATCTATTAATATGGAAAATGTTTGAGTAATGTTTTGTATGTGCGTGACATAATAATAAAATTTGGTATAGCCCACATAAGGATTGGGAATGCCGGGTGGTGGCGGTGGTGCGGTATTAGCACCAAATACATGTATGCCTTGGCTTAGCTCGGCTTCCATTCTATCAAAATATTTGGTTCTGGTGCGTTCATAGATGGCTTTAGCGCGCAATGAAGGAAGTCGTACGATAGCATCAGGACTGTTAACCACACCGGTATACGAAGAAGTTTTGCTGCGATAATATCCGAATGCTAAACGACCATCTAATTTATCATTGGTCTGTAAAATAAATGGATGATAAAAATAAGCGCCTAAATCTCCTGCTTTGCCTGAAACACTAGCGGGCGGAAGGTTAATGCTAGGTTTGATTTGCGTGTAATCCGCATAAATATCCAGATGGTTGCCATTCACACCGATTGGGAAATTATGTAATAAATAATAGTATTGCAGTACTTTCGGATCAAACGGGGCAGTCGCTGCAGTGACTATCGTTGAATCTCCCCCTTGCAATAGCGAGTACATGTTGGCGGTTAAAAATAAGTTTTGACCGCCTAAGTAACGGTTTTGGCTATTATTCAGTAGAGCATTTGGTACGAAACGACGTTGCTTAACAACAAAGGTGAGTGTTTGTGCCCCTGAATTGGCTACATCTGGACCCTTACTTAAACTGGCTGAAACTCCGGGTAGTCGATTTAATAACAATAGATAGTGTTGTAAAACTTTTAATCTTAACGGGCGCGAGCGTTTTAATTGCTTGGCATAAGCATCAAGATAGTTATCTAAACCATGGGTTTTACCCAGCATGTTAACCTGAACGACATAAGCTTCTAGTATTTCGATATGGACATATCCCGATGACAGACTCTGCACCGGTAAATAAGCTTTAGTAAGTACATAACCATCTTTTAAATATTTTAATGCAATTTGGCCATTTATTTTTTCTAGGTCTTTATAAGTAATTCTTTTATCTAGATAGGGTTTAACTAAGGTTTGTAGGCTTGCTTGCGAGTACACAGTTGAACCAGTAATGCATACAGAACGTAGCACAAAAGGTCTGCGCATACTCGGCGGTACAGAAATGGCAGGACGTAGTGGGGCAGCTACAACCGGTATAGCGGGCCCTCTTGCACTGACTGCTTGTTGTATATTGACTGTATTTCGTAATTGTCGTTCAACTTGTCCCGGAGAAAATATACTAATGACTTCAGAAACAGCACAAGTTGGAAAAATCAATAGCAGCAAATAAACACAATAACCAAGCAGTTTTGCGTATCGCGTTTTTACTAATTTAAATCGTTTAAGGTCCATCATAGACTGGCTTATCCATAAGAAAAATCTAAGAAAAGTTTAGTAGACTTGACTGATTAATCAATAGCCACTGAACTTTTCTTAACTATTTAATTGAAAGTATTTTTTAAAATTGTTTGGGCTTGGTTGGCGTGCGATGCTATTTCAGCAAATGAAGCTTTGGCAATCAGCTTACGCGGCGCTATCCAGCTTCCTCCCACACAACAAACATAAGGTAAGCTAAGATAGCTGAGCAAATTATCCGCATTAATGCCACCGGTTGGACAAAAATGTAAAGGTAAAACTTCTGCCAATGCTCGCAGTGTTTTAATGCCACCCATGCTTTCGGCCGGATAAAATTTAAGAGTTTTGAGTTTAAGTTGATGCGCGAGCAATGCTTCGCTAGGCGTAGCAATACCGGGTAAATAAGGAATATTGTGGTTTTCGGCTTCCAGCACTAAAGTCTTATTTAAACCAGGACTAACCGCAAATTTTGCGCCTACAGATTTTATCTGTGAGAATTGTTTAGTCTCAACAAGTGTGCCTGCGCCGACGAGAATTTCTGGGAAGGCAATATTAATTTTCTCGATGGCGGCTAAAGCACAAGCAGTGCGTAAGGTAATCTCTAAAACCTTAAATCCAGATTTAAGCAGTATTTCAGCTAAAGGAATTGCATGTTCTAGTTTATCGATTACAATAATCGGTATAATGCGAGCTTGGCCTAAGATATCAATTAACGTAAGCATCGATGTCCTATAAAGTTATAATACATGATACGCTCGTCTTTTTTGCTAGGCAAATATACTCTTCACACTTAAGTTTTTGTCTGTGTTGCGCCTATCCGTATTCCACATAGAGTAGCTTATGACTAAAATTAAGCGAATTGCTGTGATTGGTGAAGCGATGCTAGAACTATCACACCAAACACCCACGTCACTCTCCCTTGCCTTTGCAGGCGATACCTTAAACTTCGCCATTTATTTGCGACGATTATTGCAAAATCAAGCGTTTGCTATTCATTATGTAACCGCCTTAGGTCAGGACGCTTATAGCGATCAAATGTTATTGGATTGGCAAAATGAAGGGCTTAATATCGATTTAATTCAGCGTATAGAGAATAAATTGCCTGGCCTTTACTTAATTCGTACCGATAGTAAAGGCGAAAGAACCTTCTATTTTTATCGATCCGAATCTGCCGCGCGAGAATTATTTAAAGGAGATAATCGAATTGCTTTATCTCTGCAGTTAATAGGCATGGATTATTTGTATTTTTCAGGGATTAGTTTAGCGATACTCGATGCAGCGAGTCGAGAATATTTTGCGGATATTTTACA
>CANJLU010000041.1 GCA_947475085.1 Coxiellaceae bacterium
TCTCGATAACTGTTTAATATTAGATTTTTAACCTTACTTTTAGTCCTAGGATTTTCAAAAAGTTTAGGTAAAGCATATCTTAATTCAGGGGATAAAAATTTAGAGAATTCAGGATGCGAGCTTCTCGAACTCAGTTCATATAATTGGCGCTGTACTTTTAAACTTACATCTTCTTTAGATAATTTTTTTGTCTCAATTCCCTTAGATTCAGAATTTAATACAACCGTATGCTTTACTGTAAATTCTATTAAATTTGCGTCCTGCTCTGAATTGAAAAATAATTGAAATACTTCATTTTTTGATTCTTCTTCTAATTGCAAATCTGTTTTTCCACGGTCTGTCGAAATTTTATCACTTAATAATTTCCTTATAAATTCTTGAAAGTAAGCTATTTTATTTTTTTCTGCTTCTTCTAAAGCTAAACTTTTTAATTCGCCATCTTTACTACAAGATATTTTCACAATTGGTTCAGGTAAAAAATCCAATTTTGTTACGTTAAAACTCTCCGTAATTACCAATTTTTTAGAATTAAATTCACACGTAATATGATGTTTGTGACCTTCGTCCACACTAGGCGAAAAACCTAATCCAAGAAGACTTGTTGTTAAGAAAGTTCTACCGCCATAAAACATCCCACCTTGATGAAAATTCAACAATAAAAAATCCTGAATTTCTTTATCAGTATTTTTTATTCTAGCTAAAAAAAATTCATCTGGATCGGGCTCTATTGTAATTGACTGTCTATGCGATGTTCGAGTCTCTGGGTTACCTTCGGCAACTGTTGGCACAGAAGCTTTTACATAGGACCATTCTCCGGATTCATCCTTAATTGTTAAGGCATAAATTCTTTTTAAATCCATCGCAACTTGAGCTTCCCCCCCTATATTACTGGGGTGAGCAAAGGATTGCAGTGCTGCAAGACACTCATCATCAAAGCTTAATTCGATCATATCTTCGAACATTTGAAATTTCTTTTCTATTTTATGAAAAATAATTCATAATAAAGTTAATTACAGTATATTTTGATTAAAATCAAAACAATTATCCCAAAATCCACTTACATAAGTAAATAGAACGCTTAGATGGTAAAATCACTTGAATTGATTGTGTTAAGTTAGCACAATAACATTAAGCCAAAATTAAACATGACTATGAATTTATCAAAACCACGCTTACTCACTGGCGATACGCCCACAGGAAAACTCCATCTTGGCCATTGGGTGGGCTCTCTCGCTTTACGGGTGGGCTTACAAAAAAGCTATGATTGTTACTTCATCATTGCTAATGTCCATGCGTTTACTACACGCGCGGAATTTCCCGAAGAAATTCGCCAAAATACCTTAGAGATTGCGTTAGATTACCTAGCTGCGGGCATCGACCCTAAGCAAAGTCATATTTTTATTCAGTCTGAAATTCCCGCCATCGCTGAACTTACCTGTTTCTTCAGTATGCTGATTTCTTTTCCTAGAGTCATGCGCAACCCAACTATTAAAGATGAAATCCGCCAAAAAAATCTAGGTGATAATTATCCTTTTGGCTTTTTACTGTATCCAGTCGGGCAAGTGGCGGATATACTGAGTTTTCGTCCTGAAATTGTACCCGTTGGCGAAGATCAAATCGCTCATTTAGAATTAGCGCGCGAATGTGCACGTCGCTTTAACCAAATTTATTGCGGTGTTGATCCACAAACCAAAGACGAAGATTATGTCGCAAGTGGCGGATTATTCCCTATCATCCAAGCAAAACTCAGTCCTGTGCGACGATTAATCGGAACCGGCTCCCCTAATGCGGATGGAATATTACCCAAAATGAGCAAATCTTTAAATAACGCCATTTATCTTAGCGATGATGCTGATACGATCAAGAAAAAAGTAATGGGAATGTATACTGATCCACATCGTTTACGAGCAACGGATCCGGGGACTGTTGAAAATAACCCTTTATGGATATTCCATGACGTATTCAATCCCGATAAAGAATGGGTTATTGAAGCCAAAGATAAATATCGTAAAGGTCAAATCAAAGATGTGGAATGTAAACATAAACTAATCGATATCTTGGTTGAAATAACTCAACCCATACGAGAACGCCGAAGGGTCTACGAAAAAGACCCTGCCGAAGTTTTACGGATTTTAAAGCATGGCACCGAGCAAGCTAATAAAATTGCTGAAGACACTCTAATCAAAGCTAAAACCTTTATGAAACAAGATTACTTCAAACGTATTGTTAAGCTAAATACCGAATAACAAATCAATGTTAGGCAACAGGCAAAGTAACTCCTCTTTGACCCTGATATTTGCCTTGACGATCTCGGTAAGAAACTTGGCAAACCTCATCAGATTCTAAAAATAACATCTGCGCTACACCTTCATTAGCGTATATTTTAGCAGGCAAGGGCGTCGTATTGGAAAACTCAAGCGTAACTTGGCCTTCCCATTCTGGCTCTAAAGGCGTGACATTAACGATAATTCCGCAACGTGCATAGGTGGACTTGCCCACACAAATAGTGAGAATATTCCGTGGAATACGAAAATATTCGACCGTATGCGCTAAGGCAAAAGAATTGGGGGGAATAATGCAGACATCATTTTTTACATCGACAAAACTACCTTCCGAAAAATTTTTCGGATCGACAATAGCAGAATTGATATTCGTAAACACACGAAATTCATTGGCACAACGTACATCGTATCCATAACTAGAAACGCCATAAGAAATGATCCGTCCAGCCGCGGTTTGGCGCACCTGCTTAGCTTCAAATGGCTCGATCATATTGTACTCTTTTGCCATGCGGCAAATCCACGCATCAGATTTTATAGACATAATAATTTTCCTAAAAAGACTCTTCGCACTTGACATAGTCTGCGTTGCCGCTCAATTCGCAATTTATTTCACGGCGCTCACAGAAAATCCCATTGCTGTGAGTATACTATTTATTTTCAATGACAATTTTTGGAAATCGAAACGCTTTGGATTTGGGTTGATTCAGCTGTTCAACGATTTTTCGGGCTATTCCTCGATAGATATCAGCGATAGCACTCTGTGGTTCCGCAAGAAAAATAGGCCTACCCGAATCGGCTTGTTTACGAATCCGACTATCTAAAGGTAAAACACCTAATAGGTTAATGTTACATTCTTTAGCTATTCGTTCGCCGCCGCCATCACCAAAGATAGATTCCTCATGGCCACATTTCTTGCATACATGCGTACACATATTTTCGACTACGCCCAATAAAGGTACTTTTACCTTATTAAACATACCTATGGCTTTGCGCACATCCAACAAAGCAATGTCTTGAGGCGTCGTTACTATCACGGCTCCGGCGAGCGGAATTTTTTGAGTTAAGGTCAATTGGATATCGCCCGTACCCGGTGGTAAATCCACAATCAAATAGTCCAAGCTATCCCAGTGCGTGTCATTTAATAATTGTTGTAAAGCGCCAGTCGCCATAGGACCACGCCATATCATTGGAGTATTCACATCGATTAAGTAGCCGATAGACATAGATTGTATGCCATGGGCATATACAGGCTCTAAGGTTTTACCATCCTTGCTGGTTGGCTTCTCACTCACACCTAACATCTGCGGTTGATTCGGACCATAAATATCCGCATCCAGTATCCCAACTCTAACGCCTTCCTTTTCCGCAAGCGCCAATGCCAAATTAACCGCAGTCGTTGACTTTCCAACCCCCCCTTTTCCAGAGGCAACCGCAATAATATGTTTGACCCGATCAGTAATTTTTAACATAGCATTATAGAATTATAGAATTATAACTTGACGTCACTCCTAGCAAAAAGGCAAAATCTAGGAATCAATAATACGCAAAAGATGAGTATGCAGCAAACACATCGCAAACTATTAGTCACTAGCGCTTTGCCTTACGCCAATGGCTCTTTACATATCGGCCATCTATTAGAGCATGTTCAGGCGGATATTTGGGTGCGTTTTCAAAAAATGCTGGGAAGCAATTGCATTTTTATATCCGGTGAAGACGCACATGGTACCCCTGTGATGTTAGCCGCTCAGCAACGCGATATCAGTCCAGAAACATTAGTGACTCAAGTTGCAGAAGAACATAGACGTGATCTCTCTGCATTTTATATCGATTTTGATAACTTTTATACCACCCATTCTCCAGAAAATGAAGCATTAATAACGCTTATTTATCAGCGCATGAAAGATAAAGGAGATATCCTTAGTAAAGTCATCCAACAAGCTTATGATCCCAAAACACAAATGTTTTTACCGGATCGTTATGTCAAAGGGACTTGCCCATGTTGTAAAAGTCCTGATCAATATGGTGATAATTGTGAGGTTTGTGGATCTACCTATTCTCCGCTGGATCTCATTGATCCTAAATCTACTCTTTCAGGAGCTACGCCGGTCGCAAAAGAATCTGAGCATTACTTTTTTCAACTTTCGCATTATTCAGATTTTTTACGTGAATGGATCACGACAGACAATCATCTTACTGAAGAAATTAGTAATAAACTCTTAGAATGGTTCAAGGAAGGTTTGCATGATCTCGATATCTCGAGAGACTCGCCTTATTTTGGATTTAAAATTCCAGGAACAGATAACAAATTTTTTTATGTATGGATCGATGCACCTATAGGCTATATGGCCATCTTCAAAAATCTCTGCTTGCAACGAGATGGGCTTAATTTTGATGAGTATTGGTCCAATTCGACAAATACTGAGCTTTATCACTTTATTGGCAAAGATATCATTAATTTTCATGCAATCTTTTGGCCAGCTATATTAAAAGCTGCTGATTTTCGTACACCCACTGCAATTTTTGTGCATGGATATGTAACGGTGAATGGTAAAAAAATGTCGAAATCTCGTGGAACCTTCATTTCAGCGAGACACTATCTTAATTATTTAGATCCCGAATATTTGCGATACTATTTTGCTACAAAGCTCACTCGAAAAGCGGAAGATATTGATTTTAATTTTCAAGATTTTATCCAAAAAATTAATTCGGACTTGATCGGTAAGCTTGTGAATATCGCTAGTCGTTGTTCCAGCTTTATTAACAAAAAATTTGCAAATAAATTGTCTGGTACTTCATTAATTCCTGAACTTATCCAAGAGTTTGTAACCAAAGGTGATGAGATTGCCGATTACTACGCATGTCGTGACTACAATCGAGCAATGAAATGTATTATGGAATTAGCCGATCAAGCAAATCAAATGATTGACGCAGAAAAACCTTGGCTCTTAATAAAAAATCCTGACTCTACTCAGCGAGCTCACGATGTGTGTAGTTTAGGTTTAAATCTGTTTCGAATTTTAATGCTCTATTTAAAGCCGGTATTACCCATCACTGCAGAAAAGACAGAACAGTTCCTAAATATACCTGCAATGACTTGGGATCAACGAAAAAAAATCTTATTTGATCATACCATTAACACTTTTACGCCTTTATTACAGCGCATACCTGAAGAAACTATTCAGGATATGCAAAAAACGGATTCTATCGCGGCAAGTTAATGCTTAAAATATATATTTTAAGCTTGAAAACCTTTCCGATGCCGCATAATATTAATCTAAAAAAATGCAAGCAAAAAAATTATCTCTTCAAGCTAGAGATGTAAAAATACTAATTAACGAAATTGATGCTTTACTACCACAAACTCAATGTGGACAGTGTAGTTATTCAGGTTGTTTGCCTTACGCCCAAGCTATTTCAGAAGAAAAAGCTGAGATAAATCGTTGTCCACCAGGTGGTGTGAAAACACTACAAGCTTTAGCAAAATTACTAGAAAAAAACCCTGAACCATTCATGGAAGAAATGCAGAAGCAGGAAAAACCTGCTTTGACAGCGTATATACGCGAGTCTGAATGCATAGGTTGCACCAAGTGCATCCAAGCGTGTCCGGTTGATGCTATTGTAGGTGCTGCCAAGCAATTACATAGTGTATTAACGCAAGAATGTACAGGTTGCGGACTTTGTCTTGCGCCTTGTCCAGTTGATTGTATTGATATGCTGACATTAAGTCGGCCCAATTATGAACCACAACTGGCGCGACAACGTTTTGATGCAAAAAAACAACGTCTTACATTAAAACAAACTAAAACTAGTCTCACTAAAAATATTTCGCCAACAAACGAACAGACCATTTACATACAAGCTGCCATTAGGCGAGCTAAAGAAAAAAAACAACGCTTACAAACCGAAGCAAAAAATTTACACCGCAGCTAATGACATACGACTAATCTAAGGCTTGATAAATATTATGGGTTTCTGAATAAGTAAAAATTTGACCCGTTTTGATATCAAAAAACCAACGATGGATCGTTAATGCTTGTGCTTCAGCTTTTTCTTTTATCCAAGGAAAGGTCAAACAGTTTGCATAAGAACGATTTAAAGCTAATTTTGCATATTCATCTGGATTTTTTACCTGATTGCCAGGTATTTTTATCGAAGAAACCCATTTAGTAATAAAATCGTTTTGTGATAAATTTTGGCTATTTAATAAAGCATCTATCCCTCCGCACTGACTATGTCCCAGTAAAATAAGATGCTTAATATTCAATAAACAAATTCCAAATTCTAAAGCGGCACTGGTTCCATGCAATGCTTCATCCTTTTGATAAGGCGGCACTATGTTTGCGACATTGCGTACCACAAATAAATCGCCTGGATTACACTGCAGTATTAATGCTGGATCGACACGTGAGTCACAACATGAAACGACCATTATTTGAGGTTTTTGACCGGAGTCAGCTAAATATCGCATGACAGCATTATCACCTATCGCATATTTTTTTCTAAATAGGCTGTAACCATGCAATATTTTACTAAAAATATGGCCCATGTTTTTCTCCACATCAATATTTACTTCAAGTAAATATTTAACTTGAGACTAATTTATTATTATATACTCACAGCAATTAGATTTTTGGCAAGTGCCGCGCCCATGCTAACAATCTGCATGTATATCATACATGAGAATTGCGAGTTGGATGGCAAGACAGACAAAAATTTAAATGCGAAGAATATACAAATATTACTACAAAATACTTATTTTGCGAGTCGCATTATTAACGATTAAATTATATTCTCTTAGACTCTAAATCTTAAAAAAGGGGTAGGTAATGCCTCTAGATATAACGCCGAGTAACACAAACGACGAATTTCTTTGAAGAAATGGCGTCCCCAAGGGGAGTCGAACCCCTGTTACCGCCGTGAAAGGGCGGTGTCCTAGGCCTCTAGACGATGGGGACCTGCGGTTTAAGGTCCGCTATTTTGGCCGCGCTGGGCTAGAATGTCAATGTCTAAAATATACTCTTTGCACTTAAGTTTTTGTCTGTGTTGCCGCTCGATTTGCAATCCTCATGTATCTTGAAAAAATGAAGGTTACTTCATACTCGCGACGCCTCGCCAAAAACCCAATTGTTGTGCGTATAACTACATAAAAATAAATTTTTACAAAATCTATTTTTAAGCTGTATATTTGGAACTTAATCAGATTTAAACAGGACAGCTATGTCGAACCAAACCATAAACTTAAGCAATACACTGCATCAATATATGTTATCGGTTTCCGTGCGCGAACCGGCTATTCTAAAATCATTAAGAGAAACAACTCAACAATTATCATCTCATGGCATGCAGATTTCACCTGAGCAAGGGCAATTGATGGCATTCCTGATTGAGCTAACAGGCGCTAAAAAAACTTTGGAGATAGGAGTCTATACAGGTTATAGCGCTTTAGTAGTGGCTTTAGCTTTGCCAGAAATGGGAAAAATTATTGCCTGTGATATCAATACTGAAACAACTTCGATAGCGCAAGATTTTTGGCAAAAAGCCGGCGTCTCAAATAAAATTGATCTAAAATTAGCACCGGCATTAGACACTCTTGATAATTTAATTAAACAAAATCACTCGGATAGTTTTGACTTTATTTTTATTGATGCAGATAAACAAAATTACTTAAATTATTATGAGCGTTCATTAATACTCCTCAGACCAGGCGGTCTAATGCTAGTAGATAATGTGCTTTGGAGTGGCCGAGTCGCTGATACTCACGCTCATGACAAACAAACTCTAGCCATTCGCGAATTTAACCAAGCTATTTATCAGGATAAGCGTATTAGCATGTGCTTAATCCCAATAGGGGATGGCCTCACTTTGATAAGAAAGTGTTAATTATAGCGTGGCGATATCTCCTTTTTGTTCTAACCATATTTTTCGATCGCCGGATCGTTTTTTCGCTAGCAACATATCCATTAAAGAAAGCGTTTTTTGTTCATTATCTATGGTAAGTTGAACAAGCCGTCGCGTATCGGGCGCCATGGTTGTTTCACGTAATTGCATAGGGTTCATTTCACCTAGGCCTTTAAAGCGCTGCATGCTTATTTTCCCTTTTTTCTTTTCTGCTGTTAATCGATCCAAGATGCCTTGTTTTTCTTCATCATCCAGCGCATAAAAAACTTCTTTACCGATATCAATCCGATAAAGTGGTGGCATTGCAATATAAATATGTCCCGCTTCAACTAAGGATAGAAAATGTTTTAAAAATAAACCGCATAACAGCGTAGCAATATGCAAACCATCAGAATCCGCATCGGCTAAAACACAAATTTTACCATAACGTAAACCCGACAAATCACCAGACCCGGGATCAACGCCTATAGCCACAGCAATATCGTGAATTTCTTGTGATCCTAATACTTGATTACTCGCCACTTCCCAAGAATTTAATATTTTTCCTCGTAAGGGCATAATTGCTTGGAATTCCCTATCTCGCGCTTGCTTCGCCGAACCGCCAGCAGAATCACCTTCAACTAAAAATAATTCGGTGCGATTTAAGTCTGTTTGCGTACAATCGGCCAATTTTCCTGGCAATACTGCGCCACTTAGGATTTTCTTACGCGCGATTTGTTTACTGACGCGTAAACGTTTTTGTGCATTGGCTATCATTAATTCAGCTAAACTTTCTGCTTCAGAAATATGCTGATTTAGCCATAAGCTAAAAGCATCCTTTATTACGCCTGAAACAAATGCTGCAGACTGACGCGATGTCAGTCTTTCTTTGGTTTGACCAGAAAATTGAGGCTCTAATAATTTTACAGATAGTACATAATGGCATCCTTCCCAAACATCCTCCGGTGCTAATTTTAAACCCCGGGGCAGTAGGTCACGTAACTCACAAAAATCTCGCATTGCTTCGAGCAATCCGGTGCGTAAACCATTGACATGCGTTCCACCCTGAATGGTTGGAATTAAATTAACGTAACTTTCCATCAATCCTTCACCGCTTTCTAATAGCCAGCATAATGCCCAATCCACTTCTTCCGTTTCTCCAGCAAAATGGCCATGAAAAGGCTCAGTAGGTAAACAGGTATATTGGCTTAAACTATCTTTTAGATAACTAACCACACCATCTTCATAAAACCACTCCTCTTTTTTATTGTTTTGCTTGTCAGTAAAACTAACGTGCAAGCCTGGACAAAGCACCGCTTTAGCACGCAAGCTATGTTTTAAACGATTAACTGAAAACTTTTCTGTATCAAAATAATGTTTATCAGGCCAAAAGCGTAAAGAAGTTCCTGTTACCGCTTGATCTAGTTTGCCTAGTTTTTTTAGGTTGGATTTTTTATTACCATGTTCAAATTGAATTTGATAGATAAATCCGTCACGCTTAATAGTGACTTCAAGAAGACGCGATAAAGCATTGACTACGGATACGCCCACTCCATGCAAACCGCCTGAATAGCGATAATTTTTATGGTTAAATTTACCTCCGGCATGAAGTCTGGTCAGAATAAGTTCTACACCCGTCACTTTTTCTTCAGGATGGATATCTACCGGCATGCCTCGACCATCGTCACTGACTTCTAAAGAATTATCAGCATATAACACCACATCAATATGTCGTGCATAACCGGCCATGGCTTCATCTACACTGTTATCAATAACTTCTTGCGCCAAGTGATTAGGCCGAGAGGTGTCGGTATACATGCCCGGTCGTCGTTTTACCGGGTCAAGACCGCTTAAGACTTCGATCGCTTCAGCGGTGTATTTCTTTGAAGATGAAGATTTAGATTTCATAAAATAGTAGTTACCCGCTTTTTTTTAAAAATGCGTCTCGCACAATATGCTCATTATGTTGTAACCATTGTAAAGCAATAATAGTCGAACCATTATTAATTTTTCCTTGATTGAGTAAATTATAAGCAGTTTTTAAATTTAATACGTGCAAACGAATATCTTCACCTTCCTCAACCACACCATGAATTCCTTGTGCCAACTCGGCATCAACCTGTCCACAAAAAAGAGAAATACGTTCTGAACTCCCCCCAGGACTTACCCAATATTGGCAGATGGGAAATAAATTGGTTATTTCTAGGCCGGTTTCTTCTTGTGTCTCTCGTCGTGCAACTTGCTCTAAACTTTCACCTTTATCAATGACACCGGCCACTATTTCAATTAACCAAGGATTTTTGGCTTTTTTAGCAATTCCTACGCGGAACTGTTCTATTAAAACCAGCTGATCCTTATTCGAATCAAACAGTAGCACGCCCACCGCTTCACCCCGTTCAAAGACTTCTCTGAGCCGTGGCGAACTCCAGCCGCCATTAAATAGACGAAATTGGATCTTCAATTGCTCTAGCTGAAAATGCCCCTGATAGACGATTTGCTGCTGCAGAATTTTGACATCTGAGTGATCGAACTGGGAATTCATAGGGCTATATCTCAATTATGAAATCTGGCATAATAAGCGGCGGTTACATAGAAGAGTTTAGAATTTCGCTCTTTTAGTATAAAAACAATAATGACATTACTCGACTTTTTTATCTATAAATCTGCTAAGCAACTACCTGTCTATACTAAATTAGTATTAATTATTTATTTGGTTTTTGCACCCTTTACAGCTACTTTTGCTGCAGATTTAATCGATATTTATAAAGCTGCCCTAAAAAGTGATCCCACCTATCAGGCTGCTGTATCCACTCGATTATCCCAACGCGAGGTAATACCTCAGAGTGTCGCTGCGCTTTTGCCTAATATTTCAGCCCAAGCTAACGTTTCTAATAATTACCAAAACATTACGCAGCCTCCGACTGCTGGGCAACCGAATGGAACCAGCAATGTGCAATCTCAAGGGTATGATATTTCAATTAGACAACCATTAATCAATATCAATGCTTGGCTAGCGGTAAAGCAAGCCCGTAATACTGGTAAACAAGCTGATCTAACTTTAGCCGCAGCGGCACAAGACCTAATTTTTCGTGTCGCAACGGCATATTTTAAGGTTTTATCCGCACAGGACACTCTACGATTTGCTCAAGCGGAAAAGATAGCCGATAGTAAACAATTGAATCAAGCCCAGAAACGGGTTCAAGTCGGTTTAGATGCATTGACGAGCGTTTATGAAGCTAAAGCGGCATACGACAAGTCGCTTGCTACGGAAATAAGTGCAGAAAATTCTTTACGTAATAATCAAGAGGCATTGCGTCAATTAACAGGGCAGACTTATTCCTCCATAAAAGCTTTTACAAAGAAAATACCATTACTAAGCCCACAACCAGATAACATCGAACGTTGGATTAATGCAGCCACACAAAATAATCTTAAGTTAATGGCCGCTCGCTATGGGGTAGAAGTGTCTAGAGAGAAAATAAAGATGCAAGCTTCCGGGCATTTACCCAGTTTAAGCTTAATTGGTAATTATGGAAAAACCGCTACATTTAATAATGTTCCTAGCTCATTTAATAAGAATGGTGGGACTTTGGGTTTAGAATTGGATGTTCCGCTGTTTGCAGGCGGAGCAGTCTCATCTAAAACCCGTCAGGCCCAATATGATTTTCAAACGGCTAGTGCAAATTTAGATAATACTTATCGGCTGCTTATCGTCAATACACGCCAAAAGTATAATGATGTACTTGCCGATATCAGCAAAATCAAGGCTGAGCAGCAAGCTATCAAATCAGCACAACTTTCATTAGATAGTACCGAAGAAAGTTATAACGCAGGAACACGAACTGTTGTTGATGTCCTTATTGCACAGCAAAATCTTTATGATGCAAAACGTACTGCAGCCAGTGATCAGTATAATTATCTGTTAGATACATTATTACTGAAACAAGCTGCAGGTAGCTTAAAGCCAGATGATTTGGTGCAGATTAATAAATTTTTCGCATAGTCTGCATAAATCAATAACTTACTCAAAAAGTCCCTGCGCAACCATTTGAAACAGGGTAATTGTCGTTAACAACATAGGCATCTATTAAAGCTTTTATTTTTTCTATCTTCTGCAGAGATTCTGTTTTGCCTCTGCCAAAAAATCGATGTTTGCCTAATGTCTCTTTTTCACTCGTTTCGAGTGTAAAATTATTATTTGGATCAGCCTGATTATTTAGGTTTAACTTTTCTTTATAAGCTTCAAAAATAACTATTTTTTGTTGTGCTAAGCCTATTTTAAAAAATCCTTCTTTCAGCCTGCCTATCTGCTTATCACAAATATGGATAGCCTTTTGCAATACAATTTCTTTCGGTAATTTTCGATCAGCCTCATTTGATGAGCTTGTATCCTCAACCAAATGTTCATGCTCATGAATAATGTCAAATTGCTGCCATTCTTGTTTTATAGCTTTTGTAAAACTTAAAGCAGAGGTATTAGAGTTAGTGCAACGATTTAGTTGGCTAAATATACAA
>CANJLU010000042.1 GCA_947475085.1 Coxiellaceae bacterium
CCACAAAGTTGGTGGAACGCTTTATTAGCGGGATTACTTTATGCGCCTACGGCTGCCTTGGCTGAATTATGGGGTGTTAAATTTTTTCGTCAAACTTACCATTTAAGTAACGAAGTCGCTGCGATGGGGATTGGTTTAATCTTTATCGGTTGGACCATCGGTGGACCTTTAATCGGATGGATTTCAGATAAAATTCAACGACGCAAAATTATTATCATTTTATCGGCAAGTTTTAGTTTACTATTTGCCAGTTTGGTTATTTTAGTGCCTGGTTTACCGTTGGGTATTTTATTTAGTTTGTTATTTTTATATGGATTTGCTAATACCGGCGTTGCGACGTCTTATGCCGTGGCGTCAGAAATAAATCCGCAATCGGTGGCTGGCACGTCGGTGGCATTCGCGAATATGGCATCGGTGATTATTGGCGCTGGATTTCAGCCATTGATCGGTTGGTTGTTACAAAAAAATTGGGATGGCGTGATGCTACAAGGTTTACCGTACTATTCTAATAGTGATTTTCGTTCGTCCTTATTTATCTTACTTGGCAGTTTATTGTTGGCTATATTCGTCGCTTGTGGTATCAAAGAAACCTATTGTCGGCGTATTAATTAACATCAACTCACCATGTAAACAAAATTATTGCCATCAGGATAGGGTGAATCATTGATGGCAATAAGTCATTAAATACGATTATTTCATGCTTAAGCTCGCAGTTTGCTGACTGACTTTATCGGTATCAGCCTCTGGAGCAGTAGGTATATTAAATAAACTGCTTGGCAAAATAGCAGTCTGTGTAGCGGCAATGTTTTTTTCATTATTATATTGTTGTATATGGTCGAGACTTATCTGACTCGCTTTACTCCAAATGCTCGCATCGATAGCTTGAGTAGGATCCGGAACATAACGTTGGTTAAAGCGAGTGACCCAGGCTTTGGTTGCGTTATCGTACTTTCCACTGGTTTCTAGAGCATAGCCATAATTTTGTAAATTTTCTTGTAAAGCTTTAATTTCTAATTCAGAACTTGCAGGTGATACCCAACTCTCGCCTTTTTGTTCTGGCGTGGTCGGAATAAATAATCCAAAGCCAAGTTCAGCGAGCTCATCCCAGAAAAATAATTTACCCGGCGCTTCATGACGAGGAAATATTTTTCCTTCTCCTTCAGGTACATCTTTTTTTGTTAATGTTGCTACTTCACCTAAACCCAAAAGATTTGTTTTTAGATCGATTGCTGGATTTCTTTTTTTAAAGTCTTCTAAATAAGCTTTAAATTTATCTTTTTGTTCTTGTGTGTAAGTTTCGTATCCACTGTTAACAAACATGAGATTGACAGCGGTTTTATTTAAAGAATTACTTTTTCTAAACCAACTTCGACCATTTGTAAACGTTTGCTCACTTTCATCAGCAAACTGAGTCTGAAAGCCTTCTTTGTCGATAAGGTAATGTATGCTAGCACCTTTATCATACAGAGCCGGGTAAATATCTTTTTTATCTGTTAAGACTGAGTTAGTAAGGATTAAAAATTTGATCCCTTCATTTCTAACGTTAATCGTTTTATTATTATTCGTTCCGCTAATTCCATTTCCATCCATTCTTTTATTAGGCATAAATATCTCCTATTTTTTGTATAATTATAAATTATAAATTTAATTTTTATTGTAACATGAAATCATTAAATATGATCATCATAAATTAATAAACCATATTTTTATAGGTATTTTATTAGATAAGAAAATTATTATCGGTAATTATTCTTAATTATTAAAAATAAAATTTATTGAGGTATTAGTATTAAATATATTTTCATATAAATTAAAAAAATAACAATCAACTAGCAATTAGGGTGATTTGCATTAAAATAAATATTAGCTATTTCTAACATTGAGTCCTATTATGATGTTAAAAAATTCGGCAACGGTGTATGGTTTTATTGCTAAATTCTTTCACTGGTTGATGGCGCTGCTGATTTTCGGTATGTTTATCGTTGCCTATACCATGATCAATATCCCGGCCTCGCACTTTAGCGATGGTTTATTTAATCTACATAAAGCCACCGGTTTGTTTATATTAGGCCTAGTGATCTTAAGACTGATCTGGCGTTTTATGAATAAGACACCGAAATTACCGCCATCGATTCCTTTCTGGCAGCGACAGTTAGCCCAATTTAATATTACCGCATTGTATCTATTAATGTTGGCGATGCCATTAACCGGATTTTTTATGTCGACACTCGGGAATCATCCGATTAGTTTTTATGGTATTTTTAGCGTGTCACCCTTAGCCGATAATCAGCTTTGGTCAAACTTTTTTGCAAAGGCACATGAAATATTAGCTTATTTATTGATCGCGTCATTTACGTTGCATGTGATCGGTGCATTTTACCATCCTGTTTTGCAAAGAATGTGGGTATTATCTAAAAATAAAGTAAACGGAGAATAACAAATGAAGGGCTTGTGCTTAAAAAAGTCGTGTCGTACCACGAAAAAATTGATATGGATACTGTTCAATCTTTTCTCATTTAGTAGTTTATGGTTTAGCAGTTACGCCTCGGCAGCGCTGAATCTTGAGTTAACACAAGGAGTGGCCAATCAATTACCCGTTGCGATGGTGCCTTTTGTGAGCACTGAGAGTTTTTCGCCCGAAAATGATATGAGTCGCGTGATTGAGTCAGATTTAACGCATAGCGGTCAATTTAAAGTCTTATGGGCCAAAACCCAAGCGTCTAGCAGCGATAAAGTGTCAGTATCTTATTGGCGTGCGCATCATATTGACGATGTCATTATGGGAAAAATAACGCCATTAGGGCAGGGACAATATCGAGTGCATGTGGATTTAGTGCAGGTTGCACAAGGCCGTAAGCAAATGTTAGCACAACGCGAATTTACCGCGAAATATTCACAATTGCGCGCTTTAGCGCATCATATAAGCGATCTGATTTATGAAAAATTAACCGGTGTTCACGGTGTTTTTTCTACGCATATCGCTTATGTGTTAGTGACACGCCAGAATAATCATCGTGTTTATAGTCTGCAAGTGGCGGATATGGATGGGCATAATGCCAAACCGTTATTAACTTCGACGCAACCGATTATGTCTCCTGCATGGTCACATGATGGTAAACGCATTGCTTATGTTTCTTTTGAAAAAATCATGCCGCGTATCTATATTCAAACTATTGCCAATGGGCAACGCCAATTGATTAGTGATTATCCCGGTATTAATGGTGCACCGGCTTGGTCTCCGGATGATAAAACCTTGGCCTTAGCCTTATCTAGAAACTCGGCGACACCGAAAATTTATTTAATGGATTTAGCCAGTAAAGATTTACATCAAGTGAGTTTTGGATTTTCCATTGATACCGAACCGACTTGGTCAGCGAATGGGAAATCATTGTTGTTCACATCGGATAGAGGCGGCGGTCCGCAAATTTATCAAATGGATTTGCGCAGTAAACGTTTACAACGTATTACGTTTGACGGCAGTTACAATGCGCGTGCCTCTTTTTCGCCGGATGGAAAAATGATAGTGGTACTCAATCGAGAACAAGGAATGTATAATATAGCCGTGCAAGATTTAGACGACGATACCTTATTAAGCGTTACGCATTCAGGTTTTGACGCTTCACCTAGTTTTGCGCCGAATGGACAAATGGTTTTATATGAATCAAAACCCGGTGAACATGGGTTGTTAGGCATGGCTTCTGTCGATGGAAGAATTAATTTGCGCTTACCCACACCTGAAGGTGATGTACAAGATCCGGTCTGGTCGCCTTTTTTATCGAGTTAACTATTTTAGAGGATAGTCTATGTTAATAAAAAAATTGTTCAAAATAAGTGTGATGGCTGCAGCCTGTGTTAGTTTGGGCGCATGTTCCACGGCCGATAAGAGTGAATTAGGTGATATGACGGCCGGTCCCATGCATGCAGATAGCGCGCAGACACAGGGAGCCGGTGATGTCGGAAGTTTTGCTGGCGATGAGAGCACGCATCCTATGCAAGTAGGTGATCAAATCTATTATTTTGATTTTGATAAAAGTATCGTCCGTGAAGAAGATAAACCTTCGCTACAAGTACAGGCGCATTACCTAATTAGCCATCCACAAGCTAAAATATTGATAACGGGTAATACCGACGAAAGAGGCAGTCGCGAATATAATATTGCGTTAGGCCGACGCCGCGCCTTAAGTGTACAACAGTTTTTGATCGCGAATGGCGTAAATGACAAGCAAATCTTAACGGTTAGTTATGGCGCGGAAAAACCGGTTGCGTTTGGTCATAGCGAAGCAGATTATGCAAAAAACCGTCGCGCTGATTTACAGTATCAAACTCCGGTCATCACCGATAAGATGTAATATTAGGAATTAACTATGCGATCGAATTTATCTTTAGATAGAGTACTCACGTTGCAAAATAGAGACTCGATTTTACCTGAAAGAATAAATTCGAGCCTAGTGAGGTCGATTAAGATTAGCTTATGCTGTGTGAGCTTATTAATAAGCTCACTCGCGTATGCACTTGCACCCGTCGTTGATGCCTATGATGATGACGATGACGCGCCAGCGACATCATCTACTGCTACTACTACACCTTCAAGCCCATCTAATGCGACCAGTGAGCCCAATAATGCACTACCTATTTCCCAACCCAGTCCAGCCGCGCCGAGTCCGCCAGCGGTGCCGAGTAATTCAGCTTCTTTTTCGTTGGAACAGCGCGTCACGATTTTAGAGCGGCAAATCGCTAACCTGAATCCTTTATTGGTGCAAATCGATGATTTACAACAACAATTACAAAGTTTACAGGGCAAAATTGAATCACAACAACATGCGATCAAAGTATTAGAAGAGCAAGTACGTAATCAATATTTAGCTTTGGAAAAACGCTTGGCTCCGCGAAGTAATCCGACGGCGGCTTATGCTGGAAAATCGGCCGCTGTTTCAACACTGCCGGTTAATAGCCGCTTGGGTCCGCGTCCACTGGTTGATCTGAGTAGTTCTAAGAAAGAAGTGTCTCCTGACCGAAAGTCAATGATGCCTAATGCCGCGCCTACGCCGGCGGCAGAGCGTGCTTATCAGGCTGCATTTCAATTGCTAAAAACCAAACAATACAATGAAGCGATAGAAGCCTTTGAGATTTTCAATAAAAAATTTCCGAATGATCTGAATGTGGCGAATGCCGATTATTTTTTAGGTCAGTTGTACTTGTTACAAGGTCAAGCCGATCCCGCGATTAACTTCTTTAAACGTTTTATTACGCGTTTTAGCCAAGATGCACGAGTTCCTGATGCTATGTTGCAATGTGGCTTAGCTTATTTTGCTAAGGGCGATAAGCAAATGGCGATGGAAACGTTTGAAAAAATAATTCAACAATATCCTGATTCGAAGGCCGCAGAAGCGGCTCAAGCCCGCTTACAGCAATTTAAAGCCATGATTTCTGCAGCGACTAATCCAACCAAAAACAAGGTTTAAAGAATTAAATGCATGAATATAAAACTCAACGTCACGGCGAGCGAATGGAATGAGCGTGGCATCCATGGATTGCCGCGCACCTGCGGTGCTCGCAATGACGAGTGATATTTTACGTACTAGTAATGTCGAGCAAGAATAATATTAAGCAGACGATCAAGCTTATGAGAATTGCATTAGGGGTTTCTTATCAAGGTAGCGCCTACCACGGCTGGCAATCGCAAATGGGATTGTCGTGCATACAAACCTATTTAGAACAAGCTATTAGTCATGTTGCGGATCATCCGATTGTGCTTAGCTGTGCCGGACGCACCGATAAAGGTGTGCATGCCTTAGGTCAAGTGGTGCATTTTGATACACTAGCGCAGCGATCCCAACAGGCGTGGTTATTAGGTTGCAACAGTCATTTACCCGCGGATGTTCGGGTTAATTGGGTGAAGGGGGTGGAGTGTACTTTTCATGCGCGATTTTCTGCATTAGCACGGCGTTATCAGTATATTATTTATAATCAGCGCTTAAAAAGTGCACTATGGAATCAATATACCAGTCATTGCTATTATCCCTTAAATGAAAGTGATATGCAGTCCGCTGCGCAGACTCTTATCGGCGTCCATGATTTTAGTTCATTTCGCGCAGCTAGTTGTCAAGCCAAGCATGCACGACGCGAGGTGCAGTTTATTAAAGTCACGCGTGAAAAATGCTATGTTACCATCGATATTCAAGCCAATGCTTTTTTGCATCATATGGTACGCAATATCAGTGCGGTATTAATGTCGATAGGCGCGGGTAAAAAACCTATCACTTGGGCTAAAGAAGTGTTATTAGCGCAAGACCGTCGTGCTGCTGATGTGACGGCTACACCGAATGGTTTATACTTATCCCAAGTAGTTTATCCAGAAAACTTTTCATTGCCTCAAACAGTAAATGATTTTTTCAAAATGATTTAAGGGACCGGAGTTATTTTATCTGGATTGCCGCGCGCCTTTGGCGCTCGCAATGACGAGATATAAAATACTTGGTTTTACTGAAGCTCTATTGCATAATCCCTTTCAATTTTACTATCCATCATGAAAGTGGGGTTACCTGTGTAATGAATGGGAATGTCCTTGAACTCAAAGGAGTTACTAAACGCTTCGATGACGAAGATGTTTTAGAAGATATTAACTTCGAGGTGAGGCATGGCGAATTTTTGACCTTGCTGGGGCCTAGCGGTTGCGGAAAGACCACGTTGTTGCGTTTGATCTCGGGTTTTGAACAACCTGATGGTGGCGTCATCTGCATTAATGGTGTTAATGTTAAAGGCTTAACGCCGCAAGAACGTCACGTAAATACCGTTTTTCAAAGTTATGCTTTATTTCCTCATCTGAATGTTTTTGACAATATTGCTTTCGGTTTGCGTTGCAAAGGTGGATTATCGAAAGCAGAGATTAAGCAACAGGTTGATGAAGCTTTAAATATGGTGAAGTTGGCACACTTAAGTGCGCGTAAACCCGAACAATTAAGTGGCGGACAACAGCAACGTGTAGCCATTGCCAGGGCTGTAGTGAATAAACCCAGCATTCTTTTATTGGACGAGCCGTTAAGTTCTTTAGACTATCGCTTGCGCAAAACCATGCAACTGGAGTTAAAGCAGCTACAAACCCAATTGGGCATTACGTTTATCTTTGTGACGCATGATCAAGAAGAGGCCTTGTCGATGTCGGATCGCGTGGTGGTGATGCATGAAGGACGTATCGAACAAATCGGTACGCCGCGAGAAGTGTACGAAGAACCACATAGTTTACGTGTGGCACGTTTCATCGGTGAGGTAAATATTTTCGAAACACAAATTATTTCTGCCGATGAACATGTGTTTCATGCGGTGATTGAAGGTAAAGAGTTTACGTTAAAAAATCGACGCCATTTTTCCAAGAATCAAAAGGTCTATACTTTAGTCAGGCCCGAAGATCTAGAGGTTTGGTCGCCGGCTGAAGTCACCGATACGTCGCAAATGTTTCCGGGTGTGGTTGAACAAGTGATTTACAAAGGTTCTACCGTGGATCTGATGGTGCGTTTGGAAAGTCAAAATTTATTAGCGGCCACGCAATTTTTCAATGAAGACGATGAAAAATTAGATTTCCATAGTGGAGAATCGGTATGGGTGCACTGGATTCCGGGATGGGAGGTAATTTTACCTGATGAAAGTTGATCGCCTCTTTAAAGGAAGTACCATAGGTATCATTTGGCTGTGGTTGTCTGTATTTGCTTTACTGCCGACGCTACTGGTATTGATAATAAGTTTACTGGAAAATGATCCGGCCAATCTTATTCGTTGGAAGTTTTCACTGCAAAATTATCAAGCTTTATTAAATCCTATTTATTTTAAGGTATTTTGGCATTCATTTTGTGTAGCCGGACTGTGTAGTTTAATTTGCTTAATACTCAGTTATCCGTTTGCTTATCTGTTAGCGCGACTCGATTCTAAATATAAGAGTTTATTATTATTTTTAGTGATCATTCCTTTTTGGACCAGTTCCTTAATCCGTACTTATGCGATTATCTCAATATTAAAAGCGAAAGGCTTGTTAAATACCTTACTACTTTCACTCGGCATTATTCACCACCCGTTAACCATTTTATACACCACTACCGCAGTGATTATTGGTTTGGTATATAGCTTATTGCCATTTATGATTTTGCCTTTGTATGCCAATATCGAAAAATTAGATACACAATTTATTGATGCGGCGCGTGATTTGGGAGCAAATAGCCTAACTATTTTGACGCGCGTGATTTTACCCTTAACGCTGCCGGGTATTATGGGCGGCATCATTTTGGTGTTCTTGCCAGCGATGAGTATGTTTTATATTCCGGATATTTTGGGCGGAGCAAAATCCTTGTTGGTGGGGAACCTTATTCAAAATGAATTTTTATCTGCGCATAATTGGCCTTTGGGTTCTGCGGTGAGTATGGTGCTGACGTTAGCAATGGGTGTACTGTTGTTACTCTATCGACGCGCCAATAAAATTGGACAATATTACGATGAACCGATTGGCGAGATTTAGTTATTTGGCAGTGATCTACTGCTTTTTTTATTTTCCTATCATTTTGTTGATTATTTATTCTTTTAATAATTCAACCTACTCATTGCTTTGGCATGGATTTACTTTAGATTGGTATAAACAATTAGGTGATGATAGCAATCTTGCGGTTGTCGCGTTGCATTCATTAGAAGTGGGCGTGTTAGCGGCAAGTTTTGCAACCTTGATAGGTACGATTGCGGCAACCTGTCTGTATCGTTATCGTTTTTTTGGTAAGCATTTACTGCATGGTTTATTGTTTGTATTGATAGTCTCGCCGGATATCGTCATGGGGATTTCATTGTTGATCCTATTTTTTTTACTGAACATGCGTTTAGGTTTTTGGTCATTGTTATTATCGCATATTACTTTTTGTATTCCTTTTGTGGCGGTCACGGTTTATAGTCGCTTGACTGGTTTAGATAAAAATATTTTTGAAGCCGCGCGTGATTTAGGTGCGAATGACTTTATGAGTTTTCGGCGGATTATTATTCCTATGTTATGGCCGGCTATTTTAGCAGGTTGGTTATTAAGTTTTACCTTATCACTCGATGATGTGATCATTAGTTTTTTTGTCACCGGTCCCGATTTTCAAATTTTACCCTTATATATTTATTCCTTAGTGCGAATAGGCTTAAAACCGGAATTGAATGCATTATGTTCGGTGATGTTTGCGATTACCTTATTTATCGTGGTGGCCTTCCAACTCGTCTTACCTAAAAAGGTCAAACAATAATCATGCGTCTCGCTTGTTTCTTAATCTTATGTTTGGGTTTTTTTGCGAGATCCACGATTGCAGAAGAAAATATCGTTAATATTTATAACTGGTCGAGCTATATTTCCAGTGATGTATTAAAAGAGTTTACGCAAGAAACTGGAATTAAAGTCAATTATACGACTTATGACAGTAATGAGACTTTGTATGCGAAGCTTAAAGCGAATCCGCATACCGGCTATGATGTTATCGTGCCATCGACTTATTTTGTCGATCGCATGCGCCAACAAGGCATGTTACAAGCATTGGATAAATCTCGTTTACCGAATTTTAAAAATCTAAATCCGGCGTTACTGAATAAATCGTATGATCCAGATAATCGTTATAGTATTCCGTATTTTTGGACTTCAACCGGTATCGTTGTTAATAGCAAGATTCATCCCGCACAACAATTACAAGCCTGGGCAGACTTTTGGAATCCGCGTTACCGTAAACAATTACTTTTATTAGACGATGTGCATGAAGTGTTTTCCATGGCATTGATGGTGTTAGGTTATTCACCGAATGACATCGATCCGGAGCATATACGTTTGGCCTATCTCAAATTAAGGCAATTAATGCCGAATGTACGCTTGTTTAATAACGATGGGGTAAAATCACTTTTCATTGATGAAGACTTAAGTGTCGGTATGGCTTGGAATGGTGATATTTATCAAGCGGCACAAGAAAATCCTGCGTTACGTTTTATTTATCCTAAAGAAGGCTTTGTGATTTCTATCGATAGTATGGCGATTCCAATCGGCGCATCCCATGTTAATAATGCTTATATTTTTATCAATTTTATATTGAGACCGGATATTGCTAAAAAAATGAGTTTGGCGACCGGTTATCCGACACCTAATCTTGCTGCGTATAAACTAATGCCGAAGGCCATCTTAAATAATTCCATGATTTATCCTGATAAAAAGACCTTACAGCGTAGTGTGGTACAAGTTGATGTTGGGGCCGCAGAAAGTATTTATCAACATTATTGGGAATTGTTGAAAATTGGTGGTTGAGGCGCATTATCAATTAATCGTCATTGCGAGCACCATAGGTGCGTGGCAATCCATGGATGGCCACGGCCTTACTGACGTTTCGGCCTCGCCATGACGGGCTTTTTAATTTTTGTACTGTGCATAGTTGAACGGTATATACTAAAGGTTTAAGAAGAAAAGATTTAATTAGCGGGTGAGGGGTTAATAGGAAACTTATGAGTTGGTTAAAAAAAGTCATTAAAGGAATTCAGACCGTGGTTCGCAATACCACGGGTGTTCCTGAAAATAGTTGGATTAAATGTGATTCCTGCGGCGCAGTCTTATATCGTGCGGAATTTGAACGAAATCTGATGGTTTGTCCCACCTGTAATCATCATCATCGGGTTAAGGCGCGCAAGCGTTTAGCGCAGCTTTTAGATCCTGAAACCGGGCAAGAAATAGGCAGCCAAATAGAAGCAATGGATAGACTCAAATTTAAAGATCAATTTAAATATAAAGATCGCTTGCAATCGGCCATGAAAAAAACCGGTGAAAAAGAAGCCTTGTTAGTCATGCAAGGAAAATTAAAGGATAGGGCCGTTGTTTGCGCGGCGTTTGAGTTCGATTTTATGGGTGGATCGATGGGCGCTGCAGTAGGCGAACGTTTTGTGCAAGGTGTATTAAGGGCGATAGAAGAAGATATTCCTTTTATCTGTATCTCGGCGAGTGGTGGAGCGCGGATGCAGGAAGGTTTATTTTCACTAATGCAGATGGCAAAAACCAGTGCCGTTCTGGCTAAGCTTAAGCAGAAAGGATTGCCGTTCATTTCTGTGTTAACCGATCCGACCATGGGTGGTGTATCGGCAAGCTTTGCAAATCTCGGTGATGTTATTATTGCAGAACCTAAAGCTTTAATCGGCTTTGCCGGCCCGCGGGTTATTGAACAAACCGTACGTCAAGTATTACCCGAAGGCTTTCAGCGTAGTGAATTTTTGTTAGCGCATGGCGCCATCGATATGATCGTCGACAGAAGGGAATTAAAAGATAAAATTGCTTCGTTATTAAATAAATTGATGGCAGCGAATCAAGGACGTTATTCACTCACAGCCATTGCCAATGACGATCTCTAATGAATTAAGCTTAGATTCTCGAACATTATCCGATTGGTTAACTTATATTGAGGCTTGCCATCCTAGCAGCATTGATTTAGGTTTAAAGCGCATTTCACACATTGCAGAGCGCTTAGCCGTATTAAACTTTAATTGTCCGGTGGTGATGGTTGCTGGAACCAATGGTAAAGGCTCTAATGTTGCTTTGACTGCCGCTATTTTAAGTGCAGCCGGTTACCGAGTCGGTACCTATACTTCACCGCATCTTATTCGTTATCAGGAACGTATCCAAATTGCCGGGCAGTGCATTAGCGATCAAGACTTATGCCGCGTTTTTCTAGATATTGAAAAAAACCGCGGTGATATTTCGTTGACTTATTTTGAGTTTGGGACCTTAGCTGCTTTATGTTATTTCAAACAAGCCGCATTAGACGCAATTATTTTAGAAATAGGTTTAGGTGGTCGTTTGGATGCCGTCAATTGTGTGGATGCGGATCTAGCTATTATCAGCATGATAGATTTAGATCATATGGATTGGCTGGGTGATACGCGTGAAAAAATTGGTTTTGAAAAAGCCGGCATCATGCGTCCGAATCGACCGTGTGTGTGTGGCGACTTTGAGCCGCCGCAATCTATCCTCAACACCGCCCAATCTTTAGCCAGTCCCTTATATCGGCAAGGCATAGAATTTGATTATAAAATGCAGGGACAATCCTGGTCGTGGATCAGTCAACAACTGACTCTGCGTGATTTACCTTTACCCAACATCGATTTACAGAATGCTGCGACAGTTTTGCAAGCTGTCGAATTACTCGGCGAGTATTTTATTATTACACCCCTGGCCATACAAGAAGGTTTAAAGCGGGTTTTTATACCCGGTCGCTTTCAAATCATTGAAAAAAATGCCCGCCAAATTATTATTGATGTCGCACATAATCCTGCCGGTGGGGAATGTTTATCAAAACGTTTGGCGAATACTCCTTGTTTAGGAAATACCTATGCCGTAGCGGGTATGTTGGCTACTAAAGATATTAGTAATACCTTGCGCCCTTTAAGGCATCATGTGGATCATTGGTATGTCTGTGATCTGGCTGAACAAAACGGCGCGAAAGCAACACAATTAAAACAAGCATTATTAGAGCTTGAAGTTAGCCAAACCATTTTAGAGTTTTCATCCCCTGATGGAGCTTTTCAACAGGCTTATCGACAGTTACAAAAAAATGATCG
>CANJLU010000043.1 GCA_947475085.1 Coxiellaceae bacterium
AAAGGTCTTAAATTGTTGGAAATTAAGCACTAAAAAAAATATTATATTTAAAGAAAAGGTTAAATTAGATGAAAAAAGTTTTTCTCAATTAGAAAATATTTCTATTGATTATGCATTAATGGAAAAAGCTGAAAATATTGCTGTAATACCTGCAGATTTTGGTTGGTCAGATGTAGGTTCTTGGGATGCATTAAATACATTATTAGAACCATCAGAACATGGTAATCGTATAGTGGGAAACGCTTTTTTAAAAGAAACTCATAATACAACTATTTATAGTCAGAATTCTCCTGGAAGACTAATTGCCGTACTAGGGGTAAAAAATTTAACCATTGTTGATACTATTGATGCCTTGTTAATTTGTGAGCATGATCAGGTTCAGAAAGTCAAGCAAGTCGTAGAAGAATTAAAGTTAAATGGACACGAGTCTTATCGCTATCATCAAACCGTATATCGCCCTTGGGGCCATTACACCATTTTAGATCAAGGTCCAAATTATAAATTAAAGAGATTAATAGTGCATCCAGGGGCTAGTTTATCATTACAAATGCATCAGTATCGAAGTGAATATTGGGTTGTCGTTGCGGGAACTGCCACTGTGGAAAATAATCAAAAGATAATAACACTCAATGTAAAAGAATCAACCTTTATTGCATTGGGAGATAAGCATTGCTTGAGTAACATCAACGAAAAAGATTTGGTTTTAATTGAACTACAAATAGGCAGTTACTTGGGGGAAGATGATATTATTCGCTTTAAAGATAATTACGATCGGGTAAATATTGTTTTAGAACATGAAAACGATTATTTGTCAGTTAATATTTAGCTTTTATTAATTATTATTAGTAAAGTTATTTAATGTATACAAAACAATGTAATAGATTATACTCTAGATAAATACCTATTATAATACAGATATTTTTCGATAAACATCAATAGTTTTCTCTATAAATGTGCTTAATGAAAATTTTTCTGCTTGTTTAGGACCACTAATTTTAAGTTTTTCTCGCCAATTGATATCATCTAATAAGTATTTGATTTTAATAGTAATTTCATCAACATTAAATGGGTTACATAATATGGCGGAATTATCTACAATTTCTGGTATAGAAGATATATTGCTTGCTAATGTGGGAATACCACTAGCCAAAGCTTCTAATATAGGAAAACCAAAACCCTCATAAATAGATAAGTAAATAAATCCATAGGCCCCTGAATATAAATATGGTAAATCATATTCTATAACATATCCTAAAATATAAATTTGCCCTTTTATAATTAACGATTGAACTAATTTTTTTAAATGGCATGTTTTCCATCCTTGAACTCCTACTATCACTAATGGAAATTTTACACGTTGATGTTCGGGTAGTTTCTTAAAAGCATAAATTAGCCGTTCCAAATTTTTTCTAGGCTCTAAAGTACCTACACTTAGAAGATAGGTTTTCCCATTTAATCCATATCGGGATAAAACAAAATTAAATTGATTAACAGAACGGACTTTAAATACTTTGGAAATTCCATGGTGAATAGTGGTAACTTTATCAGACGATACATTACACAAATTAATCAGTTCTTGCCTAATAAATTCGGAACCTGTAATAATATGATCTGCGGTATTTATAGTGGTAGGTAAATATCGTAGTAGAAACTTGACTCTTTCCTTTGGATGAGATTCTGGATAATGAATATGAGACAAATCATGAATAGTACAAATTTTTGGTCCTAAATATGGTTTCAAAACATAGCATGGTTCATGATAAACAAATTTTTTATTTATTAATGAATAAGTATTATAAGTATATTTTATTTTACGATAGTAATTTAAGGTTGTATAACTACCGGGAAATTCCTTAATTATCCTTTTTAATTGACACAAGAATATATACTTCTTTTTAATGACATTTTTCTTACATTTAGATATATTTGGTATGCATATTAATTGGCTAATATATTTATGTTCTTGTAGTCCATGATATAGATTAAGAGTATATCGACCTATTCCTGTCAAAGGATACTTAACAGTTTGACAACTTAAAAGAATATTCATAAAACTATTAAACTAAATCTGGCTCTCTAATATAACTTTTTAAATTTAATAAAATTTTTATTAAATTTAAAATTCCCATTCCTATTAAAATACTCCATGCTATTAAACTCAACCAATTTGCCCAAAGCAAACCTGTAAATTTTATTATAATGTTGTGTTCACCGATATCCAATTTCAAAGCTGTTAAATAATAATTTTTATATTTGATAGGTGCATATGAATATTCTCTATCATCCACTTTTATGCTTATTAAATTTGGATAGTATAAAATTGGAAACTCAAATAAACCTTTTGTTGTAGTTATGAAATGACAACTTAATTTGTTAGTCAAATTTTTACAATAAGCTCCTAGAGCGACATGATCCATAACTAATGGATCAGTGGATATTTGTCTCATTATCTGTGGTGTTGGTTTAATTAAATAAGCATCGGAAATACCAGGGATATTTATTTCAGCCGTATTCTTGGATACGAAAGCGAGTGGTACCGCATAACCATACTCTGCCTTTAACCAACTACTACTGCTAAAGCAAATAAGGATTAAACCAAGAATAAAGGTTTGCAAAGGATGTTTTTTATTAGTCAGAATACTGATTGCTATTCCAAACAATAAAATTCCTATCCACACTACTTGCGTTAAGAAACGATAGCTAAACTGCTCAATGACTAATATTTTAGGTAGATACTTCCAAAAATCAAAAGGCGTCCAGGTTAAAAAAAATGCTAAAAAAAACATTCCTAATAACAACCTTATTAAATTTTCATTCATAACTTTAATTTTTTTTGGATTAATCCAAACGAGATAACTACACAAACCAACACCTAGAAGAATGCTCAAACCTATTCCAGGATAAAATGGAGGTGATAAAATCGTATCAAAACCTGATCTTGAATACCCCCCAGAAGAAATGACCGCTGTAGAAATAATTGCAATTAATCTAGAAAATAAAGTAAGATGGTTATAGGTTGTAGGATTTATTAGTGTGTTAGAAATATTAAGTAATGATTGATAAATAATAATCGGCATTAAATGCCATGAGGCTAATGTAAAACCAAAAATAAAAGCTAAGCTAGTAAAAAACAATTTCTTAATGTGCTCTTCTTTTTTAGTAAAAAAGACTAATAAGGCAACCATAATTGATGTGTTTACGAATGTAATCAAATGCACCATTGCCAAAACAGCCCACATTAGTCCGTTGATCAATGTATTGTTAAAGGAAGTTTTATCTTTTATATATGGTAGAAAAGTATAGAATAAAACTATAGGTATTATACACTGCCCTATTGCTTCAGCAATTGCCCCTCTAGCAATTATATTAATTAATAAATATGGAGATGATATATAAGCTGCGCCTGCTAAAATAGCAGCGATATTATCCTGAGTTATCTGTTTTGTTAAGCGATAAGTATAAATTCCGGCAAAAACTAATCCTAACCAGATCGTTATTTTTATTGCCAAAAAGGGATTATTGGGTGTTAATAGGTTTAAAATGTATCCAGCAGCTGTGTAAAAAAAAGGTGAATAAAACTGAAATTTTGGATATCCATATCCATTATACTCACCTGGAGCTGTCCGGATTGGAAATTGCCCTGCTTTTAAGGCCATTGCACTTTGCATAACATTGCTAGTATTGAGATAAAAATCTGTAACGGGTGGCAAGGCAATATTACTCGCTAAGGGTGACAAAAAGGAAAAAGCAAGCAAAGCATAGAGAATAATCAAACTTATATAATGTCGCGTATCATTTTCAACGTCCATATTTTCCCTTGAATAATATTATCAAATATTAAGTTACCAATTTATTAACAAAACGAGGTTTATTAAATAAACTATAAACCAAATGGAAAAATCCCATCACTATCAAAATAAACCAAGCTGTTAAACTCAACCAATTTGCCCAAGCAAGCCCAGTAAATTTAATCATAATATTATGAACGCCAGAGCTAAGCTTTAAGCCGGCTAAATAAGAATCTTCAAATCGGATAGGTAAATAAGATGCTTTTTTACCATCAACTTGCATACTTAGTAAATCGGGATAAAATATGACTGGCAGTTCAAACAAGCCTCCAGTTGGACTGGACAATTGACAATTTAATTTATCATTTATCTTATTGCAGTGTGAGCGTACTGTGGCGTGATCCATAATTAGTGGCTCTATACTAACTTCTTTACTTAGTTTTTGGCTGGGTTTCATTAAAAAAACATTTAAATAATCCAAAAGAGATCCCGATATAATGCTAGATATAGGAGTAGCATGTTCATATTTTATCATTAGCCAACTGCCACTGCTAAAACATATAATTATTAATCCCATAATAAGAGTTTGCATGGGGTTCTTTCCATTTGTGACAATTTTTATTGCTATGGCCACTAGTAAAATTCCTATCCAAATCATCTGAGCTACGAATCGATAGCTAAATTGCTCAATAACTAAGAATTTTGGTAAAAAGTTCCAACTAAAAGGGGACCAAGATATTAAAAATGTGAAAAAAAACATATTTAGCAATAAGGCTATCAGCGGTTTATTTACAATCTTAAATCTTTTGGGGTTAATCCAAACTACATAGGCGCATAGCCCTACTGCAAACATAATGACCAAGCCGATAGACGGATAAAATGGCGGAGATAGTATTGTGTCATATCCGTTTCTAGCATAAGACAAGATAGAAAAGATTGAAGGTGAAACGAGAGAGCTTAACCTAGGAGCTAAAGTAAAATAATTATAATAGCCTGGATCCGTTAAAGTATCTGAAATATATAATGATGAATGATAAATAATAATCGGTACTAAATACCATGCAGCTAGTAAAAATCCAAAAAAATAAGCTAATCCAGTCAAAAGTAATTTTTTAAAACGAGCTTCAGTCCTTAAAAAAAAGAAAAATAAACCCAAAATGATCGAAGTGTGTACAAAAGTAATCAAATATACCATGGCTAATGCCGACCACATCAAACCAGTAATACACATATTATTGATAGAATTTTTTTTTTCTAAATATAATTGAAAACTATAGTATAAAATAATTGGTAGTATACACTGACCAGTTGCTTCGGCGACATCGCCTCTATCAAGTATATTAATTAAAAGATAAGGAGATGCCATATATGCTGCACCTGCTAGCGCTGCGGCGATGCTATCATGGGTTAATTGTACTGCTAATCGGTAAGTATAAATACCAACAATAAGCAATGATAGCCAGATCGTTATTTTTAAAGCCAAAAAGGGATTAGCTGGAGTAAGTATCCTGTAAGTATAGGCTGCAATGGTAAAAAGCAAAGGCGAATGAAATTGAAATTCGGGGTAACCCATGCCATTATGTTGACTCGGCGCTACTCGTATCGGAAATTGATTTTCTTTTAAAGCAAGCTCCGCTTGAACCAACAAATTTGTGTCTGTCCATAGGTCTAAAGTTGTTGGAACAGCTATATTACTTGCAATTGGTGCCAAAAATGAACAGGATAGAATGGCATAAAGCAAGAATAACCCAATATAACTTCGATGACCATTAAAAACCATAACTTCCTTTTAAAGATTAATTTAGAGTATGAGTATTTTTATTAAAACGCTTCAAATCAAATCCATTTCACCACCAACCCAATTGACTTTTTTAAATATTACATTCAATAAATAAAAGAGCATAAACCCTATTAAAACAAACAATGCCATTAAACTTAACCAATTAGCCCACGCCAAACCAGTAAATTTAATCAGAATGTGATGTTGTCCTGGTTTCAGCTTTAACCCAGCTAAATAATATCCTTCAAATTTTATACGTAAATAAGATACCTTTTTGCCATCTAGGGTTATAGTAAGTAAGTTTGGATAATATATTACTGGCAATTCAAATATACCCTCTGTAGGTGCTAAGAATTTGCAACTCAATTTATCTTTAATTTTATTGCAGTGAGAATTTATTGTCATATGGTCCATAATTAATGGCTCCAAATTACTCTCATTATTCAATTGTGGAGTCTGTTTCATTAAAAAAGCCGTATTATAAATATTTGGATCTGATACTATACTTGACATTGGAATTGCATGGTCATATTCAGCCATTAACCAACTACTACTACTCAAGCAAATAACCACCAATCCTATAATCATGCTATGTATAGGGTATCTTCCCTTAGTAAAAATCTTAATTGCCAGTCCGACTATTAAAGCTCCTATCCATACCACTTGCGCCAGAAAGCGGTAACTAAATTGCTCTATAACTAATATTTTTGGTAAAAATTTCCAAAAATCAAATGGTGACCATGTCAAAAAAAATGCTAAAAAAAACATTAATAATAATGGCTTTGTTAGATTTTCATTCAAATGCTTAAAATTTTCTGTTTTAATCCAAGTCATATAACTACATAAACCTACTGATAACAATGTAATTAACCCTACGGCTGGATAACAAGGCGGTGATAAGACTAAGTCCAAACCTGTTCTAGCATAGGATGCCGTCGTAACAGGAGAAGTATTAACTACTGCACATAGCCTAGAAAATAAAGTAAGAAAATTAGTCGATGTAGGATTGATTAATGTATCGGAAATATTGAGTAAATGTTGATATAGAATAACTGGGCCTAAATACCAAGCTGCTAATAAAAATCCATATAAATAAGCTAATCCAGAAAAGATCAATTTTTTAAACCGTGATTCTGTTTTTATAAAAAGAAGAAAGAAACCTATCATGATAGATGTATTAACAAATGTAATCAAATGTGTCATAGCTAATGCAGCCCACATTAAACCTGAAATAATTAAACTATTCAGCGATAATTTTTTTTTAAAAAAAGGTTGGCAGGTATAATACAAAACAATGGGTAATATAAACTGACCAATTAATTCAGGAGTCGCGCCTCTTACATGCATGTTAATTAGCACATATGGCGCGGCTATATAACTTACACCCGCTAAGGTAGAAGCGATACTGTCTTGTGTTATTTGCTTTGCTAAGCGAAAGATGTAAAAAGCAGCAATAATAAATCCTAGCCAAATCGTTATTTTAAAAGCCAAGAAGGGGTTTTTTGGTGTAAACGTGTTATATATATACCCGACAACAGTGTAAGTTAACGGCGAGTAAAATTGAAATTCTGGATAGCCTAGGCCCGTATGTTCAATAGGAGTAATACGTAAAGGAAACTGACCTTCTTTTAAAGCTCGGCCTGCCTGGACAACCAAACGAGTATAGCCTTCTAATCCAGTTCCTGCCTCAGGTACTACTTTATCGCTTGCTATAGGTGACAAAAAAGAAAAAGCAAGCATAGCATACAGTATAAACAAACCAATATAAGTTGTTTTAGTTTTTACAATGTCCATATTTTCGCTTAAGAGATCATTCCTTGGGTTCATCTTTACACTATTTCCTTGAGATGAATATAACGTTTTAAACATCAAAATTGATTAAGAAAAATTCCTTGTGAATTGTACAGGTATAAACTGAAAAGTAAATTGATACTATTACTGACTATTAGAGAAATGCGTATACTAATTAAATTAGGAAAACTTTCAAAGCCATTAAATGCATTTCAATTTCTGTATTGAATATACCAAGTAGATATAGTACAGTGGAATTCTCAATTTTGGCAATGTAAGTTTTTTAATTCACAAAATGGATTTAGATGAGTAGTAAAGCATTGATAACTGGCATTACCGGTCAAGATGGTGCCTATCTTGCAAAGTTCTTGCTTTCAAAAAATTATCAAGTGTATGGTTTAGTCGCACGCCGAACTAGTGATAGCTTGTGGCGTTTACGCGAATTAGGCATCGAACCTGCCATTAAGTTGCTTAATGGAGATATGATGGATCCTGCCTCCTTAGTCCGGGCGATGGAAATATCCAAAGCCAATGAAATCTACAATCTTGCTGCACAAAGCTTCGTAGGTACTTCTTGGGAGCAACCTAGCTTAACTGGGCAAGTCACCGCACTTGGTGTTACCCACCTATTAGAGGCTATACGTTTAATTAATCCAAAAGCCAAATTTTACCAAGCTTCTAGTAGTGAAATATTTGGCTTAATTCAAGCAGAGCAACAAAATGAAAAAACTCCCTTTTATCCTCGTAGTCCTTATGGAGTAGCAAAGCTCTATGGGCATTGGATGACGGTTAATTATCGAGAAAGTTTTGGAATTCATGCTTCCAATGGTATTTTGTTTAATCATGAATCTCCTTTGCGAGGAATGGAATTCGTTAGTCGTAAAATAACTCACGCAGTAGCCTCTATAAAAAGAGGTACTTTAGAAAAATTGCACCTTGGTAATATAGATGCAAAAAGAGACTGGGGATTTGCAGGAGATTATGTTGAAGCGATGTGGTTAATGTTGCAACAGGAAAAACCTGATGATTATGTTATAGCAACAGGTCATAGTATTACAGTTAGAGAACTTTGTAAGTTAGCGTTTGCCCAAGTAGATCTAAATTACGAAGATTATATTGTTATTGATAAAAAATTTTTTCGGCCTGCTGAAGTCGATATCTTATTGGGTGATCCTCGCAAAGCAAAACAAAATTTAAATTGGGAGGCAAAAACAAATTTAGAAAAATTAGTCCGAATGATGGTGGATGCCGATTTAAGCCGATTAAATTAAAAAAAATGGAACGAGCCAATTTTACTCTTCTGTTTTATAAATACAGCATGATAGATTTAAATGTTAGAAAATTTTTTTTAAAAAAATTTAAACTAACTTTTATTAAAACAATTAAGTTAATTTTTAAGATAAAAAAATATGCGCTTAAAATAACTGTGATTTACACATTTAAACTGATTGATAAGATTTTTTATTCTAAGTTAATACAAATTATTATACCAATACACTTAAAAATAAAAATTAAGTCTAGGCTTTCACTGCATCCTAAACTATATAATATTTTAAAGCTTTTGCGATTGCACTTAAAAAATCCTAAGGCTTTAGATAAAATTTTTTATTCAAATTTTTTCTTAACCTTTTTTATAATAAGAATATATATACCTATATTAAAATTAATGTTAAATAGAATAACTTGCAAATCTACTTTATTAACAAAATTAAAAGATCGTCCACATCTTTTAACAGAGTTTCAACGATTAATATCAAATAAAAATAATATTCTTTGTCAAAATATTATTTCTCCGCTTTCATCTCTAGAAATAAAATATGAGCTATCTCCAACAATTAAAGAAATTTATACTAATTTAAAAAAAGAAATAATACCGTGTCAAAATAATAATAACAAATTATGAGAATTGTTATTGATTTACAAGCGGCACAAAGTGAAAGCCGTTTAAGAGGAATAGGAAGATACTCTTTAGCATTAGCGCAAGCAATTGCAAAAAACGCAGGCAAGCACGATATTTGGTTGGCATTAAATAGTTGTTTTCCAGATACAATTGAATCGCTACGTTTTTCTTTTAAAGATTTAATTCCTGAACAACAAATAAAGATTTTCCATACTAATCGACCTTCAGCAGAATATTACTTAGAAAATATCAGAAATTCAAATATTTCAAAAAAATTAAGAAGCTCCTTTATACATAATTTATCCCCTGATATCATCCATATAAGTAGTTTATTTGAAGGGCTAATAGATAACGCAGTAAGCTCCATATCATTTACTGATCATTTTCCTTTAACATCTGTTACTTTGTACGATCTTATTCCTCTCATATTTTCAAAAGATTATTTACAAAATAGTAATATATCTCAATATTATTATAAAAAATTACAAGATTTAAAAAAAGCCAATTTATTATTGGCTATTTCATCTTCTGCTAAACAAGAAGCTATCGATTTGCTATCAATTGATTCTGATCGAATTATCAATTGCTCGGCGGGAGTTTGTCAGCAATTTAAACCCATCAAAATTAGTGAAAAAGATCGCTCTGATATTAAAAAAAGTTACGGTATTAATAAAAAATTTATTCTTTATGTGGGCGATTTTGATCATCGCAAAAATATTCACGGGTTAATTGAAGCTTTTTCTTTATTGACAGGTGATTTAAGAGAAAAATATCAATTAGTCATAGTAGGAAATGCAAATGATGATATCCGTAAAAATATTTTTTTAATAGCTAACCGATTTTTTCTTAAGAAAAATGAAATAATTATTACCGGTTACATAAAAGATACACAATTATCCATTTTATATAATTTATGTCATTTGTTCATACTTCCTTCATTACGTGAAGGGCTCGGCCTGCCTTTATTGGAAGCCATGGCTTGTGAAGCGGTAGTTATTGCTTCAAACACATCTAGCATACCAGAAATTATTGATTGCAAAGATGCATTATTTGATCCAACAAAACCAAATCAAATTGCAAAAAAAATGAAAGAAGGATTAACCAATGAAGCATTTCGTAATTTTATAAAAGAACATGGAAAAATACAATCAAAGAAATTTACTTGGGATATTACTGCAAAAAAAGTTTTAGAATCGTATGAAACATTGGAAAAAAATAACAAAAAAAGATACTTTAAAGAGAGTTATTTTCCATCCGTCAAAATAAAAATGGCTTTCGTATCTCCTTTGCCGCCTGATAAAACAGGAATAGCTAATTACAGCTTAAAATTACTTCCTGAATTAGCACGCTTTTATGATATTGTAATTATTGTCGAAAAAGTATCTATATTTAATGATTGGCCTATAGCCAATTTTACGATACAGGATTCTGATTGGTTTATTCAGCATGCGTCTTCTTTTGATATTATTTTATATCAATTGGGCAATTCGTATTTTAATTACTACATGTTTAAATTATTGGAATTGTTTCCAGGTATAGTAGTTCTACATGATTTTTTCTTTAGTGATGTGCTACATTTTGCGAGTAATATTAACGTCGAGGAAAGATTTATTTTTTTACGTGCTCTCTATTATTCACATGGTCATTCAGCTTTGCTTTATAATAAAGAAAAGGGAAATAAAGCAGCCATTAAATTATTTCCCTGCAATTTTCAGGTCTTAGAAAAGGCTACTGGAATTATTGTACATTCTCAAACGGCAGTCGATTTACTTCAAAAATGGTACAAAACTAATAATCCTATATTTATACAAAAAATTCCTCAGTTATTTTTAAATTATCAAAAAAAAGATAGAAAAAGCGCTAGAGAAAAGCTAGGTTTTTCTGATAATGATTTTCTGGTATGTTCATTTGGTTTTATTACTCCTAGCAAACTAATTCATCGTATATGTTTAAGTTTAAAAAATTCACAATTATTTAATAAATCTAACTTTCACTTAGTTTTTGTAGGTGAAATTCTTGTTCATAATTACGGCGTCAAACTCGTTAAAATAATTAAAAAAAATCAATTATATCAGAAAATTTCTATAACTCATTTTGTTTCTTCTGAATTATTTGCAAATTATTTATCTGCTGCAGACTTAGCTATTCAATTACGTACCCATTCTAGAGGTGAAACCTCGTCTTGTATTATAAATTGCTTAGCTGCAGGAATACCAACAATTGTGAATAATCATGGTAGTTCACGAGAATTTCCTAATGAAGTATTATATAAGTTAAATGAAAACTTTACCGATATAGAACTAGAAAGAGCAATAATACATTTATATAATAATTATGAGTTAAGAAATCAAATTTCTCATAAAGCTATTAATTATATTAAAAAATATCATCACCCAACTAATGTAGGCGAAAAATATACTGAAATTATCCAATATTTTTTTAAAAACAACCCTAACTTTTTAGAAAAAAAATTAATTAAAAATCTAGCTAAAAATGATTTTTTAAAAATAGTTGATGATTCAATAATGGTAGCTACAGCCTCTAATATTGCTGCCAATCGCTTATCAATTGGATTATCTCAACTTTTAATTGATATAACTACACTAGTAAATATTGATTTAAAATCCGGTATCCAGCGCGTTGTTCGGGGTATATTAATTTCATTATTAAATAGTCCTCCGGAAGGATTTCGGATAGAACCTATCTACTTGAGTAACAAAACGCATTATCGTTATGCTAGAAATTATGTTGCCCAAATTTTAGAAATAGAAAAACAAATATTTGAAGATAGTATAGTGGAAGTTAATTCAGAGGATATTTTTTTAGGTTTAGATTTATGTATTGATGCCATTCCTCTATCAAAACCAATTTTACAAAATTGGCGTGTGCTAGGAATAAAATTTTATTTTATTGTTTACGACCTTTTACCCGTTTTATGCCCAGATTTTTTTTTCCATTATATGGAAAATAACTTTCTCTCATGGGTTAAAATAACCGCTGAAATAGCAGATGGGATGATATGTATTTCTAAACAAGTAGCAGAAGAATACTTGACTTTTTTTAAAAACAGTAACTCTAGACTTACAGAACTAAAACTAGGATTTTTTCATCTCGGCTCTAATATTGAAGCTACTCTTCCTTCCTCTGGT